>JBGTJP010000091.1:0-22569 GCA_041745075.1 Pyrinomonadaceae bacterium | reverse complement strand
ATGGCCTGAACCTGCACACCGTTTGTCAGGAAGCAAAGTGCCCGAATATTTTTGAATGCTGGACGGACAAGACAGCGACATTTATGCTTGGCGGCGATACCTGCACGCGGCATTGCGGCTTTTGCGCGGTCAATAAAGGCAAGCCAATGGACCTGGACCCTCTCGAACCGACTCATGTTGCCGAAGCGGTCAAACATCTCGATCTCAAACACGCAGTTATCACCTCCGTCAACCGCGACGATCTGGCCGACGGCGGATCGATGCATTGGGCTGAGACGATCACAAAGGTCCGCGAAATGAATCAGGACTGTAAGGTCGAGGTCCTGATCCCCGATTTTAATGGCGACGAAGATGCCCTGAACAATGTTTTGAGAGCACGCCCCGACGTGCTGAATCACAACACGGAAACCATCGCACGTCTCTACCGCCGCGTGCGACCCGACGCGAAATATGCTCAATCGATGGAATTGCTCGAACGCTCCGCCCATTGGCGCGACACGCAGCAGCCGTCAATGAAAACGAAAAGCGGCATCATGGCCGGCTTGGGAGAAACTTTTGAAGAAGTGGTCGATCTGATGAAGGATCTGCGTGCCGTGTCCTGCGACATCATGACCATTGGCCAATACCTGCAGCCCTACGAAAAACGCCTGCCGGTCGAACGCTATGTTACCCCTGAAGAGTTCGCCGAATGGAAGAAGATCGGCGAGGCAATGGGATTCAAACACGTTGAATCCTCGCCTCTCACACGCAGCTCATATCACGCACGCGAGCAGGCGGAATAATTTAGAAAATTTGAGAGTTTCCGCGCTATAATCCGTGATATGACAGTTCAAACAATTCCATCGATAGAAGAGATGACCGCCATCCAAAAAGTCGAACTATTAGAGGCATTGCGGAAAGATATGGGACTGAAACCCGATAGCTTTGTATCACCCGATTGGCACCGGGAATATCTCGAAGAACGCGAGAAGGCGATAGCTGACGGGACAGACAGTTTTATCGACCTCGATGATTTTGAGAAAGATCTCCGCGAGAGGCTGCCGCAATGAAAGTCAGGGTTTTGCGGTCGGCCCGAAAAACAATAATGGCCGGGTTTTGGTTTTACGAAGATAAAGAACTCAGTTTAGGCCGATATTTTATTGATTCGGTCATGTCCGATATTCGCTCGCTGAAAGTTTACGGAGGAATCCACCAAATCGTTTATGGCACATACCATCGCATGGTGTGCAATACTTTCCCATACTCAATCTTCTATCGCCACCATGATTCTGAGGCAACGGTTTACGCTGTCCTCGACAATCGCCGAAATCCGGATTGGATTAGCGAGCAGCTAAATTAAGGACAAGAGAAATCGTAAAACATCCCGCTTTGTGAGTTAGAATCAGCTCTATGACTGTCAAAACAATACCAGCAATCGAAGATATGACCGGAGCTCAAAGAATTGAGCTTATGGAAGAACTTTGGAAAGCGATGAGCCAGCCGCGAGAAGAATATGAAGTACCCGAACGCCACAAACGAATTCTCAAAGAGCGACGGGCGGCAGTCGAATGCGGCGAGATCGAATACATTGATTGGGATGAGGCGAAACGTCAGATTCGGAGCCAGATCAAGTGAATGAACTCTAAATATTTTGATGCCTTACTTTTTACCGCAATATTGGCGATAGTTCTTTTTAGCGCCGGTTGCTCAAGTCGTGACCTACGAGGCTGGTGGACGAATTCTGCTGACGGAAAGACCTACTTTGTTTTGGACGATCCGGATGGAAGGAATTGTCCGCCCTTCTTCATCGATGGAGAACGATGGCCAGCTCAAATTGGCGAAAAACGAGAGATCAAACCTGGAATCCACGACATCACCTGCGGAGAAAAATTCAATAGTGATAACGCATATAAAGGCGTCGGATTTGAGGTTCCAGAGGGTACTACGTACACCTTCGATTATTGGGGTCCGTAACACGTTGCTAAATTCGCACTAAATTTAGCAACTATGTTATAATTTTACTCATGAAATTCACCCGCGACATACAGAGCCTTAGTGTTTTTAAAAGAGATTCGGCAAAATTTATCAGGCAGATGAAAAAAACCGGTGAGCCAATTGTTCTGACGGTTAACGGCAAAGCTGCCGCCATTGTCCACGATCCTGACAGCTACGAGGAATATGTTCGGGACAAAGATCGTCGTGATATGATCGCGAGCGTGAAGCGGGGCATTGACGACATGAAGGCTGGGCGAACTAAACCCGCTGACGAGGTATTTCGCGAGTTTGAGAAGAAATATAAGATTTCCTCTTAAATATGTCAGATTACCAAGTCGAATTTACAGAAGAAGCAATCGATGATCTCGATACTTCATTCGAATGGGGTTGTGAAAAATGGGGAACGATCGAAGCGTCAGCTTGGTATATTGCTACACGGGACTCGATCTATAATTTGTTGCGATCGTTTCCACTGGGACATCCGATCTCTCCAAACGATTGCGAATACGAAGTTGAGATCAGGCAATTGATTCTCGGACGATACAGGGTCCTCTTTAATGTAACCGCCGATGTCGTGACGATTATTCACATTCGCGGGCCTTACTCGGGAAGCTAAAGGCGCAATTTAAAATATGAACGAACCAGAAAAACAAAATGCTATCGAAATTCTCAACAAGATCCTGGAATTGGAATTGGCAGGCGTTGTACGCTACACACACTATGCCTTGATGGTGTTTGGTTATAACCGGATACCGATTGTCTCGTGGCTGCAGGGCAATGGCGACGAGAGTTTGTTGCATGCGCGTAAGGCTGGCGAATTCGTCACAATGCTCGGCGGACATCCGAGCTTGAAAATCGGCAAACTACTCGAAACCGAAAAGCACGACATTGGCGACATTTTGCGAGAGAGCCTGGAGCAGGAAACTTCGACGCTTGACGCATATTACGAACTCCTGAAAGTTGCGGAGGGTAAATCCGTCGCTCTCGAAGAATATGCCCGCGAGATGATCCTGCTTGAAGAGATGCATCTTGACGAAGTAAATAAGATGCTCCGAAAGCCCGGCGAGATCGAGCCTTTTAGTGAATGAGCCGTACGATAATTCTTGTGACCGAACGGCTTGTTCTGCGCGAGGCGACCGCCGATGACGCTGAATTCATTCTGGACCTGTTAAATCAGCCCTCGTTCAAACGATTTATCGGAGACCGCGGCGCCGAACGCTGGATCAGGCTCGCGAGTACATCGCGTCGCGGTTCGTCAAAAGCTATGCGGACAATGGATTCGGCCTTTACATCACCGAACTGAAAGCAGATTCGGTGCCTATCGGGCTGTGCGGATTCGTAAAACGCGAGACGCTTCCCGATCCCGACATCGGTTTTGCCCTTCTTCCCGAATTCGAAAAGAAAGGTTACGGTTACGAGGCCGCGGATGCCGCGATGCTGTACGGCAAAGAGAAACTCGGCCTGTCGCGCGTTCTCGCGATAACCACCTCGGACAATGAAAGCTCCGCCCGGCTTCTTAAACGGATCGGACTTAGCTTTGAACGAGAAGTCAGGATCGCCGGTGAATCGCTGAGACTCTTCTCGGCGGATTTTTGACGCCATTGCGATTTGCACCACAGACATTCATTGACGGGTCAGCCAGGCCCTTTTTTCCGCTTCGACGCGTTTACAAACGCCTTGCTTCTTCCTGATAATATAGCGGCTTAATATGAAATACGGACTGATCGCCGGCAATGGCGATTTCCCTTTTTTAGTGCTGGAAGGCGCCACTGAAGCGGGCGAATCGCTGGCCGTCGCCGCCATAAAAGAAGAGACCGACAAGCGCATCGAAACCGAGGCGGCCGAATTTGTGTGGGTCGGTGTCGGCCAACTCGGCAAAATGATCTCTTTTTTTAAGAACGCAGGCGTTTCAAAAGTGATAATGGCCGGCCAGGTAAAGCACGTTCAGCTATTTTCGGGTGCCGTGCCGGATGTCAGAATGCTGAAAATGCTCTGGAATCTTCCGCGTCGAAATACCGATTCTCTAATCGGCGGTATCGCGGCGGAATTGGAAAAGGACGGCATCGAGCTCATCGATTCGACCTTTTTCCTACAGGACCATCTGGCCGCGGCGGGAGTGCTGACCAGGCGCAAACCGAGCGATATTGAACTGGAAAATATCGAATACGGCCTTCACATCGCCGGCGAGATAGCACGCCTCGATCTCGGCCAAACCATCGTGGTCCGAGCAAAAGCGTGCGTCGCGATCGAAGCAATGGAAGGCACGGACGCGACGATCGTCAGGGCCGGAAACCTTGCAAACGGGAAGCTTACGGTCGTTAAGGTCGCCAAACCCGACCAGGATATGCGTTTCGACGTGCCGGTTATTGGAATGCCGACGATCCGAAAGATGGTCGACGCCGGGGCAACCTGCCTATCGGTCACTGCCGGAAAAACGCTCATTATCGGCCGTGACGAAATGCTGAAAGCCGCTAATGATAACAAGATCGCGATCGTCGGATCTTGAAGCCGAAACCAAACCGAAGAATTTGCGTACTACTGCAGTGACCCTTAAGTGTGAAGTTGCCGGGACACAGGTATCTCGCATCTAAGAATCAAGATCCTGTGCCGCGGTATTTGTGCGGCCAAAATAATTGGAGAATAAATGAAAAGAACCCTTTTTGCCTACCTATTTGCAATCAGCCTGCTGCTGCCGACGCTGGTATTTGGCCAGACCGTAAAAATCACCCCAAACGAACGCTCGATGGCCGAGAGCATTACCGCCTCGCAGATGAGCTCGTACCTGCATTTTGTCGCGTCGGACGCAATGGGCGGCCGCGATACACCTTCACAGGGCCTCGATGTCACCGCCGAGTTCCTCAAGATGAACCTCGAGAAATGGGGATTTAAGCCCGCCGGCGATCCCGGGTCTTATTTTCAGAAGATCGCGCTGTCACGCGAATCGCTCGACCTTGACAAAACCAGGCTTGAGATCGCCAGCAAAACTTACACTTTTGGGGATGATTTTTTCCGGATGGCCGGTAACGGCTCGGCCAGCGGCCAGTTCGTGTTTGGAAAGGACGGGTGGCTCGTAAGATCGAAGGGCATCGACAGCTTTTCGGGCGTTGACGTCAAAGGAAAGATCGTTGTCATTTCGAGTCCCGGTTTTAGCCGGGACACGCTTACACCGCGTCCGCCCGAAGCCACACAGGACGACCTGAAAGGCGAAAAGGGCGTTGATTGGGCCGATCCATTGACCCACGCGCAGACGAAGGGGGCCGCGGCGATCGTTTTGGTCGCTCCGCCGCAGCTTCAGGCTTCATGGGGCCAGTTGAGAAATTTTCTGGGCCGCGGCTCAACCTACCCGGAGAAATTCCGCTCGGATACGGGCACAGCCCCCTCGATCCCGGTGATCCTCGTGTCCCAAAAGGTCGGCGATGAGATATTTGCAGGCGAATCGGGCGATAAGGCCTCGGCTACGGCATTTATGCTAAGCAAATCGGGCTCGGCCGGAGCCGCAAGCAAAAAGGAGACCGTTTGGACGCAGAACGTAGTAGCCCTCTGGGAGGGCAGCGATCCGGCATTAAAATCCGAAATGGTGGCCGTTGGTGCCCACTACGATCATGTCGGCACAAATCCCAATGCGAGAGGCGACGATAAGATCTGGAATGGCGCTGATGACGACGGATCCGGCACGGTCGCCGTCCTCGCAATTGCCGAAGCCCTTGCCAAGGCAAAAAAGCGGCCAAAAAGATCGGTGCTGCTGGTTTGGCACTGCGGCGAGGAAAAGGGCCTCTGGGGCAGCGAATACTTCAATAAGTTCCCGACTGTGGATATCAAAAAAGTCATCGCCCAGTTGAATATCGATATGATCGGCCGCAGCAAAAAAGCCGATGATACAAACCCAAAGAACAAAGACCTGACCGGGGAGAATGGCGTTTATGTGATCGGAACTGAAATGATGAGCACTACGCTGGGGGCGATCACCAAGGGAACAAACGACGCATACTTGAAATTGGCCTATGATTACCGCTATGACGATCCGAAAGATACCAACCGGTTCTTTTTCCGCTCCGACCACTTTAACTACGCGATTAACGGCATTCCGATCGCTTTTTGGTTCGATGGCGTTCACGAGGACTACCATCAGGCAGGAGATAGTCCGGACAAGATCGATTACAAAAAAATGGAAAAGGTAACCCGCACGATCTTTTTGACAATGCTGGAATTGACCGACCTGAAAGAACGGCCGGCCGTTGACAAAAAGCTTCCGCCCGAACTGATGGAGCGATAATCGGATAAAAAAAAGGGAGCCGAGAGGCCCCCTTTTTTGTTGCTACGGATCGTGCTTAGAAAACGATTCCCGCTCCAAAACGTACGTTGTGCTGGGTGAAGCCGCTTACGCGAAGCGGATTGTAGTCCGCCTGAAACGCTCTGATCTGAACTTTATTGTTCAGGCGAATATCAAGGCCTCCGCCAAAGGCGCCGGCAAAACCCGTTTCGCCAAAGCTCTGGTCAGGAAAGGTCGGAATTGGACAAACTGCCGTTGGAGTACACGTATAATCGCTTATCTTCGTGCGCACGTGGGCACCGCCGGCCAAGGCGTGGGCAAAAGGCTTAAACCGTCCCGATCTTGAATTGTCCTTTAGTTGGACACCACCTAGAAAATTATAAAGCGAATTGTCATTTTTGACGCTCACGGTATAGGGAAGGCCTACATCAAAGCCGCCGGTGAAGCGCGTCGAGTTGTATGTGCCCGAAAAATCCCCCTTTATACCGATATACCGGCTTACGTTATAAACACCTGAGACGTTGAAGCCGTGAAAACTTTCGCGATCGCGAAAAAAATCGACCGCCGAATTTCCCGAATCAAGGCCGCTATCCACCTGGCCGTTCGAGTAGCCAACGTAAACTTCAACCTTTTTGTAGTCATCTGAACCTTGGGCGATGGCGATACCTGCCATCACGGCCAAAAATGATAATGCCGCAATGAAATTCCTCATGTTTAATACTCCCTTCATAGTCGTACTTCCTTTATTGAACTAAGACAGAAAATGGCCCAACAAATTCGATACCGCTAAATCTGCCGGGCCGTCACACTTGAATACGTGCAACCTATGGATCATTTGATGGATCAAGGTTCGGAACGGTTGTCTAACGCTCTGATTTTGTTGCGTTTGCGGACTCTCGTGGAATTCGCGGCAAAGGTTTTTGCAATGAATGCTCGAGTCGGGATCTCCTTATTTTTTCCCGGCCAAATTGTGCAGGCGTCTATAGGCTTCGGATTTGGTTATGCCAAACTCTCTGGCGGCGGCTTTCAGGGCGGCTTTCTGCTCGATCCCGGACAGTTCCAACTCACTGACCCGCTCGGCAAGCGAGGCTTTTTTGTCCGGATCCGCAGCGGTTTCTTTTGCCCGGTCGATGACAAGAACAAACTCGCCTTTAGGACTCGCGGCCGAATATCGGTCGGCCAGATCACCAAGAGTTCCTCTGATAACTTCCTCGTGGAGTTTGGTCAGTTCGCGGGCAAGAGCAGCATTCCGATCTCCCAGAACTTCGCGGCAGTCCGCGAGCGATTTCGGTATCCGATGGGGCGATTCGTAAAAAATGAGCGTCGCCGGAACCGCCCTGACCTCTTCGAGCCGTCGAAGCCTTTCGCCTTTCTTTGAAGGCAAAAATCCGCCGAAAAAGAGCGAATCGGTCGGCAGGCCCGAGACGATCGCGGCACTTACAAACGCAGCAGGCCCGGGGATCGAAACGACTTGTACTCCGATCTCATTTGCCTTTACTACCATTGTGAAGCCCGGGTCGTTTATGGCCGGCGTACCTGCGTCTGAAATTATCGCTATCGACTTGCCCTTTTCAAGCATCAGTGCAAATTCGCCAAGCCGCTTCGCTTCATTGTGTTCGTGATAGCTGATAAGTTTATTCGAAATTCCGTAATGGGTCAGAAGTTTTCGCGAATGCCGCGTGTCTTCACAGGCGATCAGGTCAACTGTTTTAAGGGTTTCGATCGCGCGGAACGACATATCGGCCAGATTTCCGATCGGCGTTGCGACAAGATAGAGTGTTCCGGGCATAGATTCAGAATTCGGAAATTGAAAACTTTGCAGCGTAGATTCTAAGCGAGAAGTGCTCGAAAACCGAAGTCACAGCAAAACAAAAAAACCCGGACTAAAAAGTCCGGGCCCGAAATGATATTGCTTTCGGTTCAGATCGCTAAGGCTGTTAGTAAGGCAGCGGGAACGGGATGTTGTTTCTCCAGTTGCCGTTGCGGTTCCGGCGATTGTTACGGTTATTGTTGTTGTTGTAGCCGTACGCATTTGCAAGCGTGTTCAGGTCGTTCCTCATGCTGTTCCACTGGTTCTGGATCGCTCCGCCGCGGGTGTTGTAAACGATCTGGTCGATCCGGGACGCAAGGTCCAGAACTCGGCGCGCTTCGTCGGCACTGTTGTTCATGTTGCGGCCATTGCCGTATGCATCTTCCAGTCGGTCGGTAGCTGACTTGAACTGATCGGCGAGATCTTCGAGCGGGTCGCTGTTGTTGCCGCCGTAGTTGCCGTAATTGCCGTAGTTGCCGTAATTGCCGTAGCGGCCGCGGTTGTTACGATTATTACGGTTATCCATACGATCATCGTAACGGTCGGTCGCTTTTTCAAAACTCTTCGCGCGGGTCTTCAAGTTCTTCACCGTCGCCTTGATGTTGTAATTGCCGTAATTACCGTTGCCGTAATAGCCGCCGTTGTTTCCTCCGCCGTTCCACTGTGCTGATGCAATCGCCGGTAAGCCCAAAACTAATAAAGAAAATACGCTCACTGCTGCTAATTTTTTGATTCTGTTCATTTTTGTCTCCACCTTTTATTATTCTCAGGCAATGACCAGGCATTGCATAAATGCTTAGGTGCAAGGCACGTGCCAAAGCGAAAAGCCCCGTAATTACGGAGCTTTTCTGCATTCTAGAATATTAAGAGGCCCGGTTTCGCACGTTTTCGGCAAGGCAATCAACCAAAACGTCAAGCAACGAGTGTTATTTTAAGCCCAAAGCCTTTGCGGCGTTGATCCGGCCGCCGCTGGCGACCTTTCCGCTCAGAGAGTCGATCTTATCCGCCGACCGCAAAAGGCGTTCGCGCAGCTTTTCGACCGAAATGTTCGGTTCGTTGGCGATGATCAATGCCGCGATGCCGGAAACGTAAGGAGTCGCCATAGAAGTACCCGACGCTTCGCGATATGCGTCGTTGAGCCAGGTTGACACGATCTCGCGTCCGGGCGCCGCCACGTGGACTGTTTTCGCACCATAGTTGGAGAATGATGCAAGCGAATCGGTGCGGTCCAGGGCGGCAACGCTGATCACGTTAGGCAGGTCGTAATTTGAGGGGTAATGCGGTCGCTTGTCGTTGTCCGTGCTGTTGTTTCCCGCAGCGGCAACGAAAAGAATACCGTTCTCGCCCGCGGCGCGGATGGCGTCCTCAAGTGCTTTGGAATTCTGGGTGGAGCCCCAGCTTGCGCTGATGACCCGGATGTTAACGCCTTTTTGCTTGCGGTCGATGGCATAGTTGATCGCCTCGATCGCGTCTTTGGTCGAACCAAAACCGCCGCGGCCGAGAAACTTTAGCGGCATTATCTGAACATTCCAGTTGATGCCGGCGATGCCCTCGTTGTTGTTTCCTTCGGCCCCGATAATGCCGGAACAATGTGTGCCGTGGCCGTTGTCATCCATCGGGTCCGAAGTATTGATGTTAGCGTCAAACCCTTGAAGGTCGTTATAGGCTCCAAGCTCTTCGTCGAAATACTGCGGAACATTGTCCGGCCGGACCCACATATTCGAAACGAGATCGAGGTGCGTGTAATCCACACCCGTATCCAGCACAGCGACGACGACATCCCTGCTTCCCTTCGACTTTGTCCAGGCGTTAAGAGCTTGGACATCGGCCCCCGCCTTTCCGCCGTCCTGTCCGGTGTTGTTCAATGCCCATTGTTCAGCGAACTGCGGATCGTTCGGCACATTGTCCTCACGAACCAGTGCATCGCGCGTTGAGACAAAGGCGGTCGGGTCATCAAGTGTGATCACGTCATTCGGGCTTACATAATCGACGAGGTCGGTCATTGCTTCATACTGCCTCGTCACCGAATCGAGATCGGCACCGTCAAGATCGTCGATCGCAACCAGGCCTTTCACCGATTCGATATTGTCCTCGACACGATCATTATAGCGGCCGGCGATCTTCCTGATCTCCGAAAGCTTGACGCCCGGTTTGAAGCGGACCAGTATTTCAGGCTCGGAGTCTTTAAGAGTGCGCGACGTAGTTTGCGGTTTTTGGACCGCGGAATGGTCAACCTCGACATTAAGGAACGGTTTTGACTGCCAGCGTCCGATCTGGCCAAGAACGGCCGCCGAAACCACCAAAATGCCGGCGATGCCGACGCGTATCCAAAAATTGCTGCGATTCATAAATATAACTCCTGGTTTATGATTCCATTGGCACGAACCTCGTTCGATGCAGAAGCCTGACCGCCCTAAGAAACAATGACGTGATTAGAACCGTCAAAATCCTTCAGCCGCAGCTGATATTTGTCGGCCCTGTATTCGTAGCTTTTACCGTTGGCCTTCAGACCGATCTTCCAGCCGGTCGAGATCATTTGGGCGGACATCTCGCCGCCTGCGGGTGCGCCCAAAGACATATCAGGAAAATCGACTTTCGCCACCGAACCTTCGCTGATATCACCTTCGTTTATCTTCAAACGCTTCGCCAGATCGTGTTTTGCCCGTTTAACGGCTGTTTCCTGTGTAAATCCCATGTCGCTTTCAATACCAATAATCTTGCTCTTTCTACGATGATATGTCAACAAATGTTCAGGCCGGCAATTGCCTCTTGAGGGCAATGTTACGGCGAATTTCAACAACCGCCGGCACGATGAAGGTTGCACAAGCAACGCCCAATATTAGCCCGGTCAGGAACCGCGAAATATGCGTATTCTCCCAAATGCCGAAAACGGTCAGCGACCAGTCAATGCCGATCGGTATCAGCGACAAGAACAGCCAGATACGTGCCAGCGGCTCGACGTCCTCAATTCGCCGCCAAAACGGGTAGGCCAATATGCCCGCGAACAGGCCAAGATAAACCCCAAAGCATCGTGTACAAACCGCCAGCGGATGTCCGTCGAAATGAAGCGACCGTTCAGGCAGCTGGTGGCAGATGTAGCCGAAAAAAGCGTAAAGAGGCCCGGCAATGCCCAACCCGATCTCGCGGGCAACCGGTGCAGCCACGATCGCAAAAACCCAGGCGAATACGATAGCCAACGTTACACCCCAGGCCCGAAATGCCTGCGAACGTAAATATCGCGAGATGTCGTTTGGGATGTAGCTTTCGGCCGGTTCGGTCATATTCACCCGGGAACGCAGGCGCCCTCGCCTGCAGCTTCGCTGTCTTTTGCGGCGTTAACCTCTGAGATGTCGTGGGGCGAAATCGCCGCCACGCAACTCCGTGTTCACCAAAGGACGGTGATAACAAAGTCGCTGTTTCGCCTTCACGTCCATCGATCTGTCGGGCTGTCCGTTGATTGCAAAAACGCCGTCTATTTCCTCGCCACTTCTGCAAATTTTAACGGCGGCATCAGAACGCTGACGATTTTCCACTCGCCATTTATTTTCAAAAGCGAAATATACTGAATGTGCTTGTGCGGCAAAATAGAAGGTTTCACCTCGGACGGAAATTCACTTTCGACTTTGACCGACGCGCCGCTTTCGGTTACGTCAATCGTAGTAACTTTCTGTTCGGGCAAAATGGTTGTCGCGTCTGCTCGTTGTTTAGACGGCCTCGAAATGAGCGTTTCCACAACGCGCCCGCGTCCGTCAACCGAAATGATTTTGGCATCGGCAGACAACGAACGTTTGACAGCTTCTGAGTCCTTCTTCGACAGATAATCTTCAACAACACGCTTGACGGCAGTTTGTTCGCTGTTCGCATTGTTCGTTTGAGCCATCGCCAACAAAGGTAAAACCAGCACTAAAATTGCTGCAGAAAAGAAATGTTGTTTCATATTTCAAACCTCACTCTAATTTTGATTAATCTCCCACACGCAAAGTCAAAGGCTAGCAGCCCAACTGTTTAATAACTCCAACTTGCCTATTCGCCGAGGTCGTTTGCGTTTCACGCTCAGGCAAGCGGGACGCTTGCCATCCGACGACCTTCCGTTCCCAGCGATTTTTCCGTCTCCAATATATGATGCGTCGTTTGGATGACGGTGTCTGGGTTAAGAGAAATTGAATTGATCCCGCGTTGTACCAGAAATTCGGCAAATTCGGGATAATCCGATGGCGCCTGGCCACAGATGCCGATCTTTTTGCCTGCGCGTTTTGCTGCATCGATGGCCATTGCGACCATTTTCTCAACGGCTCCGTTTCGTTCGTCAAAAAGATGAGCGACCATTTCGGAATCGCGGTCGAGCCCTAAAGCCAACTGCGTCAAGTCGTTCGAGCCGATCGAATATCCGTCAAAGACCTTCAAAAATTCATCGGCGAAAACGACGTTCGCCGGCAGTTCGCACATCGCGTATATCTCAAGCCCGTTCTCGCCCTGGACAAGGCCATGTTCGGCCATCAGAGCAATGACCTTCTCACCTTCCTCGACCGTGCGGCAAAACGGGATCATCGGCGTCACATTCGTCAATCCCATGTCGTCGCGGACGCGGCACAGTGCGAGGCATTCCAGCTTAAAACCGGCCCGGTAGCGGTCGTCATAATAACGCGAAGCCCCGCGGAAACCGATCATCGGATTTTCTTCGATCGGTTCGAACTCCTTGCCGCCGATAAGCATCGCGTATTCGTTCGATTTGAAGTCCGACATGCGGACGATCACCGGTTTCGGATAAAACGCAGCCGCGATCCGGCCGACGCCTTCCGCGACCGACCGTACAAAAAATTCCTTCGGGTCTTCTTCAAGGATCCGCCGTGAAATTTCCTCGATGTCGGCGGGTTTCTTGAGATTCGGGTAATTGACCAATGCCATCGGGTGAATACCGATGTGGTTGTTGATGATGAATTCAAGCCGGGCAAGGCCGACGCCGTCATTCGGCAAACGCGAAACGGCGAAGGCGTGGTCGGGGTCGCCGACATTCATCATCACCTTTGTGTTCGGGCGTTCGCTGTCGGTTATCTCACGGCGGTCGATCTCGAAATCGATGCTGCCGTAATAGATATTTCCCCGTTCGCCCTCGGCACACGAAACGGTGATGTCCGAGCCGGTTTTAACGGCTTCGGTCGCATTGCCGGTTCCCACAATACACGGAATGCCCAGCTCGCGGCTGATGATCGCGCTGTGACACGTTCGCCCGCCGCGTTCGGTGACAATGGCGGATGCGCGTTTCATTATCGGCTCCCACGCCGGATCGGTCATCGTCGTAACAAGTATTTCGCCCTCGTTGAAGCTCGTCAGTTTCGCCGCATCGAGAAGAACGTGTGCTTTCCCCTGCCCTATCTTTTCGCCCACCGCTACACCGGACACAAGCGGAGCGCCGTGATCGCCGGTCAACCGATACGTTTCGATAAAGTTCTTATCCTTTTGCGTGTGAACCGTCTCTGGCCGCGCCTGCAAGATGAACAATTCGCCCGTTACGCCGTCCTTTGCCCATTCGATATCCATCGGCTGATGGTGGCCGGCGAGGGCCGAATAATGATCTTCGATCGCGCAAGCCCACGTTGCAAGCTGCAAAACCTCAAAACCGGCGAGGCAAAAGCGATTTCGCTGTGTGGCGACAACATCACGGACCTGCGTTCCGGTGCCGTCGTCGGCAAAGACCATCTTCACTTCTTTTACACCAAGTTTCCGCGTGACGATCGGGCGGAAACCGAGTTTCAACGTGGGCTTATAAACGATCCATTCATCGGGCGTCGCCATTCCCTGCACGACCGCTTCGCCCAAGCCCCACGCGCCGTTTATAACTACCGCTTCGCGAAAACCGCTTTCGGTGTCGAGCGTAAACATAACGCCGGAGCAAGCGATGTCCGAGCGAACCATCGGCTGAATGCCGATAGAAAGAGCGACATCGAAATGGTCAAATCCTTTTGCGGTTCGATATGAGATCGCGCGGTCTGTCCAGAGCGAGGCATAACATTCGTGGCACGCCTCGATCAGCCGAGCCTTTCCGCGAACGTTTAATATCGTGTCCTGCTGGCCCGCGAAAGATGCATCCGGCAGATCTTCGGCGGTGGCCGACGAGCGAACCGCTACCTCGAAAGATTTTTTGCCTATACGTTCACCAAGTGAGGCATATGCGCTATGGATGGCAGATTCGACCTCGAGCGGAAAAGGCGCTTCCAGCATCAGATTCCGGGCTTCGCTGCCGACACGCGCAAGCTCGTCGAGATCGTTTACATCGAGTCCCTTGAGCAGCTTTTGAAGTTTTTTGCTCAACCCGCCCGTCTCAAGCAGAAGTTCATAAGCATGGCTGGTGGTTGAAAAGCCGTCGACCGCACGCACGCCCTGTGTCGTCAGTTCACGAAAGAGTTCGCCAAGACTGGCGCACTTACCGCCCACAAGGGCGACATCGGTATTGCCGACCTGGCTGAAATCGAGAACGTATGGTTTAGAGTCGGTCATAATATCAAGTCGGCACTGCCTGTGAAGAATCCATGTCCAAAGATTTTTTTGAACGCGGATGGGGCGAATCGAGCGGATGAACGCGAATTTCAAAAAAGAATCAGCGTAAATCCGCTTAATCTGCGGCATCCGCGTTCAAAATTTTACAGCCCGCCACTTTCGACCTGACCTACCTGCATCACACTGTTGCCGCGGCCGCTGCCAAAAACTCAGCCGGGATGCCGCCGTTGTCGGCTCGCATATGCTTAAGCTGATTCGGCTTTAGGGTAGCGATCAGCTCGTCGCGGTTCAGTGTCTTGAGCGGCTTGCTTTCGTATATCTTGCCCATTTTCGCAAGCCGTTTTTCGCTCAAAGCGCCTGAGAACATCAGCAGTGGATAGGTGAAATTCGGGCCGTTCAGCTTTCTCAGTTTATAGAGCCACATTCCTATCGAACCCAGCCGCCATGCGGTCGGGCCCCACCAACTGTACTGCCCCGGACGAAGATTCATCTTCCAGCACTTCATCATCAACTGCCATTGCAGCGGCGTCAGATCGCGGGTCTTTGTGACGCCTTTTTCCATCTCCATCCGCGTGTCGTGAAGCGGCGTGAAGATCGACGGAATAAGAAAGGCGAACAACCCACGTCGTTCCATTTCGTAAACTAGATCGAGCGTCGCCATGTTGTCTTCGTCGGTCTCGTCCGGATTGCCGACGATCAGCGTCATCGCAGGGAACCAGTTGTTCTCGTTCAAGACGCTCAGGCCTTCAAGAACCACGCTCTGCCAATGCTCGATCGCAAACGGAACCGCCTTGCTTGCCATCACTTTTTTCGCCATCTTGATTGAGCCGGTTTCAAGGCCGATCAACGGAGCCAACGCCTTCTTTTCCGGATGCGAACTCAGATACGGGAAATGTATCGGGCTTTTCGGCAGCAAAATGCGCGAAAGCTCTTTTATCAAGATCGGATCGACCACCGCAGGAGCGATCGTCGAATGGCTCAAAACATGCTGCTCGACGCCCGGCGTATCTACGATATCGCCGTAAAGATCGAGCAACGCCTCGCGGTTCGGGAAATAGAACGGCGTTTCCGTGTGGACCTGGCCCCAAATGAACATATCCTCGGTCGCAAGCGAGATCTGCTTGTTGCCCTCGCGGACGTTTGCCCGCACGGCATCCATTATCTTGTCCTTTGGCAGATCGATCTGCGGATTGAGGTCGGGAACGCAGAACTTACATCGGCGGCCGCACCCGGTCGTCATTTCGACCACGCCGAACGTCGTCCGCGTGTCGGGGAACATGATCGCGTCACGTTCTTTTGGGTGAACAACCGTAATTTCTTTGGGCAGGTCTTCGCCGGCCACGGCTTTGGCAAAAAGGTCGAGCGTGTCCTGCGATTCGCTCCGTCCTTCGACCACGCAGTCGATGCCCAGCTCGTCGTACATATCCGTCTGGATTATCTGCCAGCCGCCCGAACCGCCAACGATGACCTTGAAATTCTCACGGTGCGGGTTCGATTTTATCTGAGCAAAAAGCTGGCGCGAATAATGCGAGTTGATCGGCATTTTCGATGAGCCGAAGATCGACGTGTAAACGCCTGCCGCGAACGTCACGCCGAGCGGATTATGCGTCGAAACGGCGACGACGCGGGTTCGCGGGCCGATAAACTTTTCGAGATCTTCCGGAAAGCAAGAAACAATGTCACCGGCGGCGTAGGCTCGCTCGAGCGATTTTTCGACAAGCCGGACGCCCGCCGGCATATATTTGGCCGAGCCGTCCTCATATTTTTCAACGTCGCGCCATTTTGGATACTTTCGGTTCAGGATCCCTTCAAGCCAGATCGGCAGCGACGCCATTGCCATTTGGATAAAATAGCCTGCATGATCGATCGCCTCCGTAAGGGGGGCCGTCAAGACTATCAATTTTCCCTGCCCGTCATCCGGTTTGAAGCCATTTCCCTTGAGACCATTGCCGTTTTTCCCGTTATTCTGAGAAAAATCCATTTATACCTCCGAGATAAGACCACTATCGGGTATTTCGGCGCTCGGCCGATTTTTAGGACTAAGAATAAGTAAAAACAAGTTCAAATCAAAACCTGATAACCGCGTCGGGCCCGCCCTCGACATGAACGGTATCAACAAAGCGGATGCTTTTGCTGTCCGATGTCATAACGACCGAGTGGGTCCGTTTGCCCGCTCCAAAAAACCGCACGCCGCGAAGCAATGCACCATCGGTAACACCGGTTGCAGCAAAAATGATCTTCTTGCCGGGAGCGAGATCGTTTGTGTCATAGATCTTGTCCGGATCGGTGATGCCCATCTCTTTAAGTCGTTCCTTTACCTCCTCTGCCGGAGGCACCTTTGACTTATCGACACCGAGCCGTTCGGGATCGAATATAAGCTTTGCCTGTATCTCGCCGTTCAAACACTTCATCGCCGCTGCAGTAATAACGCCTTCGGGTGCCCCGCCTATTCCCATCAACGCATGAATATTTGTGCCGGCAACGGCCGCCGATATTCCGGCCGAAAGGTCACCATCTGAAATAAGGCGAATTCTCGCCCCTGTTGCACGTACATCGTCGATCAACTGTTTGTGCCGCGAGCGTTCAAGACAGATCACCGTAAGGTCGTCAACATCCCGGCCCAGACGCCGAGCGATGTTTTTGAGGTTATCCGCAACCGGAGCCTCTATATCGACAGAACCGCGACAGGAAGGCCCGACCACGATCTTGTCCATATAGATATCCGGGGCGTTCAATAGCCCACCGCGTTCGGCAGCCGCAAGGACGGCGATGGCGTTGTTCGCCCCGAGAGCACATAGATTTGTTCCTTCAAGCGGATCGACCGCAATATCGACCTCCGGAAACTCGGCACGCGCCTCATCCGAAAATACGCCGCCGCCAAGCTCCTCGCCGATATAGAGCATCGGGGCCTCGTCGCGTTCGCCTTCGCCGATAACGATGCGGCCGCGCATGGGGACCGTGTCCATCACTTCGCGCATTGCCTCGACAGCTACGTGGTCCGAATGCTTGCGGTCGCCCTGGCCCATTGTCTTGGCGGACTCGATCGCCGCAGCTTCGGTCACGCGCAGAAAATCGAGGGATAGTTCACGCTCCGCTTTGATGTCTTTCATCTGTTTTTCCTTATGTTTAACCTACGGTCAAGAATCGTTTATTGGTGGCATTCTACCACTTGTTCGATGTGATTTGACAAGTGCTGCGTCCGGTATTACGGTTTTACTTTGCGGCCGGCAGAGGCCGCGGAAGGAGAGTTAGCTACCCCGATGACCTATATTGTTGCCGAGCCTTGCATAGAATGTAAGTACACCGATTGCGCCGCTGTTTGCCCGGTCGAGGCGTTCCACGAATTACCCGACCGGCTTCTTATCAATCCCGATACATGCATCGATTGCGACGCCTGCATCCCGGAATGTCCGGTCGAGGCCATATTCTCAGATATGTCCATTCCCGAAGAGTACCTGAATTGGCTTGAGATCAATAAGGAAGCCGAGAATTACCCGATAATCAGCACCAAGCAGCCGGCATTGTTCGGGGCGGGGTGTAAAGGACAGCCGGAATAGTGACAACCTGCGATCCAGAATCATAAATTTTTAAAAAAAACGGTCATCAAGGCCGTTTTTTCGATTGAACCCACTGACGTTCACCTATAGAATCGTTTCATGATCGAATCAACTGACCCCAAGATCACTGAAAAGCCTTCAATGCGTTGTGTAGAGTGCGACCGCCTGATGGAGCATTACAATATCTGGCTAGGTCCGGGCAATGAGGAACGGGTCGTTTGCTGGGAGTGCAAGAGCCGGGAAGAGAAGGGGTTTTTTGCACAGCGGGGTTTCAGACGCGGAGCCCGGAGCGGGTATATTCCGAGGTAGGATACAGACACCGAAGATGGTGGGACGCGGCGATCTGTCCGACCTGGATTCCCGCGTCTCCGTGTCCCGCGATCTCTGCGTCACGATGTACATGGCTGTCAGAAAGATCACAGAATACCCCGAAAAGGTTTTGGGCGAACTCGGTCAACCAGTCACGGAGTTCGACTCCGACCTCATCAAACTGTGCTCCGATATGTTCGATACGATGTACGCTGCTGAGGGGGTCGGGCTGGCGGCGCCGCAGATCGGGCTGAATCTGCGTCTGTTTGTGATGGACTGTGACGGGACAAAGCTGATCGCAGCAAACCCTGAAATTATTCATACCGAAGGCGAGCAGTCCGGTTCGGAGGGCTGCCTTTCAGTAGGCAAGGTGCCGGCTGTAGTCGTCCGCCCGATGACGGCCCGCCTCAAGGCTCAAAACGAGAAAGGCGAATGGTTCGAACGCGATGCGACAGGTTACGCCGCCCGGGCCTTTATGCACGAAACCGATCATTGCAACGGCAAACTGTTCATCGACCACCTGCCAAAGCTCCGGCGCGAGATGGTTATTAAGAGATTCAGGAAAGAGAAGAACTGGAAGTAGGATGCAGTATTTTATCTTGAGGATCCGTTCGCAAGGTTCAAACCTTTACCACGCCCGTTGTTTTGATATAATTGTTGCGAGGTTATGGTAATGCCGAAAAAGAAAGAACCCACTCAAAACGGAAACGGTCTGCGCGATTATGCGCATTTGCCGCGGGCAAAGGACTTTCCGAAACCGAAGAAACTCACGCCGCTTCAAAAAGAATTGAAGAAAGCGACCCGCGAGGCATTGGAGGCCCTTGAAGAGGAAGAAAGGAAGTATGGCATTTCCATTGCTTGATACGTCGGTCTTTTCTACCTATAAGGACCAAATAGAGGCCAATTTCGACTCATTTTATTTTTCCGTAATAGTTTTCTACGAATTGATTGCCTCGACCATCGATGAATCGGCCCTTCAGAAATACGAGAGCTGGCAGGCCGCGCTAAATAAAGCCGGCAAACTTATTGTTCCAACCAAAACTGACTGGATAAATACCGCAAAAGCCGTGCGAAGACTACGACATCAAAAGTTGATCAACAAAAATCTTGCCGCAAGTAAACTACAGAACGATGCTCTTATCGCCAGAGCAGCGACATTTCACGGATGTTTTGTGGTAACCGAGAATCTTCGAGACTTCGCATTGCTTCAAAAGTAATGCCAAAGTTGGAAGTAATTCCCGCCGCAGCGTATTTTCAATAAACCGCAGCGTTCCTTTTTTCATCTCAATAGGGTAAACTGCAACCCCGCCTCAATGAGGCGGGGAGCAAATATGGGGGCGACAGGCTTCGACAGGGGCTTGTATAGATCTTTGAATGCACGCCGGGCTTTTTGTAGGTGAGCTCGTTAACAAAACTTGCAAAACACAAATGCTAATCAAGAATTAGCTCTTGCTGCCTAATTAACTTTAGCTACAGCAATGTCTTACCGGAAGTTCGCCTGATGCGACCGGCTAAGGCATAACTCAGTTCAGGCTCGGGCGCGTCCACCACCTGCGGGCGCGGCTTAAAGTTAGTCAGGTTAGCTGTCGATGAGGTCTTGTCGATTCATCTGCTCTTCGACGGCGAATCTTAAGTGAATCGACTAAACGTGTAGATTTCACTGGTCGCAACCTTTGGATGCGGGTTCGATTCCCGCCGCCTCCACCATTTAATTCCTGGACTTTAGAACGTGGATTTTGGATAGGAAAAAACACCTTGATGCGAAACTAAGACGTAAAAAAAACGGCCCCGAAAGGCCGTTTCAAGTTACTTAAATGTTTCGACTCTTACGGTGCCGCAACAAAATCCAGTCCGGTTATGCTATCCGTCAGGCCGACAAACCGCGGCTCGAATGTATAGCGTTTGTGCCTGACATTCACAACGTAGCTTTCGCCTACAGGAACATCCTCAAAAACGAAATAGCCGAATACGTTTGACTGGGCGGTTCTGGATATTCCGTCGGCTCCCGTCAAGACAACACTGGCTTTGCTGATCGACCGACCGGATGCGTCCACGACCCGCCCGGTGATCGTCGCGCCGCCCGCAAGGGGTGAGGACGAGATCGTAAAGTTAGCCGAGGAAACGCCCGCCGGTTCGGCAAAATCGGCTTCGCGGACCCTTATGCGTGCTGATGACGTCGGGTTGTTTGGCACCGTCCACGAAAATGAGCCCGTGTTGGCCGCACTTGCCGCAATGACGGTCGGATATGTCGCTCCGCCATCGGTCGAAAGCTCGATCTTCACGTTGTGGTTGAACCCGCCGCTGTTAGTCCAGGTGATCGTGCGCGACGAACCGATGACCGCCCCGCCGCCGCTTGGCGATACACTCGTGATCGTGTCAGGCGCATTGTCAGCGGTCGTGTCGCGGAACCAGCCGATGTCGCGAAGCAATTGCCGTGTGAGATCGCCGTCGATCGCCAGGCCGGAATTGATATTTGGTTCCATCAGCAAATTCGGAGTGGCCGCGGTGCTGTAATGTGAGACCGACGAGCCCGGTGCGAAAGATGTCGGCGCATTAAGCTGCACCTGTCCGGTCGCTGCATCCCGTCCCGCTGTTAGGTAGGACGAAGCTAGTTTGACGCTCGGACCGTCCCATCTGAGGGCACCATTGCTGATCGCCGACGCCTGCCGCTGGGCATTGGTCATCGAAGGCGAGTTCCAGTACAGTCCGGTGGTGCTGTCAAACATAAATCGCGACCAAACATCAGGCATCCCGTTGAACAATGTACCGTTGCTTCCATCTGCGAAAGCTGAGAAACCGAGGCCGTGACCCATTTCGTGAAGAAGGACAACTAACAGGTTGATCCGCGATGCCGGCGTGGAATTGTTCAGACCGTAGTACCAGCGGCCCCCGGCTTGAAAACAGCCCGAATCAATGCTGAGATTGAAGGTAGCGTTAATGTCGGGATTGGCGGGACTCAAGTCCGTTCCCGCTTGTTTGTTGGCTAAGGCTATGTGATACCACGTGCCAGGCACTTGGGCTCCGGAAAAATCGCGAGTAACGCTGATCGTTCCGGCTGAACCCAAAACCGCCGAGCCCGTCGAACATGTCTGCGGATCCATCTGCGACCGGACGTTTATCGGAACATTTGTATCGAGGAAGGCTCCCCAAATACCAGCCGCGAAATTGAACACGTTCAGCCGCTGTGCTCCCTTGGTTGCTCCGGTATTGCCGCCTTCCGGATTTGCAAATGCGGCACTGGTGTCATTAAAACCTTCGCCCGCACCGTCATTGTTAACGATATTTATCGCAGCGGAATTCGGAGAGGCCAGCCTGTGCTGCCGCGCCTCTTCGATCAGATTCGAGTAGAAAATAAACTCGGCTTCCGGCATCCCGTGGTCGGCAGCGGCCTTTGCGGTGCTCCGTACCGGGGCGGGAGTTCGGGCCATGCGAGCACCGGTTTCAAGGTCTCTTCCGAAAAAGGAATTCGCTTCCGCAAGACTTGTTATACAGGCCGACGTAAAATTGTTGTCGTCTTCCGTCCTTGCCAGAGCCACGTTCTGGTATCCGTCCAAGAGATCTATAAATACACCGTTGGCACTGTACTTTTCATTCAGGAAGGTGGCTTCGCGTTTTGTGCGGCGGCGGATCTCCGACGCCATATCGCCGTCCTGTTTTCGGCTGGGCCGCGCCTCAGGGCCTGGATTCTTGACCGATTCCTGTGCGGAAATGGAATTTTCCCCGATCAAAAACAATACTGCCGCGATCAGACAGCAGACAAAGGCCGCGATATAGATATTTATTTTTTTCATATGAGTATTTAGAGTGAAGCACGGATCTTGCGCTTTTTTTGTGGTTGGCGGCGGGAGGCAGGAGGACTTGTCGCAGAAACTGCGTCAATTTAAAGAAACGGGTATTAGGCGCCATATTTCAGAAACTTTTTTACTCTTGGTCGATCAGACGATGCGTTGGGTACAAGTTTTTACCTGCCTGTGAAATAATCCACTCTTGGTCACGCTCGCGGATAATACGCATGTTGACAAAAGATCTTCCGATAGGAATATTCGATTCGGGCGTCGGCGGCCTGACGGTTTACCGCGCCCTGCATGACCGTCTGCCGAACGAGCATTTTATTTATCTTGGCGACACGGCCCGCGTTCCCTATGGGACAAAAT
>JBGTJP010000090.1:0-13727 GCA_041745075.1 Pyrinomonadaceae bacterium | reverse complement strand
CTTGATCTGACCATCGCGACCGAGACCTTTCAGCACACGGGCAGTTTCAAGTTTCGTGCGGCATATAATCTGGCGCTGAACGTGGAACAGGATGAGATATTGACGGCGTCCTCAGGCAACTTTGGCCAGGCGCTCGCTTATGCTTGTAAACTAACAGGCAAAAAATGCACGGTCGTCATGCCGGAGACATCGGCCAGGGTGAAGATCGAGGCGGTTCGCGGATATGATGCGACGGTAGATCTGGTAGACGTAAAGAAGATCGGCAGAAACGAACGCGTCGCTCAGCTTGCCGAACAGATGCCTGGTGCGTATTTTGCCAGTGCGTATGACGATCGATTCGTCATCGAAGGAAATTCAACGCTGGGCGACGAGCTGGTAAAACAGGATTTCGATGCGGTGATAGTGCCCGTCGGCGGCGGCGGATTGATCTCAGGAGTGATAACGGGACTGATGCGAAACGGCTGTAAGACAGAAGTTTACGGCGCCGAACCTTTGCTTGGAAACGATGCTGCACGTTCATTTCGAACCGGCAAGATCGTTGCGAACGAAACCGAACCTATGACAATTGCGGACGGCGCCCGGACAATTTCACTCGGCAGTTTGAACTGGCCGATAATCGAAAACGGTGTCAAAGATTTTATCGAAGTCGCAGATGAGAACATTACCGAAGGGCTGCGGCTGTATTTCGGGTTGGCGAATCTCAAATCGGAGCCTACAGGGGCGGTTAGCCTGGGTGCCGTATTAGAAAACAAGGATCGATTCAACGGCAGGAAAGTGTGCCTGATCGTCAGCGGCGGCAATGTGGATCCCGACGTTTACAAACAAATGCTCTAGGCAAGACAGAGTGCTCACGTTGGATGTTACGCCCCTGCTTACGCGCGGGCTTCCGCAATATGCGACGGTCCGCAAAAGCCGTTGCCTTCCGCAACGACGGTTTCACTTGATTTCTTCGACAAAAGTCACGCGATTGATCTCGTGAAGTGTCGTTACGCCCGTAAAGACCTTCTTTACCGCGGACTCGCGCAGGCTTGAGAGGCCTTCCTTCTCAGCCTGTCGACGGATCTCTGAACCCGGGCGGCGTTCGATTATCATTTCACGGATCGTATCCGACATATCCAAAAGCTCGTGGATCGCGGTCCTGCCGCGATAGCCAGTGTGGTTGCAGGCATCGCAGCCGACGTTCATAAAAAACGTGTGTCCGTCGGCATCCAGCGGCCGCAAACCCGACTCGCGCAGATCTTCTTCCGACGGCACGAATTGACGTTTGCAGACCGGACAAAGCAGCCGGACAAGCCTTTGTGCAAGCACGCAGTTCAGGGCCGATACAAAATTGTAAGGCTCAACGCCCATGTTGAGGAAACGGCCGATAACGTCGATCACGTTGTTTGCGTGAACGGTCGTGAAAACTAGGTGGCCGTTAAGCGCCGATTGGATCGCGATCTGGGCCGTTTCCTCGTCACGAATTTCTCCAACCATGACCTTATCCGGATCGTGACGAAGGATCGAGCGAAGGCCGCGGGCGAAGGTCAAACCTTTTTTCTCGTTGACCGGGATCTGCATAATGCCCTGAAGCTGGTACTCGACAGGGTCTTCGATAGTGATGATCTTGTCCTCGTCGTTGCGGATCTCGTTCAACGCTCCATAGAGCGTGGTGGTTTTACCTGAGCCGGTAGGCCCGGTGACCAGGACCATCCCGTAAGGCTCTTTGATATAAATTCGGAAACGCTGAATGTCCGCCGGGTCGAAGCCTACTACATCAAGGCTGAGGTTTTTGAACTCCTCCGATATTTGTTCTTTGTCGAGAATACGGATAACGCAATTTTCGCCATAAGCCGACGGAAGGATCGAAACACGAAAATCGACCGTGCGGCCCTTATATCTGACGCGAAAACGGCCGTCCTGCGGGATGCGGCGTTCGGCGATGTCGAGTTCCGACATAACCTTTATTCGCGAGATCAGCGTTTGATGATAGGCCATGTCGATCGGATCGACCTTTGAATAAAGCGCTCCATCGATGCGGAATTTAACGCGAACATCGCGGTCACCGGCCTCGATATGGATATCCGACGCCCTCGATTCCATTGCGTTATAAACGATGGTATCGACAAGCTTGATTATCGGCGACATGTCGGAGTCGGTCGCCAGCCGATCGAGGTCGAGAACTTCTTCGCCCTGATCGGTCTCCTTAACGAGGGATATTTTAAAAGTAGAGGCCGCTTCCTGAAGGACCCTTTGGGTTGCATCTCCCTTTTTCAGGACAACATCGATGGCTCCCTGCGTCGCAATGTAAGGCACGATCCTGACATTCAAGACGTTTTCAAGTTCATCAAGCCGTTCAAGGTTGGTCGGGTCGGCCATCGCGGTATGGAGGTCACGGCCTTCCCGTTTGAGCGGAACAAAGTGTCCGCGAAGCATAAGATCGACCGGGATCTTCGCAAGCTCTTCGTAATCGATCGGCGAAGGCTGGTCGGCCGGAAGCAGGTCGATGTAGGGCAGGCGGTAACGCCGTGCCATCTGTTTTGCCTCGACAACTTCGGGCGGTTCGTTTTCGAGAAAATCCGAAAGTTCGATCTTCGGGGACGAAGTGTTTACGGCTACGGTGTTCGAGTTAGTACTCATTGGATGATAATTTCCCTTTTTTACCTGTTCGACATCGGGCCCGCCGAGATCGTCTGAATGATCGGCAAATAGATGGCCAGGAGAATGATCACGACGACACCCGCCATAAATACCAGGATCAGCGGTTCGAGCAATGTGGTCAGTTGTTCAAGCCGGACCTCGGCTTCGGCGTCATAAAAGGCTGCTACTTCGTCAAGCATTTCGCGGAGGCTTCCCGATTTTTCTCCGATGCCGATCATATCCAAAGCAAGTTCGGGCAGCCACCCGGCCTGTGTAAGCGCTTCGGTGAACCCGCGGCCTTCCCTGATCATCGGCGATACGGTGAGGCTGCGTTGACGCAGATCGATATTATTCAGGGCTTGGGACGCAATTTCCCACGAATCCGGCACCGTGATGCCGCCCGACAAAAGCGTGGATAGCGACCGGGCAAGTTGTGAGGTCGCCATGTTCCGTATCAAAACTCCGCCAACCGGTAGTTTGAGAAGCATGCGGTGGAGTATCAGTTTTCCCCGCTCGGTCCGAAGTAATATGTAAACCGCACCGGCCGCTATTAACAGCGCCGGGGCCAGCCACCAAACATTACCGGAAACGAACTTTGAAACCGCCAGGACCATTACCGTCACCGTCGGAAGTCCCCGGTTAGCAGCAAGCGTGGTGAAAAGGTCCGACATTCGCGGCACGATGTACAGCGTAAGAAAGGTTACCATCAAGCCTGAGGCAACGAGCAAGAAGGCGGGATACGCCAGAGCCCCACGGAGTTTCCTTGACACACCAACGCTGCGGCGGAGGTAATCAACATAACGCAGCAAGACCTCATCGAGCGCACCGCTTTTCTCGCCGGACAGGATCGACGCCGTGTAGATCTTCGGAAAAACGCCCTGGGACTCAAAGGCTTCGGACAGCGGGACGCCGCTCTTTATCTTCTCTTCCACATCTATGAGGATCTCGCGAAGGTTTGAAGAGCCGGAGCGGTTCTTAAGCAGGCCTATCGACTGAAGCACCGGTATGCCCGCACGAAGCAACGCGGACAATTGCTGGTTAAACAGCAGAAAATCGCCCTGCTTTATGCGGCCCTTCCCGGTCCCACTGCCAAAAGGAAGCATCGATCTGATACCGCCGTTCGAGTCGGAGATCTTAAAGACGCGAAAGCCTTCCTTTTCCAACTGAAAACGAGCGTCATCTGCGGCGACGGCCTCGACAATACGGGTCACTACCTCGCCAGAAGGCGTTCCTAAACGACAAATAAATTCCGACATCAGCTTTATTCGGGGTATTTAGTAAATAGATGGCATCTTTACCAGCAACAATGATAACACGCTCAAACGGGATAAAGGTTGCGGCCAAATAAAATCATAGCTGATTTTCATCAAGTCGAACAACCATTTTATTTACTTGAACATCGAAAATTTATCTTGCGCAAAATTGTGCCGGTCGCCTAATATACAAGTGTTCCCCCGGAGTTAATATGGCCCTTGGCTTTAGAGTTTTCCTGGACCGTTGCCAGTGTTTGCAGCGGCTATTGCCGTTTGTAGGCTTTTTCTGCCTGTTTTCGGCAGTTATCGTCGCCCAGTCGCCCGAAGCGACCCCGCCGCCGGAAGACGATCCGTCCAGACCGACCGTCCTCCGAACGGACCTTGTGACGCTTACCTTGACGGTGACCGATCTTTACGGGCGGTATGTGTCCGGCCTTACAAAGAACAATTTTTTTATCCAGGACAACAACCAGGAGCAGGAGATCACGTATTTCAGCGATAGCGACGCACCCGTGTCTGTCGGCGTGCTTTTCGATGTTTCCGGCTCGATGAGCGGGGATAAGATAAGTAAGGCACGGAATGCCTTGAAGCGGTTTGTCGCATCCAGCCACCCATCGGATGAATATTTCCTAATAGCATTCAATAGCCGGGCTCAGCTTCTGATGGACCGCACCCGCGATGGCGAGGCTCTACTCGAAAAACTTACGCTTGTCCAGCCGCGTCAAAATACGGCGCTCTATGACGCCGTTTATCTTGGCATCGAACGTGTCACGCGCGGCACCCATCAAAAACGCGCTCTGCTTATCATCAGCGATGGCCAGGATAATTCTTCACGCTATAACTTTGGCGAGGTTCGCCGTTTAATGAAGGAATCGGATGTCGTAACGTATGCGGTCGGTATAATAGACTCCGGCGACGCCGGAAGTTCGATAGGTATGCAGGGGCAGGCCTTCCTGGACGAACTGACGTCTGTGACTGGCGGGAAATCGTTTTATCCATCGAGCAATGTCGAAATGGACGAAATATTTGAGAGGATCGCTCTTGAGCTTCGTCACCAGTACTCGATCGGCTATACTCCAAAAGACTTTGAGCCGGATGGAAAATGGCGTAAAGTTAAAGTTAAGGTCAAACCTCCCAGAGGTTTGCCGCGTCTAACGGTTCGCAGCCGCGAGGGTTACTACGCAACGCCGGCTTCGAATTTTAGATAGTTTTGTCCCTGACACTATGAAACGATATTCTCTTGCCCTTTTCCCGCTGACCGCCTGTTTTGCGCTAGTTGCCTTTGTCCTGGTTTACTCGCCGCGCGTGGACGGCCAAACAACGGAAGGGTCGGCCAAGCCAAGCCTGGCTCAAGCCACGCCAAGCCCTTCGCCCGCCGCCACGCCTCCCAAGATCAACGAGGAAGACATAATTACCGAGGTCAAGACCGAACTGGTAAACCTGAATGTTCGCGTGATCGACCGCAACAGCCGCCCGATCAACGGCTTACAGGAAGGGGAATTCAAAGTCTTTGAGGATAACATTCCGCAAAACATCGAATTCTTCGACCGCGCGGAGGTGCCGACCAATTACGGCCTGGTGATCGACAATTCCGGCTCGCTAAGGCAGCAGTTGGAGAAAGTGATCGAGGCGGGAAAGATCCTGGTCGGAACAAACAGATCGGAAGACGAAACTATAATTATCAGGTTTGTCAGCCGCGACAAGATAACCATCGAACAGCCGTTCACAAAGAATAAAACTGATCTGAACGATTCGCTCGACAACCTCTATATCGAGGGCGGCCAAACCGCTATAATCGACGCCGTTTTTTTGGCGGCCGAAAAAGTAAGCGATTACGAACAACAACGCGGCAAGGAAGACCGCAAGCGTCGCGCTTTGATAATCGTTTCCGATGGCGAGGATCGCGACAGTTTTTATTCTGAGGCCCAGCTTTTTGAAATGCTTCGCGAGACCGATGTTCAGATATACACTATCGGGTTTGTCAGCGAGCTGAGCAAGGAGAGCGGTTTTATCTCAAAGAGCCCGCAGGGGAAGGCAAAGGCGTTTTTGCAGAGACTGGCGACCGAGACCGGCGGGAAGGCTTACTTTCCGAACAACACTTCCGAATTGGCCGGAATGGCAAAGGAGATCGCGTCGGAGTTGAGGATGCAGTATTCGATCGGTTATGTTCCCACGAACGATCGAAAGGACGGTACGTTCAGGAATATCAAAGTGGTCGTCAACGACGGGCCGAGTAAGGAAAAACGGATCGCGATCACTAAAGCAGGCCGCATCGCGGAAGCTGAAGCACCTGCACCCAAACGGAACTAAAAGAAACCACGAAAATACACCAAAGATCACTAAAAATATCTTCGTTTTTAGTGATCTTCGGTGTATTTTCGCGGTTCAATTCCCTTTTACTTCGGGCACGGAGCCCGAGATCTTCTTTCGAGTAGTTTCCCCGGTTTCGATCACGGGAATACCGTCCGATACCTCGTCATGCGGGCGAGGGATGACATGGACGGCGGTCACGGTGCCTATCCGACGGGCGGCAGCTGCCCCGGCATCGACAGCCGCTTTGACTGCACCAACTTCGCCGCGAACGATGGCAGTTACAAGCCCCGCATCGACCTTCTCATATCCGACGAGAGTTACGTTTGCCGCCTTGACCATGGCGTCCGCCGCCTCGATCATAGCCACCAGGCCCATGCATTCGATCATTCCAAGTGCTTGCATATCAATAATTGACGATCAGCCGCCTTACTTATTCCTTTTTCTGAAAAGCTTATAGGCGATGATCACGACCGCCAGGAACAGCCCGCCGGCAAGGATCGCAAGAAAAAATACCAGGATCGCAATTTCCATTTTGCCAGCCTTACCTCAAATACGCCGCCAGAACCAAAAGGCCAATTGCCGCCAGAGCCACGACCACTGAGCCGACGATGAAAAGGACCGATGATCCGGAATGCTCCACCCACTCTACCTCAACGGGTGGTGCGACCTTTTTAACCGGTCGTTTTCGCCGCGGAAAAGCCGTTGGGACGCCGGAGGCCGGAGGACCCGGCTGTGAACCGAAACCCTCCGATGATGTGCTCTCCGGCATCGCGATCGGAGCCGGTTCGGGGTCGGCAAACGTTAGGGTTTTCGCACCCGTGCTATCGCCGCCGTTCAAAGTCCCGGTGTCGGGCTTCAATATCGGCGGAGCCGGCGGTTCGACAACGGACTCGCCGCAGTTATAGCAAAACGTCGAGTTTTCGCGAACCTCAGTCCCACATGTTTCGCACGCAGCTTTTTCTACAAGGGTTCCCGGCATTCCAATAATATTCTACTTCGTCCTCACCGCCGACAAAAGGCTTGATACCGCGGAAGCCGTCTCCTTTGGCGTTTTCGGTACAAATTTCGCTCCGCCGGTGTCCCTGCACAGCCGGTCTATTACTTTCGGATAGATCTTCTCATCGTAAAGTCCGAGTACAAAAACCTTGATATTCGCCGCCTTTAATGTCTTTACCACGTCGTCAATGGACGCCGCGCTTTCGCGCTCATCACCATCCGAGATCACGATCAGGACCCGTGAACGACCGGTATCGGGTTTTGACTGCTCGGCCAGATATTTTGCCGAGAACATTACTGCATCGAGGATCGCCGTCGGGCCACCCTGAATGAACATATTCTCGACGGAATCGCGCAGCTCCTGCGGGTCTTCGGTGATCTCCTGCCTGAGGACGATCTTTGGAGTATCGACAAACGTTACCAGGAACCCCTCATCGCCCGGGCGGGTATCGGCGATGATCGAGTTTGCCGCATCGAGCACACGCTCGAAGATCGAGCGGTACGAGCCCGAATTATCGACAACCAGGCCGAAACTTAACGGTGCGGATAAAAGCACTTTTCCCGAATCATCCGGCTCGGTCTTTTGTGCCGCCATTTGAATGGCAAGCACAACGATCAGCGGCACGATTCTGAAAATCTTTCTCATTGACACACTAAACTCTCGCAAAGATCTCGCGTTCCTCGCCAAGGTCGCGGGCGGCGGGCGTCAGGATGGTCTTCGCGGTTATATAGATCTTCAGCCCTTTATCGATCGCCGTCCGGACGTCAGCCTCGCTTACAAAATCGACCGGCTCATGTCTCGTGCCGTTCTCTGTGAGAGATTGCGGCCTTAGTTCGTGAATCACCGTCTTGACCGGCGAAGCTGTTTCAGCCGAGGGCGGTGTTTCGGTTTGCGACAACGGTTCCTCGCTCGGCATATCGGCAAGTTTCCTGCTCAGGAAACTGTCAACGATCGCCGCTATCTGCTCGCGTTTCGGCATCGGTTTCGACTTCATGGCGGGCTCGACGGATATTGGCCGGACCACATTTTTCGTATTGACCGGCTTTGTCTCGAACGCAACCCGCTTTACGTCCATAAGATGAAGCGGTGAGATATTGTCGGACGTTACATTGCCGCCCCACGATCCGCAGCCGAGCGTCATCGATGGCGGGAGATCGGTGGACAGTCCGATCGCACCGTGCGTGGTCGGCGAATTGATCACGATCCGAGCCGCCGGCATTTGTGCGCCGTAACGAACGGCTGCGTCACGATCCCGCGTATGCATACCGGCCGTGTGGCCCATTCCGCCGAATTTGAGTATCTCTTCACAGCGGTTTGCTCCGTTTTCGATGCCATCCGCGACAAAATACGCGAGTGTAGGCGACAGCTTTTCGATCGACCACGGAAAATCGCGGCCGACGCCGCCGCAATCGGCAAGCAGGCACCGGGTGCCCGAAGGCACGGAAATTCCGGCAAGGTTAGCTATGTATTCCGCCGATTTACCGACGATCCCGGCATTTAAGGTACGCTGGGGCGTCAGCAAAACTTTTGCCACCGCATCGGCCTCGGACGAACTGAGAAAATGCCCGCCCTGCAGTTTGAACTGTTCCCGGACCTCATCATTCACCGGGGCGTCCACCACAACCGACTGTTCCGAGGCGCATATAGTTCCATTATCAAAACAGGTCCCGGTCAAAATATCCGATACCGCCTTTTCGATATCCGCCGTCCGTTCGATAAATACCGGTACGTTGCCCGGTCCGACGCCAAACGCAGGTTTTCCAGACGAATAGGCCGCGCGGACAAGCCCGATCCCGCCGGTCGCGAGGATCACTGCGGTTTTCTTGTGCTTCATGAGGGCCTCGGTGCCCTCGATGGTCGAGTTCGAAAGGCAGATCACCGCCTCGGCAGGCAGTCCATGCCTGACGCCCGCCTCGCGCATTACCCGGGCCGTTTCCGAAATACATCGAACCGCCGACGGATGCGGCGAGAGCACAACCGTGTTCCTCGATTTTATCGCGATAATTATCTTAAAGATCGCGGTCGAGGTCGGATTTGTTGAAGGGATTATCGCCGCGACGACACCGCGTGGCGAAACGATTTCGACAACGCTTCCGTTGTCCGAAACGACACCGACCGTCTTCAGACCGCGAAAATGGTTCCAGACATCCTCGGCGGCAAAACGGTTCTTTTCGCGTTTATCCTCGGCCTTGCCATAGCCGGTCTCTTCGTGTGCAAGCTGGCCTAGCCTGGCCGCGTCGCTAAGGGCGGCATTGGCCATCGCTTCGCAAATTTCATCTACTTGCGCCTGTTCAAATTTTGAAACAGACACAGAGGCCCTGTGGGCCGCTTCTACAGAGTCCCGAGCTTCTTGTTGAGAAATAAGGTCGGTATCACTCATTTGCCGTCAGCAGGCAGCCGGGTCTCAAGCCAAGCGGGGAGGGAACCGGCTGGAGACGGCTTCCCTATTTCGATTTGGTCTTAGGGGTTTCGGACGCCTTTAATGAGGACTGTCTGCCGTCACCGGATGTAAGCTGGCGTCCACCGCCCGACTCGAGCGACTTTTCGTCCGGGCTCAGCCCAACCTTGCCGCCTTTTGGAATCACCCGTTCCACCTCGGCGTGAGGCCGCGGGATGACGTGAACGCTTATTAATTCGCCCACCCGGCGGGCGGCCGATGCGCCAGCGTCGGTCGCTGCCTTGACCGCGCCAACGTCACCACGGACAAAGATCGTGACATAGCCGGCGCCGATGTATTCTTTGCCTACCAGTTGAACATTTGCCGCCTTGACCATTGCATCCGCGGCTTCAACACTGGATACAAAGCCCTTTGTTTCGATCATGCCGAGCGCTTCTAAACTCATTTTTGTGTCCTCACTATCCGAATACTGACGTGATTCTAATATACCGCGTCGATAAACCAAAACCCGCAGCCGAGGGAACGCATTAGATCGTTTGAATCGGCAGGTACTAATTGACTTTCAATTTAGCCGGACGCTATATTGTAAGATTATAATAGCCTTATGGTTTAGCCTTTAGCGGAAACAGCGACTCTCGAAATAATGTCTTCAAGTCTTGGTGAAAAATTGCGCACAGCTCGCGAGGAACGCGGCATCACGCTAAGCGAAGTGGCGGAACAGACCCGCATTTCGCCGCTCTATCTTGAGGCCATCGACTCGGACAATTTTAAGATATTGCCGGGCGGAATCTTTAATAAAGGGTTCGTTCGCTCATACGCGAAATACGTCGGCGTCGATGAACAGGAGGCCCTGCGGGAATATTCCAGGCTTGTGGCTGAGAATGACGAGGCTGACGACGAAAAGCTGAAAAGCTACCGTCCGGAGGTCCTGACCGACGACCGGTCGCTTTCTTCAATTATACCGACCATTGCCTTTGCGACCCTGATATTGGGCATTATGACCGCCGGAATTTTGTTTCTGGTCAATTACATTCAAAATTACCGAAACGAAGCCCCTATTGCGTCCAGCACGGCAAATTCAAATTCGGCCAGCCCGGCCGCTAACACCTTAGATGCAAATGTCGCGGTCCTGCCCGGATCGGCCCCGGTAATGGAATCTCTAAAGGTTGAATTCAGCGCAGCGGGAGACGAGGTTTGGCTGCGGTCGGTGACCGACGGAAAAAGCAGCGATCTCCTTATTGCCCCCGGAAAACCGGTTCTATTTGAACCGAGGGAAAGCCTGAATCTCCGCTATTCGAGATCGCGTGCCCAATTCGCCCAGTTGACACTGAACGGCAAACCGATCGAGCTTCCTCAACAGCCTGAGAGCTCAAGCCAATCGAATATCGAGTTGAGCATAAATTCAGGCAATCTTGCCCAAATATGGGACACCGGCCAAATTGCGTACGGGACGGGAGTACGGCCCGACAGCGCGACGCCTCAACCGGCGGCTGGAACCGGCGGCAGGCCCGAACCGCGATCAGGCACCGAAAACCCGAAACCGGCCGCGGATACGAATTCGAACACGGCTTCGGTCCCGACCATGTCAAACAGGACGGTACCCGCCGACCGGCCTACTATGTCAAATCGCCCGTCGATGACCACCCGGGCAACGAACGCGAATCGGCCACGGACGGTACCGACGCCGATCGTCGTTGGCAGGCCGCCCGCAAACGGCGAAAGGCCGAACTAAGATCATGGACTATCTTGGGCACATGCCCTTAAAAAGAAAGGAAATTTTACCCCGGTTTGGCCCGCAGAATAAGTGCGGGCTTTTCTGTATGAAAACAGTGGCTGTGTGCCAGGTAAACGTATGAATATCCAAGAAATTAAAGAAGGCCTGACCTTTGACGACGTCTTGCTGGTCCCGGCGTATTCCGAGGTTCTGCCCGGTGAGGTTGATACGCGAACCAAATTTTCGCGTGGCATTGCCTTAAACATTCCTCTTTGCTCGTCGGCGATGGATACCGTGACCGAAGCGAATTTGGCCATCGCCCTTGCACAGCAGGGCGGCATCGGAGTTATCCATAAGAACTATTCCATCGGTGAGCAGGCGGAGGAAGTCGATAAGGTGAAAAGGAGCGAATCCGGCATGATCGTCGACCCGGTCACGATCCATCAAAGCGCTTTGGTTTCAGAGGCACTTCAGATAATGGGCCGGTTCAAGATAAGCGGTGTGCCGGTGGTTGACGAGAACGGTTTGCTTGTTGGAATTATTACAAACCGCGATCTGCGTTTTGAATCAAGGTTCGACATTCCCGTTTCCGAAGTTATGACGCCGCAGCCGCTTGTCACGGTCCCGGTTGGCACGACACTGGAAGAAGCAAAGGTAAAGCTTCAGAAACACCGAATTGAAAAGCTGTTGGTGGTGGATGATGACGGGCATTTGAAAGGGCTGATCACCGTAAAAGACATTCAAAAGGCGATAAATTTTCCGAAAGCCGCGAAGGACGATCTCGGCCGGTTGAGATGCGCGGCGGCGGTCGGAGCAACCGGCGATTTTTTGGAAAGGACGGACGCGCTTGTGAACGCACGCGCGGACGCAATTGTCGTGGACACGGCGCACGGGCACAGCTCGCGTGTGCTTGACGCCGTTCGGCAGATCAAATCAAAATTTCCTGAGATCGAGTTGATCGCGGGCAATGTCGCAACCTCGGAGGCGACGAAAGAACTTATCTCGGCCGGGGTTGACGCCGTTAAGATCGGCATCGGGCCGGGCTCGATCTGCACCACCCGGGTCGTTACGGGTGCGGGCGTTCCGCAAATTATGGCAATTCACGAGGCCGTCAGTGCCGCAAAGGGCACGGGCGTTCCGATCATCGCCGACGGCGGGATCAAATTTTCGGGCGATGTCGCAAAAGCTATCGCGGCGGGAGCCGACTCGATAATGATCGGTTCACTTTTTGCCGGCACCGAAGAGGCCCCGGGCGAGGTAATACTTTATCAGGGCCGAAGTTTCAAGACCTATCGCGGGATGGGCTCGATAGGGGCGATGAAAAAAGGATCCAGCGACCGTTACGCCCAGGAAACCACGACGAAGGACTCAAAGTTCGTGCCCGAGGGAATCGAAGGCCGCGTCGCTTACAAAGGCACGATCGCCGAAATGGTGACGCAGCTAGTCGGCGGCCTGCGAGCCGGTATGGGCTACACCGGCTGCAGGAACATTGCGGAACTTCAAACCAACGCTAAATTTGTGAGAATAACCTCCGCCGGCCTGCGCGAATCTCATGTGCACGATGTGATAATTACGAAGGAAGCTCCGAATTATCGTTTGGAATCTTAGACCTCTCTTGATCGAGATAACGGCCCGTCAGAGGGTTGCGGACAGCTTTTCCCACTCCTCGTAAAGGGATTTCGTGCGTGTCTCGATCTCGGTTATCTCATCGGTGGCGGCCTTGAGGCGGGCGTAGTCGCCGGATATCTTCGGGTCGGAAAGATCGAGGGTCTTTTCTTTTGCACGTTCTTCAAGACGGGATATTTCGGCTTCTGTTTCGGCGATGCGTTTCTCTATGCGGTCGCGCTGGTTTTTGCTGAGGTTCGAAGGTGCGGGATCTGCGGTCGAAGCGGCCGAGTTAGTATTTTCAGACATCGACGACTTAGTTGATCCGGGCACACTTCCTACCGGTCGTGTTTCTGCCTCTGCCTTCCAGTCGTGAAACTCGGTGTAATTGCCGTTGTAGGACAGAATCGAACCGTCGCGTTCGAACGAGAGTATTTGCGAGGCTATCTTGTCCAGGAAAAAGCGGTCGTGGCTTACGACAATTACGGTGCCAGTGTATTCGTCGAGCGCGTTTTCGAGCGATTCACGGGACGGGATGTCGAGATGGTTGGTCGGCTCGTCGAGGACGAGGACGTTCTTTTCGGAGTAGATCAGCTTTGCCAGGGCAAGCCTTCCCTTTTCTCCGCCGGACAACGAGGAGACGTTCTTAAAAACATCTTCGCCAAAGAAAAGGAACTTAGCCAGGAATCCGCGAAGGGTGTTGTTGTCCGCCATCGGGGCAACACGACGGAGTTCCTGTATCACTTCATTGCGCGGTTCGAGACCTTCAAGATTCTGAGCATAATAGCCGATATTCGTCTTCGTGCCCCACCGCAATTCGCCGGCCAG
>JBGTJP010000089.1:0-7823 GCA_041745075.1 Pyrinomonadaceae bacterium | reverse complement strand
CGAATTTCGCGGCTGCATACTATGAAAAGGGGACTGCTCACCTTAAGGCGAACAGTCTGGACAAGGCTTTGGAAGCATTCGTTAAAGCGGTTTCTATCGATCAGGAATACTTCGAAGCGAAATATTCGGTCGGCTACACGCAATACTTGAAAAAGAATTACGAAGTTGCTTCCGCCATTTTTATCGATGTGTTGAAGCAGCGGCGTGATTTTGCCGAAGCATATATGTATCTCGGCATTTCGCTTTATTACCTAAAAAACGCGAAAGATGCCGAAACCGCATTAAAAGCTGCGGTGTCGATAACCAATGACGCCCGCGTAGCTCTTGCCCACCGGTTTCTCGGCGGGCTTTACATCCAGGCGGATCGAAAAGGTGAGGCCGCGGCCGAGCTGCAGAAATATCTTGACCTTGTTCCGTCTGCCCCTGACGCAGGCAGGCTCAGATCGACCATCGAAGGCCTGAAGAAGAAATCCTAATGCTGGGATCTGACAACAAATCAAACGCTCTCGTTTTTATACGATTGGTACTTTGCGTTCTCATGTTCGTGCACGGAGCGGCGCGAATCGCGAATGGCGGGGTCGAGGGCTTTGGCACGTTTCTCGGATCGCAGGGGCTACCCCTGGGTTTTTTCGTTGCGTGGGCAATTACGATATTTGAACTGGTCGGCAGTGTTCTTCTCGCGGCAGGTTTCTATGCATGGATCATCGCACTGTTGTTTGCGTTACAGCTAGCTTCGGGCATCGCACTGGTCCATTGGAAGGAAGGCTGGTTCGTCGTCGGCGGTGGCCGCAACGGTATGGAATACAGCATTTTGCTGATCGCGTCTTTTCTTGCGATCGCATATGCGAACTACAAACGGCAGGGAAGGTAAAAGATGCAGATCGCCCGCGTAATAGGAACGGTCGTTTCCTCGGTGAAGAACGAAACTCTTAAAGGGCGAAAATTCCTCATCGTTCAAACACTCGACGCCGACCTCAAGGATAGAGGAAAACCGATGGTCGCCCTCGACGCCGTCGGTGCGGGTGTCGGCGAACTTGTCTTTTGGTGCCGGGGCAAAGAAGCTTCGTTCCCTTTCAAACGCGACGAAACGCCGACCGACTGCACTATCGTTGGCATCATCGACTCAGACTTTCACGTAAACAACGCAGAGAATCGTTAAGAAAATGCTAATAGCGCGAGTCTTGGGAAACATCGTCGCAACGCAAAAAAACCAGCGTTACGAAGGAACAAGCGTTATGCTCTGCCGCCAGATCACACCCGAAGGCGAGGACATGGACTACACTTGCCTTGCCCTCGATTCCGTTAATTCCGGTGAAGGCGACATCGTGCTTATAGCTCAGGAAGGCTGGTCGGCCTCAACAGCCGCCACCGGAAAACCGGGTGCCGCCATCGATTCGGCCATCGTTGGGGTTGTTGATTATATCGATCTGCTCGACGGTTGAATTTTTCTTCAGTGCTGATGAGTGTTAGTTCTTAAACTAACGAACGCTCGAAAATAATTGTGTTGAAATGATCACATTGACATCCTCACTTTCAAAAACATCTCGTAAAAAATGAATGAATCCCAAAAGCTAGCAAACCGGATCGCCAATCTACTTGAATCTGAACATCGGGGCGGTGATCTTGCATCTATTTTCGCGAGTTTGGAAAAGATAAACCATCGTCTCGATAAGCTGGAGTCTTTTTCCGGGAATCCACGATCCGCACATCCAAGCCAGGAAAAATTTGCCGTTCTCGAAGCAGTGGCCGACGAGATCGTAGACGGTCTGAAAAATGAAAAGGCCTGCACGTTCGAGCCGAACGGCAAGCCTTGTGATCACTGCGCAATGTGCAGTTCGCGGGGCTTCTAAGCTATTCTTGCTTATTTGCCGCAGCGGGTGCGTTCGCCGGAGCCTGTGCGGGCTGGTCGCGGCGAAGCGAGTTCGGGTCGCCGATGTCAGGTGCCTGGCGTGCCCCCGGATCAGCCTGAAACGTCGGTTCTTCCTTAAAACCAAGCAGTCCCGCGGTCAAGACGGCGGGGAATGAATTACGAGTGGTGTTATAATCCTGAACCGCGTTGTTATAGTCGGTTCTGGCAACACCTATCCGGTTCTCCGTCCCGGCGAGTTCGTTTTGAACATTCATGAATGCATCGACCGACCGAAGCTGCGGATAGGATTCCTGCAGACTGAGAAGCCGACCGATCGTGCCACCAAAACTGTTGTTTGCCTCGATCACCGCTTGTTTTTGTTCGGGCGTCTTGTCGCCGCCTTCACCCGTTGGAGCGGCCTGCTGTGCATTCAAAAGACGCGAGCGAGCATCCGCGATCTGGCCGAACACCTCTTGTTCCTGAACCCCGGCCATCTGTGCCGCCTTTACAATGTTCGGGATAAGGTCGGCCCGCCGCTGCATCGAGCTTTCGACGTTTGCCCACTTGCCTTTGACATTTTGCTGCTTGGCGGTCAACTCGTTATAGCTACAGCCGCTCAAGCCGAAGGCTGCGAATAACGCGATCGACAATAATATTGTTCTTCTCATAGTTCTTCTCCTCATAAAAAGTTAATTGTTTCGTGTCAATCGTTAATTGTTAATCGCCTCGAACGATCAACCATCAACAATTTACGATTTACGATTTCCCAACTGCATCGACCGAATCTATTACCTTTTCGATCTGTTCCATGTAAACGCCAAACAGACGGTTGGCTTCCGTATCTTCGAGTGTTCCGGCGAAGTTATTCTCACGAATATTAAATATTTTTTCAAATACGGCGCCGTCAAGGCCGACCTCCTGAACGGTCAGGGCCACGATCTCGTGCTTGGTGGCCGGCGGTGCTATTCCGTGCAAAAGCAGGACGGCCCGGAACAATGCCGAAAAGCTCGAAAGGCTGTCCGCCATCAAATTTTTCAGCCCTTCGACCGATGCCGATGCCGGGATGTATTGTCGGCGTAGCTGTACCAATTTGCTTCGCAGTTCATATTCCGCCTGGTGTCGCAAGAATGAATCGGATATCTTCAGGCCGGCCAAAACATCGGTTCCAAAAAGCACTTTGTGAGCAACTTCCATCTGGTGGAACTCTATCGGAAAAACATCCGCGGCATTCTGCAGTTCGGAAACCGTGAAATAAACAGGAACTGGATGGCCCATTCGATGCCATTCGCGGACACATGCATGGGCGTTCCGAAGGTCCTCTGGGGCGATGCGGTGCAGTGCGATCAGGAGATTATAGTCCGACTGATGCGGCACAAAATCGCCGGCAGCGGCCGAGCCGTAAAGGATGACCGAAGCAAGGTTATTACCGTGCGTGCCTTTTAGATCGTCTATGAATGCTTCAAATTGGTGTTTCATCGGTTTTTACCAGCCGCCCCCGGCACCACCACCTCCAAAATCTCCGCCGCCGCCGAATCCGCCCCAATCCGAACCGCCCGATGACGAACCGCCCCAGCCGCCCGACGACGAAGAGTCCCCAAGGCTGCCGATCGCCGAGCCGATTATCCACGGCAGTGCGGAGCCGCCGCCGCCGAAGCCGCCGCCCCAGCGATCATTGTCACCTTTTGATTTTCCGCCTCCGCCTCGATTTGACCACAGTACGATAACGATCACGAGAACGACCACAAAGCAGCAGAACAGCGTGGAAAAGCCCGATTCAGGGCTGTCCGATTCCCGTTCGGCGGTCGCCCCGGCGGGTGGTTTGCCGCCCGATCGCTTTGCTTCGACGGTTTTTATGTATGATTCGATCGTGTCCGCGATGCCTTTTGCGTAATTCTGTTTGCGGAATTCCGGCACCAGATATTGCCGCTGGAGGCTGCCGACCACGCCGTCGGGCAGTTCATCCTCGAGGTCCTTACTGACCTGGGTGAAGTATTTACGGTCGTCGATGGCGATAAACAAAAGAGCACTGGGGTTATCGTCTTCTTTTGAGCCGATGCCCCAGCCGCGTGCGACGGCGAGCGAATAATCGAATATCGGCCGGTCACCGGTGGTTTTGACAACGGCAACGGCGAGTTCGACGCCGCTGGTCGTCTTAAAGTCCTTAACACGTTTTTCAAGAGCGGCCTTTGTTGCGGCATTGATAACGCCCGCGTAATCGTTTACAGGGCTGGTCGGGGCCGGCAGCGGGGAAGCATTTATTGAAAATGGAGCGTCCGATTGGCCAAATACGCTGGCGGTGCTGAAGATCGCCATCAGCACAGCGAGTGAAAAAATCGGTTTTGCCAAGGCAAGTCTAAATTTCATCAAGTATGTACTGATTCTGCCAAATATACTGAAAATACGAAAGGTGCGTCGGGTAAGTTCCGGTTATCGCTTTCGCACTTCCTTGATAGAACCGCGAAAGATGCGGAGTGTCGCACGGACGGCACGGTCGGCGTTTGCGTATGCGAGCAGTTCTTCTTCGGTCGGTTCGGCGGAAAGCGGCGGCCTCTCAATTTCGGCTTCAGGCTCGAAGACCGGCGGCGTGTAAACGGCGGTTTCGCGGGCGGGGGCAGCCGCAGAGGCGTTTCCGTTAGAATGCCCGCCGCTCGGACCGGCGTCGGGTTGTGAACGCCGGTTAAGTGCCAACGCAACCAGATCAGAGGCATTTTCAAGCGGCCTCAGATCGTCGCCCGAAGCGATCAGTTTCCTGTCCAGAGCATTGTCGAGCCATTCGTCGTCGGCGTGTTCGAGGTCTTCGGACGGAATATCGGGCAGCAGATCGAGCGAATCCAGAAAGCTGAGGTCGTAGCCAGTCTTTTCCGGCTTGGGCTGGATCGATCCGGATGGATCAGGTTCAGGATCGATCCGAGGAAGATCCGCCTCGACAAACTCAGGCAGTTCGACGGAGTCCGGCCTATCGTTTGCGATAACCTCAACCGGTTCAATAGATACGGACTCTGGTTGATCGAAGGCCTCCGACTCCTTAGCCGCCGGAGCCGCGTTCAAAGTTTTTTTTTCCCCGGATGGAGGAGAAGCAGATTGAGTTGCCGCGGCGGCCGCGGGAATGCCGCCCGACAGACGCTGTTCGAGACCGGCGATGCGTTCGAGCAGCGTTTCGACGGCGGTGACGCTTCGCATTTCGATCAGCTTTACAAGGCCGATCTCGACAACATAGCGGGCCTGCGTCGCTTCACGCAATTTTGTCTCGGTTTCTGCCAGCGAATTAAAGAATCTGACGAGGTCGGATTCGGTGAAATTGGCCGCGTGTTCGGACAATTCGGCCGGTGTAAGGGCCGCGGATTCGGACAGTTTCTCGTCGCCGCCTGAGACCTTGAAAACCAACAGGTCGCGGAAAAGCGAGAGCAGGTCGCGGCAGAAGTTTCGCAGGTCCTGGCCGCGGGCGGTCAGGTCGGCCACGACATCCAAGGCGGTTTTTGGCTGTTTCTGGGCGATCGCGGAAAGAAGTTTGATCAGCATCTCAGAACCGGCCAGGCCAAGTGCTGTTGTCACATCCGCAACCGAAATTTTCTCGCCCGAAAAGCTTATTACCTGATCGAAATTCGACTGTGCGTCACGCATCGAGCCCTCACCCGAACGGGCAATTTCCTTTAGGGCGGCGTCATCGACCTCGATCTTCTCGGCATCGGCGATAATCCTTAGCCTGTCGAAGATCTTTTGCAGCGGGATGGTGCGAAACTCGAATTCCTGACAGCGTGAAAGGATGGTTTCTGGCACCTTGTGCAGTTCGGTCGTCGCCATGACGAACATAACGTTCGGCGGCGGTTCTTCCAGCGTTTTGAGCAGGGCATTGAACGAGGACTTTGAGAGCATATGCACCTCGTCAATGATGAAAACTTTGTAACGGTCGCGGGCCGGGCGGATGTTTATGCCCTCAAGGATCGTGTCGCGGATATCGTCCACGCCCGTGTGCGAAGCGGCGTCGATCTCAAGCACGTCCATCGAGCGGCTTTCCGAGATCTCGATGCACGAAGGGCACGCGTCCGCGTCGTCCGTCCGGCACGGCAGAATGTTGGGTTTGTCGGTCTTGTGGCAGTTCAGGGCCTTAGCAAGGAGCCGTGCGGTCGTCGTCTTGCCCACGCCGCGTGCCCCCGAAAACAGATAAGCATGATGCAGCCGGTCATGCTCCAGTGCATTACGCAGCGTCTGCGTAATACTCTCCTGCCCCGTAACTTCCTCAAAAGTCTGCGGCCTCCATTTTCTGGCAATTACCTGATAACTCATTTTCGGTTCAGGTCAATTGTAATGGGTAAGGGCGGATTAGTAAAAAGCGCCGGGGAAGGGTGGCGCCAGTATGGCGAGAAAAGGACCGCAGAGCCTTTCCGTGATTGCTGAAGAATGGATAGCGGGGCTTCGCCTCGCCGTTTATCGCCATCGGTCCGCCGCTCTGATAGTCACAGTACCCTACCAGATATCTTCATTCGCCAGAAAGTTGGTCTAGCCAGTTCGGTTTGCAGTATCATTGGAAACGATTCGGGGTAAAAATCTCGCATTCCTTGCTTCTCGGCTTCTCGCGAAATAAATCCCGAATTCGGTCACGCTATGCCTGATATCCGAAGAGTTTTGTGTGCTGCTTTTTTGACGGTGCTCCTGTCTTTGCCCCTTCTGGGTCAGGAAAAAGAGCGACTGTTCATTCACTGGAAGAGTGGGCTTTGGGGATTTGCCGACGCCAGCGGAAAGGCCGTTATCAAACCTCAATTTCAATTTGTAAAGGAGTTCTCCGAAGGGCTTGCACGTGTTGCCGTTTGTAGCAAAGACGGCCTGTGGCGTTGGGGGTTTGTCGACCGAACGGGCGCCGTGGTGATAAAGCCCAACTTCCTGGATACGTCCGACTTTTCGGAGGGATTCGCAGCCGTGGAGGGTGAATATGAAAAATGGGGATTTATCGATCGAACGGGCTCGTATATCATTCCGCCCAAATTTGTATTCTACGTCCCGAGTTTAAATAGATTTTCCGAAGGGCTTGCTGCGGTGAGGTTTAAAGACAAATCCGGTTACATAGACAAAACGGGAGAATTCGTTATCAAGCCGGAGTTTGACTTTGCGAGTCCGTTTGCTGAAGGCCTTGCCGACGTCCAGGTCGGGGATAAGTGGGGCTTCATAAATAACAAGGGAGACTTTGTGATCAATCCGCAGTTCGATCGCGCCGATGAATTTTCGGAAGGACTCGCCGGCGTAAATATTGGGTACGTGTATGCGTTAAACGATCAGGACCCAAAGTTCCGTAAAGGAAAATGGGGCTACATAGATAAGAGCGGCGACATAGTGATTCCGGTTCGTTATGACTTTGTAAATAGTTTCTCTGAAGGCTTAGCTGTGGTCGCGGTCGATGGCAAATACGGGTTCATAGATAAGTCAGGAAAGGTAGTTGTCGATACGAGATTTGACTACGCAGAACCGTTTTCCGACGGACTGGCTGCCGTCGAGATCGACGATAAATGGGGATACATAGATAAGTCCGGCCAAATCTCTATCGCTCCTCAGTTCCGAGATGCCTCTAGTTTCATAGCAGGCATTGCATCTGTAGGTCTAGGCCATATAGACAAAGCAGGCAATTACGTCGTAGCTGCAGGCCGTATAAACAAAGCTGGGAAGTATGTTTGGAGAACAGACGAAAAGCAGCGAGCTTTCGAAACCAAACCCTGCCCGCGATAGGATCCGCGTTGGACAATGCCATGGGATATATTCAATAGCTCCGGTAGCACCCGACGATCGAGATGCTCGGATGAGTACCTTCCCAGAAAGGTACGAACATTCTCGCTGGTTGCCCCCCTTCAGGGAGCGAATGGTTTGTGGTTTTGTTCGTAGGGTTTACGCTCGAAGCTCGCTGCACCCTACGCTATTGAATTTGTCCCTTTCAGGGACGAAGCGGACAAACAAATTATTCTTGCCCCGGAGTTTGGATCTGTTCCCC
>JBGTJP010000088.1:0-13323 GCA_041745075.1 Pyrinomonadaceae bacterium | reverse complement strand
GGCGGCCAGCACGTGAATGTGACGGACAGCGCCGTTCGCATCACGCATCTTCCGACAAATATCGTCGTCACCTGTCAGAACCAGCGTTCGCAATTGCAAAATCGTGCGCTTGCGATGCAGGTGCTGCGGTCGAAACTCTACGAGCTTGAACTTGAAAAACGCCGTGCCGATGCGGCCGACCTTGAGGCGAATAAGATGGACATTTCGTTCGGCTCGCAGATCAGGAATTACGTTTTGCATCCGTATAAACTCGTAAAGGACACGCGAACCAAATACGAGCAGTCAAACGTCGATGCCGTCCTCGATGGCGAGATCGACGAATTTATAAAGGAGTTCCTGCTGTTCAAGAAAGGTGCGGTCGCAGCCGGATAAAGATGCATTTCTTCATTTTCCTCTTATCCTCTTGTTCATCTTCTTCAGTGGTTTAGATCTGATCCACGGAATTTTTATCCACGGAAAAGGAGGAATAAGAGGAATAAAAGAAGAAGAAGGAAAACTTAAACCGAAGGTCGAACGTGTTCGCTTCAAATTCCGTTGTACTCTTAAGCTGTTTTGCTGATACACTTTTTCTATCGCTCGGGCTGAGGAAAAAGCCTACTAACCGTTTTAACAATCGCAAAGACACAACGCACGGATGAAGATCTGTCCAACCTGCAAAAAGACCTACGATGATGACGGGCTGAATTTCTGTCTCGATGACGGTGCGACGTTGTTGAAAAAGCGCGCGGTCGCCCGCAAGCCGCCGTCGCGCTCAAACGAGGTCCTGGCCGTCGCACTGCTCGCGTTTGCGGTGCTCGTGTTCCTTTGCCTCGTTTCGTTTGATCAGAGCGATCCAACATTCAACACGGCGTCCTCGCAAAAAGTGCAAAACTGGATCGGTGTCGTTGGGGCTAATTTTGCCGAACTGATGATGTCGATCGTCGGCGTCACGGCTTATTTGTTTCCGGTATTGCTTGGGCTGATCGCCTGGCGTGTTTTTAGATCCGAAAGCCTGCGGCCAAGGACGAGCCGTGTGGTCGGCTTCCTGTTGTTCGTCGCGTCTGTCTCAGGGCTGGCAAGTTTGTTCGGGTGGCATGGCGGGCTGGTCGGTGCGGCTTTTTCAACATACGCGGTTTATCTTCTCAGCAGGATCGGTGCCGGCATTTTGATCTTCACCACGCTGGTTGCCTCAACGCTGGTTATAACAAATGTGTCGTTTGCGGGTTTGGTCGGGCATTTCGAACTTGCCTGGGAAAATCTGATGGTCCACTTCAACGAGTGGCGTGATAAACGGCGTGCCAGCCGTGCCAACATGCAATCGGAAGCGATAGAACGCAGCGGCAAGCGAAAGTCGGCCCGTGTAGGCAGGCTGAACGCCGAGCCGCCGTCAACCATCGTAGTGGGTGACACCGTCGATGCGATCGTGCAAAAGGCGAAAGGTGCCGCCGCCGGAGGTACGGTTTCGGGCCACCGCACCAATGCCGACCCCGTCATTCCGACGATCATCAATACAGGTAAGCCAAAAGACGATGATGCGATCCCGGACACGCTTATTTCCGACGACGTTGATCCGCTTAACGGAAAGCGGGCCGCGAAGCCGTCCGACATGCTTGATGTCCCGATCAAACCGAAGCGCTCAACGTCCGATCTTGACGCCGGAGAACTGCCCGAATTCGAAAATGAAGATGAACAGCCGTCGCCTTCGAAAAAGAAACCGGCAAACTATGGCGAGTACGTTCTCCCTACGTCGGATTTTCTGCACCAGGCCGACGCCCGGATCGAGCAAAAAGAAGCTGAGCTTCAACAGATCGCACGCGACCTTTCGGCAAAGACGAGCGAGTTCAATGTTGCCGGAAAGGTGATGCATATACTTCCCGGTCCGGTGGTCACAACCTACGAATTCAAGCCCGATCCGGGTGTAAAATATTCGCGCGTGACCGGCCTGGTGGACGACCTTTGCCTTGCGTTAAAGGCCGAAAGCATCCGCATCGACCGCATCCCGGGCAAGGCGTTCGTCGGCATCGAAGTTCCGAACAAGAACCGCGAGGTCATCCGGCTTCGCGATGTGATCGAATCTAAAAAGTTCAAAGCGTCCGACTCGCTTCTCACGCTTGCCCTCGGCAAAACGATCGACGGGTTGAACTACGTTTCCGACCTCGCAAAGATGCCGCATTTGCTGATCGCCGGTGCGACCGGAGCGGGTAAATCCGTAGGCGTGAACACGCTGGTCGTTTCGATCCTTTATAAGGCAAAGCCGGACGAGGTCAAGTTCATAATGGTCGATCCAAAACGGCTTGAGCTTGGCGTTTACGCCGACATTCCGCATCTTGCGACGCCTATAATCACCGACCCGAAGCGTGCCGCGGTCGCGTTGCGTTGGGCTGTCTCTGAAATGGAACGCAGGTACAAATATCTTGCCGGATTGGGCGTCCGCAACATCGACGGCTATAACGTCGAGGCAAAACGCCGTAACGCGCTCGACCAGCTTGATGACAACGGCGAAACTTATCAGAAGCTGCCGTACATTGTCATCATCATCGACGAACTCGCCGACCTGATGATGGTCTCCGGCAAAGAAGTCGAGGAGGCAATCACCCGCCTGGCGCAAATGGCTCGTGCCGTAGGCATTCATCTTGTGCTGGCGACGCAGCGTCCTTCGGTCGATGTTATCACCGGCCTCATCAAAGCGAATTTTCCGGCACGCATTTCGTTTCGTGTTTCGAGCAAGGTGGATTCGCGTACCATCATCGACGGCAACGGCGCCGAAGGCCTTCTTGGCCGCGGCGACATGCTGTTCCTGCCGCCGGCCAGTTCGCAGGTCATACGCGTGCACGGTGCTTTTGTTGATGAGAAAGAGATCTTCCGAATTGTTGAGCACGTCAAAGCACAGGGCGATGCCGTTTACGACGAGACCATCACAAAGACCGAGGAAGAAATGGACGACGGCGACGATCTTCCGGGCAAGCGTGACCCGTTGTTCTGGGATGCGGTCAAGTCGGTCGTTCACGCTAAGCGTGCTTCGACATCGCTGCTCCAACGCCACCTGCGCATCGGCTACGGCCGTGCCGCCGCCATCCTCGACGCTATGGTACGTGAAGGGTATATCGGCGACATGGACGGCTCAACCCGCGCAAGGCCCGTTCTCCAGAAGGCGTACGAGGACTTGCAGGACATAGTTGAGATGGGCGAAGAAGTTTAGCTCATCGACTCTGCTTTTCTTCTTTCTGCTTCTTTCTTCTTATTCCTCATTGTGCGTGGTTAAAATCTAATCCACGGATCAAGAAGACTAAAAGAAGAAACGCGATTAAACTTTTCCACACTTTCTGTGGAAAACTAGCCGCTTTTCGTAGTAATAATTCCTTAAACTCTTTGTAACATTTGAGCTTCTAGCATTTTGCACATTATGTGTGCAATCTAACCGAACGTTGTTAAAGGCATATGATCGTGCATCGTTTGTAATTGCTCCAACTGTTACACATTCACCCGATACGATAAGATTGGTGTATGGGCAAGCTGGCATTGGCAATACACGGCGGAGCGGGAACTATCTACAGATCGCGGATGACGCCCGATTTAGAACGGGAATATCGCGGCGGTTTGGAAGCGGGACTGAGGGCAGGCTGGGACGTGCTTGAAAAAGGCGGGCCGTCGCTGGATGCGGTCGAGGCGGCTGTGGTCTCACTGGAAAATTTTCCTCTGTTCAATGCCGGCCGCGGGTCGGTGTTTACGCACGAAGGCAAACAGGAAATGGATGCGTGCATCATGGACGGGGCCAAACTAAAGGCCGGTGCAGCCGCCTTCGTCAGAAACATTCGCAACCCCGTCACGCTTGCACGCCTTATCATGGAACGCACCGAACACGTCCTGCTCGCCGGCGAAGGTGCCAACCAATTTGCCGAGCAGATCGGAGTTCCGACCGAATCGGACGAGTATTTTTTTACCGAACACCGCTGGCTGCAGCTGCAGGACGCGATCGCCGAGGGGCGGGTCCAACTGGACCACGCCGCCGCCAAACCGGTCGGCACGGTTGGGGCGGTTGCGTGTGACGCGAAAGGCCATCTGGCCGCGGCCACTTCCACCGGCGGGATGACAAACAAAAAATTCGGCCGCGTGGGCGATACGCCGCTGGTCGGATCAGGCACTTATGCGGACAGGACGTGTGCCGTTTCGTGCACTGGCCACGGCGAATTCTTTATGCTCGGCGTGACCGCCTATGATGTCGCGGCCCGAATGGATTACAAAGGCCTGGGCCTACAGGACGCAGTGCAGGAAACTATCGAACGCCTCACCTCACTTGGCGGCGAAGGTGGAATGATAGCCGTGGACGGCCATGGCAACGTTGCTCTTAACTTTAATTCCGAAGGTATGTACCGAGGTTCGGTAAGCGGAGATGGCGAGTTTGATGTTGCCATCTATGGCTGAGGAATGCGTCCATCAAACTTCAGTTTGATGATTTCCCCGCAGGCAACAAACTGAAGTTTGTTGGACAACGTACTCGTTACTCCGGAACAAATTCGCGGATCATAAGGTCCGCTCCATCGGTCGAGAACGTGATCGTCCCGCGTTCACCTGTCGTCAAAACTTCTGCACCCGCTGACCGCCATCGATCGACGATTTCCGGGTGAGGATGATTGAACTGAGATTTGCGTCCAACCGGGATGACGGCGAAATCGGGCCTGACTGCCGTGACAAATCCGATGGTTGATGATGTCCGGCTGCCGTGATGGGGAACTTTTACTACATCGGCTTGCAGATCGCCTCCGTTCGAGAGCATTTCGGATTCGGCTCCTTTTTCGATGTCGCCGGTGAGAAGAAACGAACGGCTGCCAAAGACAAGACGCAGGACGACCGAGCGGTTATTTTCACGCGTGGTGATAACATCTTCTCCGCCTGGGCCCAGCACTTCAACCGTCACTCCACCGATCTCGAAATGGTCGCCGCGTGAGACGGTTCGCAGTGGAGTTCGACGCTTATTCAATGCGTCGATAAGGTTTGTTTCGTCCGTGTCCGTTCCGTTGATCTGGCCGAACCACGCTTCACCTATGCGGAAGTTTCGTACGACGGCCTGCAGTCCCTGAATGTGGTCCGCATCGGCGTGAGTGGCAACTATCCGATCAATGCTCGAATAACCTCGCTCCCAAAGAAACTCGGAAACGACCGTCTCGCCGATACTTGGCACATCGGGTTCGAACGGTTCGTCGCCCTCGTCGGCGTCACGGAATCTTCTCCGGCCTCCGCCGTCCACCAGCATTGTTTCGCCGTTTGGAAATGTGATGAAGGCAGAGTCGCCCTGTCCGACATCGAGAAATTCAACATGCAGGCGGCCGTCTGCCCAGGGACCGCTGAACGGATGAAAAATGAGTACGAGGCCGATCAATAGGGCAAAGCCTACGGCGGCCATGATCGTTTTGGAACCGAAAAACGCTTGACTTACCCGAGCCCATACCGCAAACGGATCCCAAATATAAAATGAGGTACCGATAACGCCGATCAAAATAAGATAGAGTGCATACAGCCAGCTTTCCATACCCGAATAAACCGGTACTCGAAAGCTGAGCCAGCCGAGGTCGGTCAACTGCCCCGGGATCGAGATCATGAGCCAATGGACGCCTTCGGCCAAACGGACGAACGGCAATGCGAGCGATTCGCTGAAATAAGAAAATGCGACGGCAATGAGCGATGAGAAAGATTCGACGGCGATCAAAACTCCGGTCCAGATATTCAGCAAAACCGAGATCGGGGTTACGCGGTGAAAGTAGTGAACAACAAGCGGCAGCATCGCTATCTGAACGATCAGCGAGACGATGATCCCTTCAAGAATATAAGCGACGGTTCGCCGGGCCGCGCCTTGCAACTTGGCGAACGGCGATTTGAAGAGGTTGGCGGTCCAGACGTTGCGGCGTGATTCTATTTCCCAAGCCTGCTCATTCCAGTATATAGTTTCGCAGAAACGTCTTAATGGATCGGGTACGTTTGCGGGAAACGGATGTTCGCGTGTCGGGACCCAAGTTCCGATCGCACGCAGTTTGGAGATCAGCGGAAAACCGGCGATGACAATTGCCGATACGCTTACGAAAGTGAGCTGAAATGACGGCCCAAACAGGTCGCCCGGACGCCACGCCAAGAGGATCATGCCGCACGTGCCGAGAGCGTTTGCGAGCGACGCGGTGCGGTGTATGACATACGAAAACCAGAGTATCGTGAACATCAGGCTTGCCCGAACGACCGGAACCTCTGCTCCGACGGCGATGGTGTAAGCCCACAGAAACGTGCACACGACAAGAAATTGAACGCCCTTTCTTTTTGTAAACAAGCCGACGAACAGGGCAGCGATGCCGCCGATGAACGTAATATGAAGGCCGGAAATTACGAGGATGTGGAACGTGCCGCCTTCGCGGAAAATACCGGCGGTTCCAGCATCGAGAAAATACTTATTTCCGAGAAGGGAAGCGATCATCACGCCGGCAACCTGCGGGGCGAACATTTCGCGGAACTTATCCGTCAATCCATCGCGAACGGCGTAAACCGAATTCAATATCCCGATTCGCCCCCGCCAGCCGAGATTCTCGACCATAATCGGACTTCTGATGAAACCCGTCGCGTCAAGGTCCTGCCATTCAAGCAGCTTTTTCCGTGGCAGGACGCCGGGGTTGAGGAATCCGTCTTCGCGTGAAAGTTCGCAGGCTATTTTGACCTGCGTGCCCGCCGACAGGTCTAACGCCTGATAAAGGTCCATCATTTCCCGCGTATCTGCCGCCGCAAATAAACGGACCGTGCCCGAAGCATTCCGCGAGGCGTCTTGGTGCACGATGCTATCGACCGCTACGAGTAGAAAAAACCCATCTGGTGATGATTCGACGCTGCCGGTAACGGTTCCCGTGATCTCAACGGGATCGCCGGAAGGGATCTGTCCTTGATCGTAAATCACCTTGACACGGTCCGCCCTTGGCGATAAAACGCTGGCCGAATAGACCGCCGAACCGGCAAGTGCGAACGCGACCGAGGTATACACGGTCGCATGCCAAGTCCTTGCGGAAGCCAACGCCGCAATTCCGAAAATGACGGATGCAGGAACGAGAACCGCAAGGCTGAACGGCCAGTACGCTCCGGCGGCAATGCCAAGGGCGAACATAGCCGCCAGCCAGAGCATAGGGTTATTTGAAAGCGGTGAAGGGTGCGGCCTCGGCGTCATCACGGAAACGCGATGGAGCAACGGTTGATAAAGAGTTGCACTCGCACGCCTATTTGAATGCAAAACGTGCCGCCATTCAAGTTTCTATCGCTGTTTACTGTCCTGCTTGCAGTGTATTTGTAACAGTTACACCTGTTACAAACTGAAAGGTTTTTGCTTCGATGAACCTCGCTCTTTTTTCTTCGGCTCCGCCATCCGATGTGCGAAAAGGCTTTTGCTTCGACGAACCTCGATCTCTTTCGTCGGCTCTGCCTGCCCAACGTGCGGAAAAGTATATGATGACTTCGCTTCTTCGGCTATGCCACCCGATGTGCGGAAAGGCTCTGCCTTTCCGGGAGGCCTCTCTTAATATTTTTCCGAGGCTCGGCCTCACGGGAGGCACAGCCTCAAGAGATTTTTGAATAAGCTGCCAGAAAGGCAAGCCTTTCCGCACATCGGAGGGCAAGCCCAAAGAGAAGCTCAAGTTCCTTTGGAAGAAGTTTTCCGCACATCGGATGGTAGCCCAAAGAACGTTGGCGAATCGGTGCAAGGTGTAACTGTTACAGTTTTAGATTTCTCAACCGGAGTGCATTCGCAATGACGGAAACGGAGCTGAAGGTCATTGCGGCACTGGCGATCATCGGCGAAAGCAGCAGGCCGAGGACGGGAAATAAAACGCCTGCGGCTATCGGAACGCCCACGACATTATAGATAAAGGCAAAGAACAAGTTCTGGCGGATGTTCTTCATAGTGGCACGGCTTAAGGCACGGGCTTTCAGGATGCCGTCGAGGTCTGGCTTTAGCAGGGTGATATCCGCCGATTCGATGGCGACATCCGTGCCAGAAGCAAACGCGATGCCCACATTCGCCTGTGCAAGTGCCGGTGCGTCGTTCACACCGTCGCCCGCCATCGCTACGATCTTGCCAATCGATTGCAACTCTTTTATCTTCGCTGCTTTCTCCTCGGGCATTACTTCGCCAAGTACGTCGTTGATACCAAGACGACGACCGACAAGATTGGCAATTGTTTCATTGTCACCTGTCATCATCTTGACCTCGATACCAAGACGGCCTAGCTCTTCGATTGCGGCTTTCGCAGATGGTTTGATCGCGTCTGCTACGGATATTAGACCAGCAACACGACCATCAATTGCCAAATATACCAAGCTGCCAAGACGTGATAGGCTAATCAGCCGCAAGCCCGTAGTCGCCATCTAGTCGCCCTTCGACCATTCGCCGGCAACCGACAGTAATCATTCGCCCGTCAATAACACCGGATACGCCCTTTGCGGCGAACGACTCGAAATGTTCAACTTTGCTTAGAACGTGTCCGCGTGACTCTGACCCGCGGACGATTGCATCCGCGAGAGGATGCTCACTATGACTTTCGAGTGAGGCTGCGAGCATCAATATTTCATTCTCCTCGTAACTTTCGAAGGCAATAATCTGCTGAACAGATGGTTTGCCTTCTGTCAGCGTTCCTGTCTTATCAACGACGATCGCATCCACCTTCTCAAGGGTTTCAAGGGCCTCGGCTTTCTTAATAAGTACGCCGTTCTTGGCTCCGTGGCCGGTGCCGACCATTATCGACATCGGTGTCGCAAGCCCGAGGGCACACGGGCAGGCGATGATCAGGACTGAAACCGCCGCAACGATGGCGTAGGCAAGCGAACCGAGGGCAAACCACACGATGAACGCGATAATGGCGGCGATGATAACGGCAGGAACAAAATAGGCCGAGACGACATCGGCAAGGCGTTGAATAGGGGCACGCGAACGCTGTGCTTCGCCGACCATCTTCACGATCTGTGCAAGAAGCGTTTCACCGCCGACCTTTTCCGCACGCATCGTAAATGAGCGATTTCCATTGATCGTTCCGCCGATGACCTTGCTGCCCTGATCCTTTTCGACAGGCATCGATTCGCCTGTGACCATCGATTCGTCAATAGACGTTTCGCCTTCTACGATCTCGCCATCTGTCGGAACCTTCTCATTCGCCTTTACGCGAAGCGTCTGCCCAGCCTGAACGTGGCGAAGATCGGTAACCTCTTCGGTGCCGTCATCCTTGATGACCATGGCCGTTTCCGGTGCAAGCCGCAGCAATTCTTTGATAGCGGAAGACGTTTGCGAACGTGCCCGCAATTCCAAAACCTGTCCGAGCAGGACCAATGTGGTAATGACCGCAGCCGATTCAAAGTAACCCGGAACAAGGCCGGTATGGCTGTCACGCATCTCAACCGGGAACAGTTCCGGCACGAACAACGCCGCAAGGCTCAATAAATAAGCCGCACCGGTGCCGATCGCGATCAGCGTGAACATATTAGGCGATACATTTTTGACCGAAGCCCAAGCACGCTGGAAAAATGGCCATCCGCCCCAAAGTACGACCGGTGTCGCCAGAGCGAACTGTACCCAAAGCGATGCGGCCGATGCTCGGCCGTGCGGCCATGACGGAACCAGTCTGTTAAAGTCGACGAACATCTCCGCCATAGCCAACACAAAGACGGGCAAGCTCAGAGCCGCTGAGATCCAAAACCGGCATGTCATATCGATCAGTTCGGGATCGGGGGTATCATCTAACGAGACCTCTTTTGGCTCCAACGCCATTCCGCAAATAGGGCAAGAGCCCGGTCCGATCTGAACTATCTCCGGGTGCATCGGGCAGGTGTATTCAACGTCAAGCGGCCCTTCGACGATCTCCACGTCGACTAAGTATTTTTCAGGGTTGGACTGGAACTTATTCTTGCATCCGACGGAACAAAAATAGAAAGTTTCGCCCTGATGCTCGTGCTTTCCGGCCGCGGTTTCCGGATCCACCGTCATCCCGCAGATCGGATCAATAAAAATATTTCTTGCGGCGGTTTCTTTCGCTTTCATGGTCATTTGCCCCCTATCTCGCTAACGATGGGCGAAAACGCAAAAATATCTGCCCGCCGCCGTGCTTTGTGCCGCCATAGAATCCGCTGATGCTGTCCGGATTCGTGTTGAAGGTCGCCATCGCTCCGATACCGACATCGATACCCTTTCCTTTGACCAGTTCCCGGAGATAACCCAATGAATACGCACCGACCCAAAAATTTCCTTCTGGATGAGGAGCCGGAAGCACCAATTCATGCGCGTTCTTTTGGACCTGCTCAAACCGGCCAAAAACGGCGTTCTTATCGAATTCGTAATTACTTTCGAAGAGGAAAGAATTCGAACGGCCTTCGTCGCTATGGTTCTGTCCCCAGATCATTGAATTCGACCAGTTCGTATCGTCGTTGATCTTTTTGTTGAAGATCGCGGAAGCGGTCGTTCGTCGCATCACCTTAAGGTCAGGCTCGGACCTTTCCGGATATTTTAGATATGCGTGTGAAACCTGAAACGCCCATTCCTTTGTTGGATTCCAGGACAAGCGGCCGCTAAATGAATTGAGCTTTGGAGCGTCAAAATTCCAGCGATTTTCGTCCGGCTCTGTCCCTTTGAAGGCACTTGCTTCGAACTTAATATTCTTATGCGTGAATCCTGCGGTCACAACTCCGAACGTAATGTGTGTAGCGTCTTGCCAATGATGGCCGATCGGTGCATCGGGGTTGTTTGCCGCCGACGGCCGATGCATAAATGCGGGCGGCCCGATGGCAGGTTCGCCGGGATAACCGGCATACACGAAGAATGAATTTTTGTCGTCGAATTTGTACGAATAGGTTGCTGCAAGTTCACTGAAAAGGTCGTGCGGATGCTGCCGGTCGTGCAGCGGCTCGCCGCGATATAGTTCGCCCGATTGAAACAACAGCGGATAACCGTACCCGCGTTCCAATAACGGGTCGAGGCTCATCATCGCACGCAAACCGATCTGCGACTTTTTGCTAATGGGCCGCGAATACATTGCCATAAACATCGACGGTGCATCGAAACGGTTGCGACTGCCTTTGCCGGCAGCGGAAACATCGCGGCTCGAACCGATCTGCGTGTAGCGAAGAAACATATTGCCGTGCAGCATCAGCATCCCGCCGTCTTCATACATTTTCATAAATGCATGCATGGGCGATGAATCGGGCAGCCACGACGTCCCCGATCCTTCGCGTGACATCGGCTCACCGATATTCACGGTCGACCGCATTTCCATCCCGCCGTGGCCGGAGTGGTCCATTCTAGCCATTTCCGGCTTAGTATCGGGTTTGGTTTCCTGCGGCGTCATCTTGTGCCCGGTATGTATGGCGGCCTTTATCTCACTGGATTTCTTTTCAGACTCGGAAGACTTCGAAGCCCCCACTTTTTCATCCGCCGGGTGGTCGTCGTCCTTTTCTTCGTCCGTAGAATGAACATGGGCCGTCTTTTCAGCATTCTTTACATCCGCACCGGGTTTTACACCGACAAAAATATTGCTCCACATGCCGCCTTTTGCATGGCCGCGAACGGAGCAAAAATATTTATAAGAGCCGGTTTCATTCGACCTGATGACTATCTCCTCGGCCTGCAGCATTCCATCCTCGGTCCTAGCGGTAAGTTTTGAGGTTCCGGCCGTTTCTTCGGTTTCGGGTGCGATCCCGAATTCTCCTATGATATGGCCGAAACGAACATCGTGCCGCATATCTGAATCGAGGTTGATAAACAGGATCTTTAGGACGGCTCCCGCGGGAAGGATCAGATTTGGATTACGTACGCCCTGAATTCGATACGAAAGCATATCGTCCTCCGGCCCTGTAAATACGACCAGACGGACCTCTTTCTCCGCGAATGTTAGATTCGTCTGTTTGAGCGTTCCATTAGTGCGGCCTTTTTCGAGTTGCGCCAGATCGTCGGCTTTTACGGATGTCTTCTCACTGCTAACGAGCGTGAATGGCTGATGCGCTGACGCGCTGACGCTGAAGAAAAGTGCGAAAAGTCCCAGATAAAGATATTTTTTCATGCGCTTAAATTCTCCCGGACCAATCGATCCAGAAACATTGTACAACCTGTGAGTAGGTGTCAAGTCAAGCGTCGTCAAGGCCGGCGGCGAATGACTCGATAAGGTGGCAGATCGAATGGCCGTTGGGGTCGGCATTTTTCATTGATCTCCACATATTGAGAACACTTTCCAATCTCTTTTGAAGCATTCGAAGCTGGCGAATTTTTTCGCGGTTTTCAACGACACGTTTCTCCACGATCTCCCTGACCATCGGGCACGGTGAATCTCCGTGGACGGCATGATCGAGAATTTCTTCGATCTCGGCCAATGTAAAGCCAAGTTCCTTGGCGGCTGCAATAAACTTCAGCCTGTCCCTATCCGAGGGCTTGTAGATCTTGTAGCCGTTGCGCAGGTCGCGAGAAGGCTTTAGCAGCCCGATGCGGGTGTAATAACGAACGGTAAATAACGGGACGTTGGTGCGTTTGGCCAGCACGGCTGCAGTCATCATGGTCTCAGTTTACTCCAAATGGCCCGCCTTTATGGAAACCCGTAGCAATTGTCTATGTTTATTAATAGGCGAGTCTGTACAAGAATCGCCGCCTTAACCGAAAGGGCACGTGCCGAAAGAACGGCATACGCAAAGCCATGAGTCCTGTGTCCGGCAAACTTCAGTTTGTCGTTCCCTGTAAACAAACTGAAGTTTGTTGAACATCGGACAGTCCGGCTACCGAAGTGAGGTCAAATGAAGTTCCGTCCGTTAATATCCCTCTCATTCATTGCCATTTTAGCAGCCGTCGGGTTTGCTCAGAGCATAGATCCTTCTCACGTGAGCCTGCGTAAAGCCACCGGCCTTGGCCGAATAGCGGCTACGACCAATACCGCGATCACTCCGGCAGCGGTACGGGCTCTGGAGAAGGATGCTTTTCAGCTTATTAATTCTGAACGGGCGTTAGCGGGCCTGCCGACGCTTAAATGGAGCGAAAAGGTAGCGGATCTGGCTCGGCTGCATTCGAACAACATGGCCGATTACAATTTTTTCAGCCACAAGGGCCTCGATGGCCTGATGGTCGATGATCGGGCGGAACAACTAAAAATGGGTGCGTGGAGTGCGATCGGCGAGAACATCGCCTTTATGAAAGGCTATCAAAATCCCGTCGCGACGGCGGTCGAAAAATGGCTTGAGTCCACTTCGCACCGCGGCAATATGCTCAACCCGCAATGGACCGAGACAGCCGTCGGCCTCGCCGTAACCGCGGACGGGAAGTATTATTTCACGCAGGTTTTTATCAGGAACTGACCCGCCCCT
>JBGTJP010000087.1:0-17362 GCA_041745075.1 Pyrinomonadaceae bacterium | reverse complement strand
TCCTCGGCATCTTCGCCATTTTCGTTTTCTGGTTTTTCCCAAAGATCTACCGTGCGGTCACACGGCTTTTCTCGGGCATTCGATCTCTTTTCAGAGGCGACGATCTTAAGGATGTTGCACGCAAGGCAGGTTAGTATATGGAAAGGATCTTTCAGATAGTGGCGGTCATCCTTGCGGGGGCGGCCGCCTATTTTTTGTGGTCGGGTAACAAGGACGGGGCATTTGTGACGGCAGCCCTCGGTTGTGTCGCGTTCTTTTTGAGCGTCAGATTTCAGGTCAAGGAACGCAATCGGCTGCGCGAAGCGGAAGTTGAGGCGGAACGAGAAACTGCTCCAATAGCCGATAAAGACGAGTTAAGCTAAAATGGAACTGTGAAAAGGATCGAAAAACTTCTCGAAAGCAACCGGCAGTGGGCCGAGGAACTTAAGGCCGGAGACCCGCAGTTCTTTGAACGCCTGTCGGAATCGCAAAATCCTGAATTTCTCTGGATCGGCTGCTCCGACAGCAGAATTTCGCCGACATCGAGCGTCGGCATGCTGCCCGGTGAAATGTTCGTACACCGCAATGTCGCGAATCTCGTTAATCACAGCGACATGAACTGTTTGGCGGTAATGCAGTTCGCGGTCGAAGTACTAAAGGTGGAGCATGTTATCGTCTGCGGCCATTATAACTGCGGCGGCGTAAAGGCGGCCTTTGACGGCGCCCGTTACGGACTGGTCGATAACTGGCTGCGTCATATTCAGGACACTATGCATAAACATTGGGCCGAGCTTGAGGCTTTACCCGACTATGAATCGCGTTTGGACAAATTGTGCGAGATAAACGTCATCGAACAAATAATCAGCGTCGGTGAAACGACGATCGTTCAGGATGCCTGGGACCGCGGGCAGACGCTTTTTGTTCATGGCTGGATCTACCGGATCGACGAAGGAATTTACCGTGATATGCAGGTGACCGTCAAAACGCTCGACCAGCTTAATGAAATGCGGGACAAGACGTTCCGTACACAACAAAGATCTAATATTGCATGAGAATTACAGCCGCTTACCTCCTTGGCCTTGTTCTACTGGTTGGCTATGTAACGACATCTGATGCTCAGATGTCGCGCAAGCCTTCGCCTACCCGTGAACCCGCGGGAGCGATGGACAAACGTCCCGATTCGAAAAAGAACTCGCTGCTCAACATCACGTCGCGCGAAGAGTTCGATTCGGTGGCGCGTGTCTATCACAGGAATACGCCCTACGCGTTACCGCACGCAATGTTCGTCATCGACCGCCGGGCCAAGAACAAGGTCTATTTTGTAAACTCTCAGCGTTTTCGATTTCACAAGGATTTCCTGCTTGCGACCTATCTTGTTCCGCGCGGCGCAGACGTTTTCAAACCGATCTACATAGATATTGATCGCCGGTTTGTTGTTGGAACGATCGCCTGGCAGAAGGCGGTCGACAGATTCACCTGGGAGCTGTGGGAAGGCGACCTCGCACCGGCCGATATCATCAAAGCCGCTAATGAAGTGATCAATGCCCATTTTTTCGCTAAGGTCGCTTACAAGCCTAATTCCATCCGTCAGGAAGACGTTTCGGAGGGACTCGGGATCGACCGTATTTCTCAGGACGAACTGAACAAGAACCAGGAATATCTTGCGTTGAATACCGGCAGTGCCGTCGGCCGGATCCACATCATCGACAAGCTCGACGACACCGTTGAGATCGGCAGCAACGAGATCCTTATTCTCAAAGAGCTGCCGCAAACGCTCCCGCCGGTACGGGGCATAATCGTAGCAAAACCTTCCTCGCCGCTCTCGCACATCAACATCCTTGCCAAAGGCTGGAATGTACCGAACATTTACATCAAGGACGCCGACAAACTGTTTGAGGAATACGATACATACGTTTACAAGCTCGACGCCTCGATGACCGATTACAAACTCGAACGGGCTTCGATCGACGATATAAAGGAAAAATTCATTTCGCCGGACCAGCAGATCCCGCCGGTCGATCTGACCGTCAAGCGGCTGGCCGGGCTGCGGGAAATGCGTGCGAAGGACAGTATTCGTTATGGTTCAAAGGCCGCGAATCAGGGCGAGATGATCCGTGCCCGTGTGCCCGGCATAATTATTCCCGACGGCTTCTCGATCCCTTACTATTGGTACGATAAGTTCAAGAATGACAACGGCTTTGAGGAACGCATCGCCGAATGGCAGGATGATCTCGAATTCGTGCACAATCCGCGTGTGCGCCGGCAAAAACTTGAACAGTTTCGCACCGAGATACAAAAGGCTCCGTTCGATGAAGCATTGCGTGCGGAAGTTATCAAACAATGGCGTACGCAGCTCGGCGGTCGGCCGGTGTTTGTCCGCAGTTCGTCGAATTCCGAAGACCTTCCAAATTTTAGTGGTGCCGGACTTTATTCAAGCGTGCCTAACGTCCGCGAGGCAGATAAACTGATCGAAGCGATTAAAAAGGTCTGGGGCTCGCTCTGGAAATTTGAGGCGTACGACGCGCGTGTTAGAAATTACGTCAGCCAGAAGGATGTATATATGTCGGCGCTCGTCCAACTTGGCGTCGATATGCAAAAGGGCGGCGTTATGATAACCAAAGACCCTTTCGACAGCGAGAGCACCAATTCGGTCTATATCAGCGCTGTCTGCGGGCATAATTCTAAGGTGGTCGATAACAGCGGGCTTCCCGAACAGATCCTGTTTAATCCGAAATCGAATTCCGTAATTGTTATGACGTTGTCGCAGCAGGAAAGTGCGCTCGCGTTCGATGAAAACGGCGACCTTAAGGAAACAACCGACAAATGCGCAAACGCCCGCAAGCGCGTATTGACCGACCTGCAGGCACGCAGTCTTGCAAAAACCGCCATTCGCATCCGCGGCATTTTCGGCAAGAAAGAGCAGGACATCGAGTGGGGAATATTGAACGGCCGCGTGTATATCGTCCAGGCCAGGCCGTATATTGATAAGAATTGACCTGTTAAACTTTCAACTATCAATTGCTTAACTTTTCACTTGTTATTTCAATTGATAGTCGGTTAGTGGATAGTTAATAGTTAGGTAGGGAAATAATATTTATGAAACCAGCTCTCTTGATCGCTTTCGCGATCGCGGCGGCGGGATGTACCGCTAACCAGCCGCCAGTTTCTCAGAACGCGAATGTATCAAACACTGATCGAACGGGGATAGAAAGGCCGCAATCAGTCACTGCCCACACGACCGAAAACCAGCCGCCAAAGCTGTCGAATTCGAACGAAGCTCCTTACAGATCTGCCGGTACAGGCGAACCGATCGATACGGCAAAATTTGATGGAACTATCGCGGCAGCCGAGAAGGTCGTCAAATCGGAACCACTCGACGATGGAGCAAAGAAAACGCTCGCCGACGCCTATTTCGATCGCGGCTTTGCGCTGACCGAGGCTCGTCAGTACGCATCGGCCCTCGGCGATTACCGCCGTGCCACAGAGCTCGACCCCACGCACGAAGAGTCCAAGAAGTGGATCGAAAAAATAGTCGGCATATATAAGCAGCTGAAAAAAGATCCGCCCAAGGAAGGCGAAGAACCGCCGCCCCTGCCCTTCAAGAGATCGTAGTATTTTGCAAAAGCCCGCACGAAGTAAGGGCGATATACGCAACCTTGACTGTATCGCCCTTACTTCGTGCGGGTTTTCTCATCTGCCTATTGCTTTCCCTTTTCGGTCGATTTCCGCTAAAGTAGTGGGTTCGCTTTCATAGGTTATTAAACATGGAGATCGATTAGTTTTTTATGGCAATTTCGGCAAACGATATAAGAAAAGGAATGGTCATTCTGCACGAGGGTTCGCCCGTAAAGGTGATGGAGTTTCATCACCACACACCCGGCAACCTGCGTGCGATGGTGCAGGCTCGGCTGCGAAATCTGTTGACAGGAAACTCATTTGAGTACCGCTTTCGCTCAAACGACACACTTGAGAAAATAACGCTTGAGCAGCACAAAATGGAATACCTGTACTCCGATGGCTCGCACCACCACTTCATGAACCAGGAGAGTTTTGAGCAGGTCGCGCTTACCGAAGACGAACTCGCCGAAGCCGCCCAATGGCTGATGCCCGGATTAACGATCGAGGTTGAATTTTACGACGGCACACCGATCGGCGTTAAGCTTCCCGATTCGATGGAATTGACGGTTTCAAGAACGGACCCGAACCTCAAAGGAGCCACCGCTTCTAATTCCAACAAACCGGCGACGTTGGAGAATGGCGTTACTGTTTCGGTACCGCCTTTCGTTGTCGAAGGCGAAAAAATACGCGTCAATCCAACCGAAGCGAAATATATCGAACGGGTGAAATAGCCCTCGCAGGACGCTGATCTTTTAACCAGGGGCACGAGGCGAAAAAGCGTTTCGTGCCTTTCCGTGTATTTTAGTGGCTCGGGTTTAAATGCATTTCATTTACTCAATTCTTCTTTCAATAGCATTTGTCCTAATGTTGCCGCTGTTTCTGCTCCGGCGGGAGAAATATGCTTCGGGCTTTCGGCAGCGGCTCGGACATTACCCCCAATTCAAACACGATGGCCGTCCGGTCATCTGGCTGCATTGCGTTTCGGTTGGCGAGACCAACGCCGCACGGCCGCTTGTCGATGCGATCATTTCAAAATTCCCGGGCCACCGCCTTATTGTCTCAACAACCACAAAAACCGGTCAGGAACTCGCACAAAAAGTATTTGAAGGCAAAGCCGATGCGGTATTTTACTTCCCTTTCGATTGGAAATTCAGCGTCCGCAAGGCGCTTGAAAATTACAAACCTTCGATGGTTCTGCTAATGGAAACCGAGATCTGGCCGCGCTTCATTCGCGAAGCGAAACTATTTGGTTCAAAGATCGCCATCGTAAACGGACGTCTTTCCGACAAGTCTTTCACGCGGTATTCGAAGGTACGGCCGTTCATAAAACGCGTACTGGCCGGAGCCGATCTAGCTCTGATGCAAACCGAAAAAGATGCCGAACGGATAGTTACGCTTGGAATACATAGAGGTCGCGTCTATACGACCGGAAATCTTAAATTCGATCTTGAATTGAACACGTCAGACGATGATATTACCCGGCAGCTTGATCTCAGATTTCAGATCTCAGATCTTAGATCTCAGACCGCAGACCTCAGATCTCAGTTCCCCGATGACAAGGCGGCAGCTTATGGGCCTCTGATCATCGCGGCCAGCACTCACGAACCGGAAGAACGCTGGGTGCTCGACGCTTTTTGTTCGGTCGCGGCAGGCGAATCGGCAATAAGGCCTCGACTCTTGATCGCTCCGCGACATCCCGAACGCTTTGAAGCCGTAGCGAAATTGGCCCGTGACTTTCGCAATGACCCGGCGTGCGAATGGACCCGATACAAAACCGCACGTCGTTCCGATGCCGAATCAACCGATGAACTAAGTGCGGACGTCATTATTCTCGACAGCATCGGCGAACTGCGGGCAGTTTACCCTCTGGCCGAGCTAGTTTTCGTCGGCGGCTCGCTGATCCCGCACGGCGGGCAAAGCATTCTCGAACCCGCCGCGGCCGGAAAAGCAATAATCACAGGCTATTACACCCACAATTTCGACGAGGTCGTGCGCACATTTCTTGGAAATAACGCGATCGTTCAATTGCCTGCAAAAAGCGGCGATCAGATCATTGACGAGCTTTTTCTCGCCGTGTCCGATCTGCTTGAGGACGATGAACAACGGGCGGCTCTCGGTCGCAATGCAGCCGCGGTTATGAAGGCAAATCGAGGCGCGACCGAAAGAACGATCGAGGCTTTGGATAAGCTGCTTTAGCGATGATCTTATTCTACTATCTTGCCGCAGCTTTGCTGATCTACCTCAGCTATAAGTCACTGCGCGGCGGGATAGATTATTTGAATTATTTCAAGAGCGAACTGGCAAAGCCGCGATCTCAATTTACGCCTTTCGCGACGATCATCGCTCCGTGCAAGGGACTGGACGAAGGCCTCACCGCGAATCTTCACGCGTTAACGATTCAGGATCATCCGGCATACGAGGTCATATTCGTCGTTGACGATAAACGCGACGCCGCGGTTTCGGTGATCGAGGAAATTTCTGACACCGCCGTTATCAAAACCAAATTGGTTATCGCTTCCAAAACCCTCGATTCCAGCCAGAAGGTCGAGAATCTTCGCGAAGCGGTTTTGCACGCCGACACTCGCTCTGAAATATTTGTATTCGTCGATTCCGACGCCCGGCCAAACGCAGCATGGCTGAGAACACTGATCGCTCCGCTGGCCGACAACAGTGTCGGCGCGGCAACAGGTTATAGATGGTTCATTTCACAAACACCGGGCGTGGCGAGCGAACTGCGTTCTTCATGGAACGCTTCGATCGCGTCGGCAATGGGTGCCAATACCGCTTCGAATTTCTGCTGGGGCGGTTCGATGGCTATCCGGCGTGACACATTTGAACAACTCGAAATGCGTGAACGATTGAAAGGAACGGTTTCAGACGATTTCACGATCACAAGAGTTGTGAAGGCCGCCGCAAAGGAAGTTTATTTTGTGCCGCAAGCCCTGACGCCCTCGATAGAGAACTGCTCGATCCGCGAATTGTTCGAGTTCACCAACCGCCAAATGAAGATCACGCGGGTTTATGCCCCAAAACTTTGGCTGCTCTCTTTCTTCGGCTCGGGGCTGTTCAATTTCATAATGGCCGGCTCGATCGCGATCCTTTTCATCTATCCCGTAAAAACAATTCCCTGGATGGCGGCCGCGTTCACGCTTGTTTCCGTCACAGCTCTAAGCATCGCAAAAGCATGGCTTCGACTCACCGCTGTCAAACTTGTGTTGCCGGGGCATTTGGGTGAAATTGATCGCCAAACCTTCTCTCAATTAACACTTTGGGCATTCACTCCCGCCATTTTCTTTATCAACTCGGCAGCCGCACTGGTCTCTCGCCGCATCAAATGGCGTGGGACGGCTTATGAAATGGTCTCTCCAAACGAGACACGGCTGATCGAAAGATGTTAGGAACGTGATAATATGTTTATGGCCTTCTAAGTCTGTTCAAGACCGAACGATTTCACTCTCAATTTTGTTTCTATGAGATCATTCAGACATTTTTTCCCGTTTGTTTTGTTTCTGCTGATGCTCGCTCCTTCGCTTACGGACGCCCAGCAGCCGGAATCAAAGGGCAAGACCCCGATCATCATCATTCCCGGCCTGACCGGTTCCGATCTTTATAACAGCAAGACCGGCGAGCAGGTATGGTTCAAGCCGGTCAGGTCTAAGGACGACGATCTAAGGCTGCCCATATCGCCAAACCTTGCGCGTAATCGCGATAGCCTTGTCGCCCGCGACATAATGCGCGAGGTCAAAATAATCCGCCTCTTGCCTGAAATAGAGATCTACGAAAAATTGATCGCTTCCCTCGAAACCCGCGGCGGCTACACCGAAGGAAAATGGGATGCACCAAAAAAGGGCGGCGATAAGGACACCTTCTACGTGTTTCCGTACGATTGGCGGCGTGACAATGTCGAGAACGCCAGGCTGCTGGTCCGGCGGATCGAAGGTTTGAAACGAAAACTCGGCAAACCGCGCCTTAAGTTTAATGTTGTAGCTCATTCGATGGGCGGCTTGATCGCACGCTATGCCGCGATGTACGGAAATGCAGACATTCCCGCCGGCAGGATAAACGTCACGTGGGCAGGTGCCCGCCATTTTGACAAGCTCTTTATGCTGGGCACGCCGAACGGCGGCTCGGTCTCGGCCATGAACGCGCTCTTGAATGGCTTTTCGTTTATCGGAGGAGGCTTGAACCTGCCGTTCATCCAGAATATAAACCGCTTCGATGTATTCACCATTCCTTCGATCTATCAACTGCTCCCGCATGAAGGCGCCCTTCGCGTTTATGACGAAAAGCTCCAGCCGCTGAAGGTTGATATTTTCGACCCCGCGACGTGGGAGACCTATAATTGGGGCATCTGGAAGGACGACGGTTACGAGAAAAAGTTCTCGCCCGGCGAAGTGCGAAACGTCGGTGCTTATTTCAAGGCGGTCCTGTTCCGGGCAAAACGCTTTCAAATGGCGCTGGACGCGAACAGGTCGGAGAAGGTGCCTGTAAGCTTTTACGTGGTGGGCGGCGATTGTAAGGAAACGCAGAACGCATTTCTTTTGCGGCACAATGAAAAAAAGGACCGCTGGCTGACCGTCTTTAAGGCCGAGCCGTTCACCAATTCGGACGGCGAAAAGATAACCGCCGAACAGTTAAAACCGCTGCTATTCGACCTAGGCGACAGTGTTGTGCTGAAGCGTTCTCTTATTGGCGAAGATCTGTCGGCCGATAGTAAAAGCCGGATCCTGCCAGTGACTGCCGAGATCTTCCAGTGTGAGGCCCACACAAAACTTGTCACAAACGCCGAAGTTCAGGATAAACTGCTGTTGATGCTCAGTTCGGCAACCCCTTAGGCGGAAAATATGATCAAGAATTTTCTCGACGCTGATGAAGAAAACCAACCTGAAAGCACCGGTTCGGCCGGCCGTGTCGCGAGTAAGGACGTCATTGGACTGTTCGATGACGATGCCTTTGATCCGCCAAAAACGGAGGGCGAACCTTTCACGCTTTCTCGGGCGCAGCCGGAATCTTTCGCTGAAACTGCCCGAAAGAGCGGCCTTGCCTGGTCGATGGGCGTCGCCTTTTTTGCGTCCGTGGTCTTTATGCTCATTCTCGGCTGGGGGGCTGACCTTCTGTTCGGCAGCGCTCCATGGGGAGTGGTCGTCGGCATTGTGATCGGCTCGTTTCTGGGTTTTCTCCAGCTTTTCAGGGCTTCTTCGCAGATCTTCAAAAAGTAACTTCATGCGCTGGGACCGCAGGCGCCCTCGCCTGCACGCCGTGTCTTTTACGGCGTCTATCGTCAATCTTTGGAATCTCAAATGCCCGGCGTTTGTTCGCGTTTCACGCTCATGCAGGCGAGGGCGCCTGCGTTCCCGGGAATACTCTTTCCCGCTGGTTGAGAATTAATCCGCTTCCTTGTAAAATTTAGGATTCGCAATGAGCGACGAGACCGAACCTATCGCGCCGCCGGACGCAACCGTAAAGCCGCTGTCGCATAGCCGGATCTTGAAGATCATGGGCGTGATCGGCCTTTTTGGCTGTGTTTTGGGTACGCTGTTTATTTCGGCGAAGTTCGGCGTCGGCGTGCTGGTCGGCAGCATGCTTGCTTTTGTAAACTATTACTGGCTAAAGGTTTCGCTAAGAAAGTTATTCGATCTTGCGGCCGGGTCGGGCGAACGGCCCCGGTTGCTCGGCTTGAAATACTTTGCCCGTTATGTGGTTATCGGAGCCGTAGTTGCGGTACTTTATGCGACCGAGGCCGTTTCGGTCGTCGGCCTGATCCTCGGTATCGGCAGTTTTGGTTTTGCGGTAGTTTTTGAAGGCCTGTTTAATATAATTTCCGGCCCCGCTAAAAGGGGCGAAAATTGACACAAAATGTTCTTATTAGCAGAAGGCGGCCACCACGTGCCGCTGATCGTAGAATTTATTAATCACTATTTAGGTGAGCCCGTCCACAAGATCCAAATGGCGACGACGCACAGATGGTGGACTGCGTTTTTCAAGAATTTCGATACAACACCTGAGAAAGTTTTTGGCGGCGAATACACTGCCGAAAACGCGATTCCGTGGTACTCGATCATGTTCGTGATCGCCTGCCTGCTGACGATGTTTATCGTGTATTTGCTTAAAGGCAAGCTGTCGGAAAGCGATCCTAACAAAGGTCAGTTGACGCTTGAGGCAGGCTATCTCGCGGTCAAGGATATGATCACCAGCATAGTCGGCGAACACGGCTACCGCCATCTTCCGGTCGTCGCGACCTTCGGCATTCTCATCCTTGTATCGAACCTGATGGGCCAGTTTCCGCTGTTTATGTCGCCAACCGCGTCGGTCAACGTGACATTTGCCCTCGGTATCTCATCCTTCGTTTATTACAACTACGTCGGCGTTAGCGAAAATGGCCTTTGGGGCCACATCAAGCATTTTGCGGGGCCAAAACTGCCGCTCCTGATGATACCTATCACCGGGCTGATATTTTTTATCGAGATCATCAGTAATTCGATCCGTCCGTTCACACTTGGCGTCCGGCTGTTTGCGAATATGTTCTCGGACGAGCAGGTGTTCGTACAGATCACAAATCTTTTTCCGCCCGTCACCCAGTTTCTTGTGCCGCTGCTTTTGACCGGCCTCGGCGTGTTCGTGGCGTTGGTACAGGCGTTCGTTTTCACGCTCCTTTCCCTGATCTATATCGGCGAGGTTTCGCACGCCCCGCACGATGATCATCACGAAAAAGAGCATCATAAAGACGCCCACGCCGAACCGGCCGCGGCCGCCGCGTAGAACAGACTTTCTTTGTAGAACAGACTTTTCAGTCTGTTCACTTGTACAGCAAACCTTCGGGTTTGTTCACCGCGACAGGCTGCAAAGCCTGTCGTACATCCGGAGAGATCGTTTGAAAACTTGCGCTTTATAGCAGATATGCCCGCACGCAGGCGCGCTCGACTCTTGGGGAGTATAAAATCGAGCGAATACCGGAAGTGAGGCGAAATAATACGAGCAGAAGCAAGTTTTAGGAACGGGAACTCCTGGCACATCGTAAATAAAATAGAACAGGAGAATAAAAATGAACAAAATGAAATACGTCTTTTATGCCACGCTCGCGTTAGCGTTGATGGCGATCCCGGCCTTGGCTCAGGGAGCCGCCGACAACGAATCGTCCGTCAACGCCGCAAAGGCGATCGGCGGCGGCATTGGCTTTGGCCTGGCGGCCGGTTTGGCAGGTATCGGACAGGGTTTGGTCGGTTCGCGTGCCGCTGAGGGAGCCGCCCGCAATCCGGGAGCGGCCGGTCAGGTCCAGACGCTTATGATCATCGCCCTGGCGCTGATCGAATCGCTCGTCCTTTTTGCACTGCTTATCGTATTCGTTAAGCTCTAAAAGGGAAGGCAAGTACCAAGAATGCGGACGCTGGCCTTCACTGGCCCCGTCCGCATTCTCTTGAACTGTCAACTATCAACGTCGTAACTATCAACTATCAAAAATGGCCCTGCAAATAGTTGACAGTTGATAGTTTTTCAGTTGATAGTTCAAAGAAGGCGGCTGACTTGGGATCATGAGTCTTAACAGCTTGGACTTTCTTGCAACCTTGAACGCTCGAATCCGTTCTAAACATAGATGGCCGAACAGTTGACAGGAACCGTCATTGCCGAAAAATACCGGCTTGATTCGCTGCTGCGAAGCGGCGAACTGGGCGATTTTTATCGCGGCCGGCATCTTTTCATGGATAAGCCGGTGGCGTTGAAAGTGCTTCACCGTTCCCTCGCCCTGGACGAGCAGATATGCGGCCAATTCACGGCGGAAGCACGTTCCGCATCGGCATTGGCAAACCCGCATATTCTATCTATCAGCGATTTCGGCTCAAGCAAGGATGATTCTTATTACGTTGTTTACGAAGGATTTGACGGCGATCCGCTGAAAAATTCCATAAACACGGGTGGTCAGTTCTCGATTGAACGGGCCGTTTCGATCGCTCGGCAGACCGCCGACGCGCTGAATATTGCTCATGAGAACGGTTTTATCCACGGAAATCTAACACCGGACAGTATTCTCGTATCAAACTCGGCCGACGCGGCAAGCGTGAAGGTTTTCGACTTCGAACCCGCCGACAATGCGGCCTCGCGGCATCCGGATGAGCGCCCGGCAACAAGCGTCGCTTATCTTGCCCCGGAAACATTTTCCGGGCTTTACGCGGTTGACGCCCGTTCCGATATTTACAGTCTCGGAATACTCCTATATCAAATGCTGACCGGCGAGGTCCCGTTCAAAGGCGAAACGCCGACGGACGTGATGTTAAAGCACGCCGAGGAAGAGCCGCCGGCATTTGGCGAATATCGAAAAGATGTTCCGCCGCAGCTTGAAGCCGCCGTTCAAAAAGCGCTTGCCAAAAACCCGGACGAACGGTTTCAGACCGCCGCCGAGTTTGTCGAAGAACTCGACAAGGCCGCGCTTGCGGGTGCGAATGCCGGCACCGGTCGATTTTGGAAGGCCGCGGTGGCGGTTGTCGTCGGGATCGGTTTGCTCGCTGCTGCCCTGATCTACGCTACGTCGAGCAAGCAAACAATTCCCTTGACCCGGCTCCAGGCCGACGCAAACGGCCAACCCGTTCAGCCGATCAATCCGGCAACGGGTGCCGAGGAACAAAACCTTATCTCGATGCCTGGTTCGCTGCCCGGTTCGATGAGCAACAGCGACATCATGGCCCAACCGCCGGGAACCCTGCCGGGCGGCGATAATTACAACCCGTGGGCCGCCGGAGGCGCACCTCCGCCGGGCGCACCGCCACCGGTTTACGTTCCGCCGGGCGGACAATACTACAACATTGATCCCAACACGGGCAGCCCGTTCATGCCCAACGATACGGGTGTAATTCTCGTCCCGGTGCCCGCAAACACGGACCCGGCCGCAAAGCCGTCGCCAACCCCAAAAGCACAGGCGGCGAATGCGAATACGCAGACCGCTCCGCCGGCAAATACCGCGGCTAAGCCACCGGCAAATGATAAAGGCACCCGGCAACCGGCGGATAAGGACGCAAGACCGTCAAAACCGGGAACGGCAAAACCCGCCAAAACGAAACCTGCCGCAAAACCCGGTTTGGCCGAGCCCGAATTGCCGTTAGATTAGTGCGGACGAAAGATCGTAAAGCGTCTTTAGCGCCAGCAGCATAACGGTCGAAAGGAAAATGCGTCTGAGCCAGATTTCATTCATCTTCGCCGCATAGTGGGCCCCGATGTACGCCCCAACGAACATCGTAACGCCGAGGATCAGCCCAAGTTTGTAATACACCAACCCCTGACTAATGAACACCAGCGTCGCCATTGACGATGAGAACACATTGATCAGCTTTGTCGCGCCGACCGCTTCGCCAAACGGCATTGCAAAAAAGGCGACGAGCATTGCCGTCAGGAGCGTCACATACCCGCCGCTGTACAGTCCGCCGTAGATCGCCAAAAGAAAAGTCAGCGAATAAACCAGCGCTACCCTGCCGGAGACGGGAGCGCCCGGCTCCTGAACGTCATTACCGGCTTTTTTCTTACCGGAACCGGACCCAACTATAAAAACTGCAACCGCGATCATCGCGACCGATACGATCAGCTTCAAGCTTTGGTTTGCGATCATCCCCACCAAAACCGCACCGATCGCCGACCCGATCAGCGTCAGCACGATCAAAGGCGAAACCTTTCGATAGTCGATCCGCCCTTGCCGGACAAACGGAATGGTCCCACCCACGGCCATAAACACAAGGCCGAACATATTGGTCGCAACCGCGGCCTTTTCGTCCATGCCGAACTGAAACATTACCGGCACCGTGATAAGCGAATTGCTGCCCGTCACGACACCGACGATGCTTGTGATCAGGAAGAGCAGTATCAGAAGTATCAGGGATATAAGCGACATCGATAAAAGTGTAAGCCCGTTCTATGGTTTCACGAAAGCGGACTCGCAACCATCTGCATTAAAAGAGAAAGGTCTTTGCACGCCCGGTTCCGCCAAAAAAAAGCCCCCGGCCGAAACCGGAGGCGAGTTGCTGGACTTTTCAATTTCCGCTTGCGATCAAAAATCGTATCGCAGAGCGAACTGCAGGACCCGAGGTGAGCTTTGAACCGTCGTCAGCCTTCCGAAATTGCCGGAGTTATACGTCAGGTTCGGCGGGCCGAAGAAGTTGCTGTTCGTTAAATTATAGGCCTCCGCCCGAAGCGAAAGATTATGGTTTTCGGACCACGGCATTCTGAATTTCTTCGAAACTACCATATCGATATTCCAGTACGCTTCGTTGCGGAACGTATTGCGGTTACCGATCTCGCCATGATGCGGATAACGGAACGCGGCCTGCACCGCGGCCGGGTCGGCAAAGTATTGGATACCGTTGCCGTCATCGCGGATATTCACCGGAAAGTTGGTGTTGCTGCCAACCAGCACCGCCGGCCCGCTATCCCCTGGCGTGAAGTAGCTAACAGGGTACGCTCCGGAAAAGATCGTGAACGGCAGGCCAGATCGCGCGGTAAAAATACCCGCGACAGACCATCCGCCGGCAAATACATCAGCCCATTTGTTAATATTGCCGCCAAACGCCCGACCGCGGCCGACCGGAATTTCCCAGATCGCGTTCGCGTTGAACAAATGCCGGATATCGAAATCCGAATTTCCCCGTCCCGCCGTTCCATCCAATGCATTATAGACAAGCCCTTCAATAACGGCGTTGGCTACATTTGACTGATTGTCTATCGAGTGTGACCACGTGTAGTTCAGGTCATACTGGAACCCCCGTGAAAAGCGTTTACGCAGGCTTACCAGCAGGCCATCATACTGCGACGCTCCCGCGTTAGTAATAAAAGCATTCGCCGCAAACTGACGGCTAAGGCCGACGTTCGAATCAAGCAGCCCGTTTGCGAACAACGTGTTGACAAGATCCGACGTGCCGCCGATCGTAACAAGGGCTGGAAGAAATCCGGCGATGAGTTCGCTGCAGTTCGCCGGGTTAAAGCCGAGAAAATCGGTCCCGACCTGTGTGCAGGTACGGCCGTAATTTAACATAGCTTGCGAACCGACCTGATTCTCCAACCAGGGCTGGGCAGTTACGGCGCTTCCCGATTGCAATTGTGCCTGCAGGTTGTTGAGTGCATTCAGCATAAACTGGCCTGACGCCGCGTCCTTGAAATCCACGATCTGCGCCCCGTCAGCCTGGGCAAAAAGTTTCTTGCCGCGTCGGCCTACGTACGAAACATCGATCAGCATGTTGCCCGGTAACTCCCGCTGAACGCCGAGGCTCCATTGATAGGAAAACGGGATCTCAAAGTTTTGCGAGATCGCGTAATTGAACTGTCCCGACGCCTGCCCGAATGGATCCGGCGTAAAGGGCCGGACGCTGACCGGAGCGGTGTTTTGGACCGGCAGTGTAGTTATGCCGGTAAACCGCGGATCGTTCAACAAGGCCGTTCTCGGATTAAGGGCGCCGAACGAGGTTGAGGCCGAGTTATCGAATATGTACGAACCCTGGTCCTGAACAAAGGTCAAAGCACCTCCGACCCGGTCGTACACCTGCGACGCTCCGCCGCGAAGGACCGTCTTCCGGTCGCCGAATAGTGCACCTAGAACCCCGCCTCTAAACGACGGGTTATACGCAAACCCGAACCGCGGAGCAAAGTTGTTCCAGTCGTTCTTGTACATCGGACGGGCGTTATTGCCCTTGCCGATCAGATCGTAGGTAAGCAGCGGCTCGGCATCATCGCCGCTTATTCCCGCCAGGGCGTTAGCGGCACGGATGCGAATAAGTTCGTCAAAATCCACGCTGTTTCCCGACTGAAATCCATTCTTTTCGTAAGGAGCCGGATAAAAATGCCAGCGGACGCCCAGATTGACCGTCAGGTCGCTTCTCAATTTCCAGTTGTCCTGCACATAAAGCTCGGATTCGTTATAAACGTAATCGCGTGCCTTGCCGGTCCCAAGCGGCTGTACGGTCCCGCTGGTATCGTAAACGTAGTTCGTATTCAACTGCGCAAGACGACCGAGCATAAAGGGATATAGCGTGTCCCAGTTCGTTATCGCCGCCGTGCTTCCGGGCCGGATGTCGGTTGGACGAAGCGATGGGTTCAGAGCGTTCGTATTCCCTCCAAGCCCGATCGTGGCAAAGTTGAAGTCGTTGATCAGAACCGATTTCTGATGGATCGGTTTGAACTGCCCGCCAAACAAAAATGTGTGATTGCCGCCCGTCCATGTTGTGTCGTTTCGTATTGTCGGAACGATGACATCGCGGTTCTGGAAACTTATATCGGCATACGGATTCTGGAACGGCGTAAAGGTAAAGATCGTCGGATACGCATCAGAAACAGGCACCGGGAAGTCCCACAACTGCCGCGAAACGCCGACCGTAAACTGATTCGTGATCGCCGCCGTGGCTATCCACGTATGGCCGCCAACCAACTGGTAACTCTTGTCCAGCAATTTTTCACTGTCCGGATCGCCCGGGAAAAGGGCTTCCGCATTTGTGCTGTCATTGCGCGTCAGCGTCAGACGGCCAAAAGCCCTTTGTCTGTCGCTAATATTTCCGTCAATGCGTGTGGTGTAAGTATTGTATTCAAGAAGTACGGGGGCGTTGAAACGCAACAGGCCCGTATTCAGGCCGTTGCCGCCGCTCGGGTCGTTTGCCGCCGGATAGCGGCTGTTGATAAACGACAACAGCGACTGGTTCACCCCGGCGCCCCGCGGGTCGAGTGCGGCGGACTGTCCCTGCGTATAGAATGAGATGCACTGCGGATTTGTATCAAGCCTGATCAGCGCCACCGGAATAGCTGTGCAGCCGGGCGCGTTGTTCATATAGGCGATGCGGCCTTCGCGGACGTGCTGAAGCGGGACCGCACGGGCACGCGTCACTTCGGAATCATCCCGCCGGCCCTCGTAATCAAAGAAAAAGAAAAGCCGGTCCTTACCGCTCTTGAACAGCGGGCCCCTCAACTCGCCAACATTCGGAAAAGGAAGCGGGCCGCTGATGCTGCCGCCGAATTGATGACGCTGCAGCTTGGGCCGCTCGATACCGTTACGGTTGTTAAAAAAGGTGTTCGCCGCTGTCTCGTCCGTACGAAAATACTCTCGAAGTGAACCGTGAAACTCATTGCTTCCGCTTTTCGTTCCAATTTGGATCTGCCCGCCGCTAGATCGGCCTTCGGACGAACCCGGATTGGTCGTGACCGCTCGGAACTCCTGCACCGAATCCAGCGGAAGATTTCCGATAGCCTCAAACGCCTGGCCCGTAGCCACATCGTTCGAGTCTATTCCGTCGATCGTAATATTGCCCTGATCGGCCCGGGCACCGGTCACCGAGCCCACGCGATTTGTGGCACCCGTTCCGACGTTGTTGCCTATGACACCCGGCTGAAGCCCGATAAGGGCCGCCGGACTGTTGCGAAACTGATTGGGAAGTTCGCGGATCTGGCGTTCGCTGATCACATTTCCAAGGCTCGCGTCGGTTGTATTCAACGTGGCCTCGCCCGCGGTCGAAGTCACCTCGACCGAAGCCGAAACATCACCCGCGGACAATTGCGCATTGTAGGTTTCGATCTTTCCAATGCCGAGTTGGACCTCACTCAAGATATACCGCTGAAAGCCGGACGCAGTAAAAACCAATGTGTAGCCGCTTCCCTGGGGCACGTTCCTGAAAGTATAGACACCCTGATCATTCGTCGTGGTCGTCAACTCACGTGACGTCTTTGTATCCGTAAGCTTTACCTCGGCCCCCGGAACCAGCGCTCCGCTCGCGTCGGTAACAACACCGGTTACGCCCGAATTTGACTGGGC
>JBGTJP010000086.1:0-3324 GCA_041745075.1 Pyrinomonadaceae bacterium | reverse complement strand
GCCGCCTGGTCCGCGGCCGCCGCCGGCTTGATCGCCGCCGCCAGTCTGAGCCACCGCAGCCGCCCGGGGCGATTTTCCAAACCCGAAGTTCTTGCTTACATTTAAATTGACAGTCACCGAAGCCGGGCCCCGTCCGTAATTCCGGGGAATGATCGAGCTGGAATCATTTCCCGTCACATCGCAGTAAGAGGCCGAAATGCCGAGTAGGGAACAGCGTGCAGCGAGTTCGCCAAAAGTCGGACGTTCGGTAAACAGCGCATCGCCGTTCAAGTCGATCCCGCGTGTGATATTAAACGGGTTTCCGCTTCTCGCAATAATAAAGGGGGTAACAGAAACACCCAGCGGCATGGTTATACTTCCCCGAACAATAAAAAAGTGCCGTATGTCGGTCGACGACCGTCCAAAATCGTCCGAAAAGTCGTACGAGTAGGAGGGAAAACTGCCGGCACCGTCGGTGTCGCTGTTTGAAAAGCCAAGGCTGTAGTTCGCAAACAGCGAGAATTTCTGGTTTGCGAAATTACGGATATTAATATTCAACCGGTTCTGATTGAGTTTACCGGTCGATTCATATTGATAGATATTTCCAAGCGTCGGATCGGGACGCGGAGCGTTCAAACAATCTACCTGCAGAGGACAGACCGGAGCATTTATGTTTCGCGAACGGAGGACATTATTGGTCCTTGACGTCGTAAAAGTGACGCCAAGCGTCGTCTTCGCCGGAAGCTGCCGCTCAACCGAGAACGCTCCCTGGATCGTCATTGGCGAATTTATGTCGTCCGAGATCGACCGGATCGTGTTGGACTGTGGCAGGGCCGCGAGAATTTGAGCGGCTGTCGGTACATTTGTTACACCCGAAAGGGTGAATACCGGCTGCTGAAGCAATGCGATAGCCGCCGCACGACGGACAGGATCGGTGTCATTTGCATTCACGACCAGATTTATCTGCGACGTTCCATTAAACCTCAACGCGTTGAGCGTCAAACCCTCGCTGAACCGGTCATAAAATATACCGACGCCGCCCCGCAAGACCGTCTTTGGGGTGCGTGCTCCACCCGCACCGGGCGACCAGGCAAAGGAAAATCGCGGAGCAAAATTCGTATTGTCGCTGATATTCGTCTGATTTTCGTAACGCATACCGAAACTAAGCGTCAGTCCCGGATTTACCCGCCAGTCATCGGTTGCGAAGAAGCTGTAATCATATCGGGACACATCCTGCTGAGGATTGCCGGTTGTGATAGAAAACTGGGTCGGAAAAGCATTTCCAAGTACTGCGTCACGGTAACTGTTGAGATTAATAAACGTAAAGTTTCCGCTAAAGTTGTTCTCAGACCGGTCCGCTATCTGAGTTCCGCGAACTCTTAGACCAAATTTGACGCCGTGCTGGTTCTTGTCGCCGAGGGAAGTCGTTGTGTAATTTTGAAGGTCCCAGGACAGCTCCCGGTTGAAACTTTGGCCGATCTGCGAGCCGCCGCCCGAGAATGCATCGGCAACGCTAACGGTCGGGATCGAATTGTCGCCAACCTGTTCGCTCTTTTCCCAGTCATATTCGAATCGCGTCTCATTGACCGTTTTCGGATTTATTATCATGGTCTCGGTAAACCGAAGTTCATGCTCGATATTCATGGTCTGATACGCCCGTGTTGGAAGAGACGTACCGCCAATGCCCTGATTGTCTCGCGTATTGCGGTCAAAGCTGTACCGCACCACGAGCGTGTTCTTGTCATTTATGGCGTAATCGAACCGGGGGCTGATCGAGAAACGGCGGGTCGGCACGGTGAATTCCTGCTGAAACGGAATCGGATTGAGAGCATCGTCGAGGATCACGGCGTTCAACACCGAGTTATTGTCCTCCTCACGGTTGCTTATATCGACAAAAAAGGACGACTTCCCTTTCTGGATAGGGCCGGAAACGTTACCGCCATAAGAGCGACGCTGGCTTGGGGCCCGGTTCAGCGCAAAAGGATTGCGCGAATTGAGGCTCTCGTCGTTAAAGTTGAAAAAACCGCTCCCCCGCCATCTATCCGAGCCTGGCTTGGTCAGAATCTCGATACGCCCAAACCCAAGCCGGTCATATTCGGCCGAAAAAGGGTTGCTGTTGATCCGTATCTCGCGGATCGCTTCTTTTGGCGGAAGCCGGCCGCCGGTAAATCCGTCGATGTAGATCTGGCCGCCGTTTGGGCCGGCGGATGGGCCGGCGAGCGCCTGCAAGGCAGCCTCGAGTTCATCCGGATCGTCAGGCAGTGCCTCAAGGTCTTTTTCCTTCAAAACGGTCGCACCGGCATTGTTTGCCGGGTCGGTCGAAACGCCGGTGTCGCTCTCAATATCGACCTGTTCCTGCACGCCTTCAACTGTCATCGTCGCGATCAGTTCGGCCTTCTTGCCGGCCTCGATCTCGACTTCGGAGTTTTCATAAAGCGCAAACTTCGGGGCGGACACGCGGACCGTATATTTGCCAGGAGCAAGTCCGTTGACCGTATATTCACCCCGCGAATTTGTGGTCGCGTTCTTTTCGGCATTGGCTGAGGAAACAACCGTTACCGAAGCACCGACCACAATGGCACCAAGCGAATCCACGACCTGGCCGGTCAGGCTTCCGTTTTGCTGCGCGAATATCGGAATATTCAAAACTAGAGCGATCAATCCGCTCAGGACAAAAAGTTTGGATAATCTCATCACAAAATAACCTTCTAAAGAGTATTAAATAAAGCAGGAACCATTAAGAATACGCCCCGTTCCAATGGCTGTTATAAAAATTTAATTTCCGTCAAAGCCGCCATCCAGGCCCGGAATATTCAGGCTTTGCGAACCTTGCCGCTGCTGACCACCCGAAGCCTGTGCCGCCCTAAGGAAAGGTTCTACGCCCGCAAGCAGCTTGATGGCTGTTATGCGGTCAAGGGTAGCCGTCCTGGAGCTGGACACGGCTATTACATCGCCGACTTTCAGGTCCGCGGCCGTGATAGTCGGGAAACGGTCGAGCATATCGTCGATACCGCCCGCCCTTTGGCCTCCGCCCGGTCCTTGTCCGCCGCCGGTTCCGTTGGCAGGCCGATTCGGCGGTTGGCCGCCCTGGCCCGCCGAGCCGGCGGCTTGCCGCATCGCCATCATTTGGGCCATCTGTTCTGGGAATTTTTTGACCAGCGATGCGCGGGCGAGCGACACAACCACATCCTTCTTGGACTGCAGCTCTGTCATAACCACCTCTTTATTTTCCGCGTCGATCGATTTCACGGTGCCGGCAAACGTCTGAAACGCGCCGGTAAGGATCTCTTCGGCCGCCAGGCTTGCTCCATCCGCGCTCTTGTCGCCGACCGCACGGATAACGTC
>JBGTJP010000085.1:0-5350 GCA_041745075.1 Pyrinomonadaceae bacterium | reverse complement strand
GTTTATTTTGTGAGCACCGGTGTGGTTAAGGTCCTCGCGTTTCAGATAGATCCGTGCGCCGCCCAGCGATTCGGTCAGCCGCTCGGCAAAATAAAGCGGCGTCGGGCGCCCGACAAAATCCTTTAACAGGTGTTCGTACTCGGCCCGAAACTTCGCGTCGTCGCGATAGCCAAAATACGCGTCCGTCAGCTCATCAAGCGGAGCAACAAGGGTTTCAGGCACATACCGCCCGCCATATTCGCCCCAATAGCCGCGTTCGTCTGGTTCGTAGTTAGTCATGCGTTCTTCGCGTTCTTAATAAACCTTTCCAGCTTCATCGGGTCCTTTTTGCCCGGCGATGATTCGACCCCGCTTGCAACGTCCACCGCAAACGGGCGGACGGCATCAACCGCCGCCGCAACATTCTCGGCGTCGAGCCCGCCGGCGAGATAAAGCTGGTTTACGAGCGGTCTGACCGCAACCGCTATTCTCCAATCAAAGGTTTCACCCGTTCCGCCGCGGCCTTCAGCCGAATATGCATCCAGAAGTATCGCGTCCGCTTCGTAATCTAAAACGTGGACAGCTTCGAATGCGGGGCCGGCACGCATGGCCTTTATTATTTCCGAGGTCGTACGCAGTCGAAGCTCCGATACGAATCCCGGTGTTTCGTCGCCGTGGAGCTGAATGGCGTCTAAACCGGCCTTTCTTTCAACCTCCAGTATTTCATCGATTGACGCGTTAACGAACACGCCTACCCTCAAAACCTCCTGCGGAATTCCACGGGCGATCGTTCCGGCGTTCTCCGGCAAAATGTACCTCGGGCTTTGGGGATACAAATTAAACCCGACAGCATCCGCACCAAAGCGTGCGGCAAGGATCGCGTCACCAAGTTCAGTTATGCCGCATATCTTAACTTTGGTCATAAAACGTCTTGCCGCCCAATCGTTAGGGTTCAATTGCGATCTGCAAGCCCCTTTTTCTCGGTGCTCTCTGTGGCTAATCCTCCTAACTCAGCCACCGGATCACCGCTCCGCATCAGCGCCTCGCCGATCAGAAATCCATCGTAGCCGAGTTCGCTCAGTTCGAGTACTTCTTCGCGGGTCGAAATACCGCTTTCGGCGATCATCAACGCTCCATCAGGGCGGCGTTTTATCAGTTCACGTGAAACATTAAGTGACACATCGAATGTCCTTAGGTTTCGGTTGTTTACGCCGATTATTGATGCACCAATCGAACCGGCGATCTCAAGTTCGTCGAGATCGTGTACCTCGACGATCGCATCAAGGCCAAACGAATCCGCCAAGCTCTGAAACCGACGCAGTTCGTCCTTTCCCAGGGCTGCGACGATCAGCAAAACGGCGTCGGCACCGGCAGATTCGTAAATTTGAAACTCATCAATGACAAAATCCTTTCTCAGGATCGGCAGATCGACGGCCTTACGGACGGCTTTCAGGTCGGCCAGCGAGCCTTTGAAAAAATCCTCTTCCGTCAGGACGGAGATCGCAGCAGCTCCGCCATTTTTATAGGCCAATGTCGTCTCGGCGGGATCGCGGCCGTCGTTTATTATGCCTTTTGACGGAGAAGCCCGTTTGAATTCGGCGATAATACTGATCCTCGAACGGTCGCCAAGTGCCTGAGCAAAGCGATTGGTGCCTCGGTTTTCCCGGTACTGCACAGCTTTTTCCCGCAACTCCGACAGGTCGCACTGCCGTTTTGCTTCTGCCACGCGGATTTTCTTTGCCGCGATTATTTTTTCAAGAATGCTCCCGTTCATTGCTTTGACGCCGCCGCCGCCAATTCGTCCAATTTCTTTTTCGCATGTCCGCCGCGAATGCTGTCGCTTGCAAACTCATACGCTTCGCAAACATTCTCACCGTAACCTGAAACAAAAATAGCCGCCGCGGCATTGATTTCGACTAAGGCCTTTGCCGCAAAGTATTCGCGGTTTGGCTCGAGAGTTTGTCGAATGATCGCGGCACTCTGTTCCGGCGTTTCCACACGAAGACTTTCGGTAGGCTCTCGAACTACGCCGAAGTCTTCAGGCGTCAATTCTAAATTACGGACTTCCGCCCCCGTGACCTCGGCAACAAATGTTTTTCCGCTAAGCGAGATCTCGTCCATGCCATTTTCGCCGTGTACGATCCACGACTTTTTCGTTTCCAATCGAGCCAACGCGTTCGCCATTTTTGGCACAAGGTCTTTGCTCCAAACGCCGATCAACTGATTCGTCGCCGAAGCGGGATTACACAAAGGCCCCACACAATTGAAGATCGTCGGGAATCCAAGACCCCGCCGGACCTTGCCGAGGGTCGGCGACAAGCGGTGAAAATTCGGAGCGAACATAAAGCAGATACCGATCTCCTCTAAACAGCGTTCGGCCGTCGCGGCATCGACCGCAGGCTCGACCCCCAACGAGACCAGCACATCTGCACTGCCTGAATTACTCGTCGCCGCCTTGTTGCCGTGCTTTGCCACCGCCAAGCCATGCCCAGCGACGACAAACGCCGCGGCGGTCGAGACGTTAAAGGTCTTAACCTTGCTGCCGCCCGTACCGACAATATCGACCAGTATTTTGTGCCGGGAATTTACCCTGGTACAACGCTCACGCATTATCTTAGTGATCGCGAAGATCTCTTCCTCGGCGATGCCCTTGCGGTTCCACGCATGAAACACGTTGGCAAGCAACGCCTCATCAGATTCCGCGATCATCGCGTCAACAAGAGCTTCCGCGTCGCCAGGCTCAATGTCACGGCCGCCGCGAAATTGCTCTATTGTCGAGTTCAATATTGAAACGGCCATTTTAGTAAGCTCGTATTTCCTTTCAAAAAAATTCTATTCTTCAACCGATCCGTGATCGCTCCTTCCGTCTTCTTTCCTCTTCGTCCTCTTCTTCTGTGGTCAAGAAAATGGAACCACAGAGGAAGAGGAATAAGAATGCGATGAGAAAAGAGCTTTAACGTATGACAATTCAGACGTCTGCTAAGGCGGGCTCAAACCTTCGGCTATTTCGATAGCTTTTAGCAAGGCCGCGGCTTTGTTTTCGGTTTCGCGAAACTCAGCTTCAGGGCCCGAATCCGCAACAATTCCGGCCCCGGCCTGTACCTTGGCAACCCCGTCTTCGAGCACCATCGTGCGGATAGCGATACACGTATCCATATTCCCCGAATAATCGAAATATCCTACTGCACCCGAATAAATTCCGCGTGGCGTCGGCTCTAACTCGCAGATGATCTCGATCGCCCGCACTTTAGGAGCCCCCGAAACCGTGCCGGCGGGGAAGCATGCCGCCAGCGCATCAAAACGGTCAAGGCCATCCCTTAGATTCGCCGAAAGATAGGTGACAAGATGCTGTACATGCGAATATTTCTCGACGCTCATCAAACCCGAAACCTCGACGCTGCCGTATTCAGCGACTCGCCCAAGGTCGTTGCGGCCCAGATCGACAAGCATCAGATGCTCTGCGACCTCCTTTCGGTCGGCCCGCATTTCTTCGGCCAGCCGGGTATCTTCATCAGCCGTTTTCCCACGCGGCCGCGTGCCCGCGATCGGGCGATATTCCAGCTTCTGTCCACGGCATCGTACCAGCATTTCAGGTGATGCGCCGATGATCGACTTGCCGGCCATCCTGATCAGGAACATATACGGCGAAGGGTTTAGCGAACGCATCGCTCTGTAAATGGCCACCGGAGAAGCGTTCGTGGCCCGAGAGAAGCATTGCGACAGCACCACCTGATACGCGTCACCCGCCGCGATGTACTCCTTTATGGTGCGGACGCCGTTTTCGAAATCCGCTTTCTCGAAATTTGAGGCTCTGACTTTGTTCGCAGTATGCTCAGCAGCCAGCGGCATTTGAATCAGGCCATCTTCAAGAGTTTTCCGGACGGCTGAGTTGGCATCGAGTGCTTTTGTGTAGAGGCCCTCCAGACGGTCTCGATCATCGCCCGCCTCATCCGTGAAAAGAAGCGATACGATCTTAATAACCTGTTTCGCGTGGTCAAACGCAATTATCGTTCGGCAGAACATAAACGCGGCCTCATCCTCAACCGGCCGAATGCATCGACGCAGGCTCGGCTCAAACCATGCCGCACAGGAAAAGCCGAACGAACCGATCGCGCCGCCGGCAAAACTTGGCAACTCATCTTCGTCCGCAAGTCTGTATTTCGAAAAATGATCGCGGAGGAAATCGATCATCGACATGTTCACGATCTTCGAACTGCCCCGATCTGATACGGAAACCTTTTCACCATTGCCCGTGACCGTAAACTTTGGGTCAACACCGACGAAAGAGTATCGGGCCAGCGTCTCGCCGCCCTCGACCGATTCAAGCAGGAACGAATCGGAGCCCTCATTTGCGACTTTCAGATAAACCGCGAGCGGCGTCAAAAGATCGGCCGACATAGTGTCGATCACCGGTACGACATTTGCCCTTTCGGCCCGCGTCAAAAATTCTTCAAGTCCACTCATACCAATAAAAAATGCCGCCTTAACGAAAAGGCGGCACCTGAAAAAAAATCGAAGATCCTGCTAAAAATTAGGGAAGCGAACAGATCTCTGAATTCAACTTAGGCACAGCCGGCAAGCCGCAAAGCCGCCAACTCCAGGCCAATTGCCAGGAATTCAAAACGTTGATCCGTAAATTTTTCGCGTTCATCTGTAAAGTTTGTAACAGAAATTCATTCATCGTGTCAATCACATTTTCTCAGGGACCTCGATACCCATAGTCGCAAGGGCGGCGGTCAGGGAAGAACGTGCCGTGCTGGCCGCCGCGACAAGGACGGCTTGTTTTACAACATTTTCTTCGGCAAGGATCTTGTGATGGTGATAGAAAAGGTTGAACGCCTTGGCCAGTGAAAATGTGTATTTGGCCAAAATTGCAGGCTCATTTTGGCTTGCGGAATGGCGAAGTGTTTCCGCCAACCGGGCAGATGTCGTGATAAGCGACCAGATCTCATTTCCGCCATCACCCGAAAGCACCACAGAAACCTCATCTACTTTGTCAAGATACTGCCGGAAATGTTCTACGGAAAGACCTTGTTCATCCAGCTTCCGAAAGATCGAATTTGCTCTTACGGCTGAATACTGGCAAAAGGTGCCGGTTTCGCCCTCGGTTGATAACGCTTCGTTGAAATCGAATACGATGATGGTGTTTCGCGTAAATTTGAGCAAAAAGAAACGTAAAGCGCCGACCGCAAGTTGGTGGGCGACATGAACTTTAACTTCATTCGGCAGATCGGGGTGGCGGGATTCGACCTCGACCAGCGCGTTGGCTTCAAGCCGGTCGATCAGGTCGTCGGCTTTTACCCCGAGGCCCTTCCGCCCGCTCATTTCGATAAACGGCCTCTTTCGGTCTTCGTCGCTGATCTCAAAACCC
>JBGTJP010000084.1:0-35666 GCA_041745075.1 Pyrinomonadaceae bacterium | reverse complement strand
GCGTCGCTTTCGAGACCGTCGCGGCCGGCCCGGCCCGTTTCCTGATAATAGCTTTCGATATTTTTGGGAAGGTCCATGTGGACGACAAACCGCACGTTCGATTTGTCGATGCCCATTCCAAATGCGATCGTCGCGACGATGATCCGGGCCTCGTCGTTTATGAATGCTCTCTGGTTTTTATCACGCGTCATCTTGTCGAGGCCGGCGTGATAAGGCAGTGCGGAAAAACCCTCGTCGCCAAGATCGGCCGCAAGCGAATCGACCGAGTTGCGGCTAAGGCAGTAAATTATTCCGCTCTCGTCCTTGCGGTCTCCTAAATAATCAAGAAGCTGCCCGTAGGAATTTCGCTTTGGCTCGACCCGATAAAAAATATTCGGCCGGTTAAAGCTCGAAACAAAGACATCGGCATTACGGACGTTGAGCCTTTCGACTATATCTTTTCTGACGAGTTTATCCGCCGTCGCGGTAAGGGCAATGACCGGAATGTCGGGAAATTCCTGCTTTAGCGCGGCCAGCCGCAGGTATTCTGGCCTAAAATCGTGGCCCCAGCTTGAAATGCAGTGGGCTTCGTCGATCGCGAATAGCGACACATTGATGCCGCGAAGAAAATCCAAAAAGCGGTCGCCGTTTTGCAGGAGCCGCTCGGGTGCGACGTAGAGCAATTTTAGTTTGCCGCTGCGGACATCGCGAAAAACCTCGACCTGCTCGGCGGCGGTTTGCGTCGAATTAAGAAAAGCCGCCTCAACGCCATTGCTTCTCAACGCATCGACCTGGTCCTTCATCAACGCGATAAGCGGCGAAATGACGACCGTCAAACCATCGAGCATCAACGCCGGTATCTGATAACAAAGCGACTTCCCGCCGCCGGTCGGCATCAACAGGACACAATCCCTCTTCCGCAAAACCGCCTCGATCGCCGGCTCCTGATTCATCCGAAACGAATCGTAGCCAAACCGGTGCTTTAGGATCTCGCGGGCTTTCTCGATGGTCATTGTTCAAAGTATATTGGAAAAATGCCACTAGGTTAATTCAGTACGGGATGATTCAAAAAGCTTTATCGCGTTTGATGAATGACCGTGATTTAGAGAAAATTCAAGAACACTCAAACAAAGTGAAAACTATGGCAAATAATATTTATGAAATCCCCGTCAAAACGATCGACGGGCAGGAAACTAACTTAAACGATTACAAAGGCAAGACGCTGCTTATCGTGAATGTCGCATCGAAATGCGGCCTGACTCCGCAGTACGAGGGTTTGGAGAAGCTCTACGAAAATTATCGTGACAAAGGCTTTGAGATACTGGCATTCCCGTCGAACGATTTCAAGGGGCAGGAACCCGGGACCGAAGAAGAGATCAAGGAGTTTTGTTCGACCAACTACAATGTTCAGTTCCCCATGTTCTCAAAGATCGGCATCAACGACGACCGGCATCCGCTCTATGCAAACCTGATCGAGGCTCGGTCCGAAACCGACGTGAACAATGGTGACGGCATGGAAGAAAAACTCCGTAATTTCGGCCACACCCGTGTCGACCCAACCGATGTTTTGTGGAACTTTGAAAAATTTCTAATCGGCAAAAGCGGCGAGGTAGCGGCTCGCTTTGCCCCCGACGTAACGCCCGACGATCCGCGTTTGACCGCAAAGATCGAAGCCGATCTGGCCTAGGCCAACTCGGCAGCTGTTTGAAATGAAGAAAGGGCGTTCCCGCCCGGTGGCTCTGCCCATTCGACCCAAGCCGCCGTCGGTCGGGATCAGCACGACGCAATCTCTGCGATCGAGCATCGCCGCGATCGCCGGCGGGCTTTCTCGATGGTCATGAAATTGGAACACTCAAGGCTTGTCGTTGTTAACAATGTATTTTCGCTCGACCCGACCGACGACGGCAAGCACAACAAAAGTGAGGAGCGCCGCCATGATCGCGATTCCCAATTCGCCCAGCCCGATCATCACACCGATTGCGCAAGTCGTCCAAAGCCCGGCGGATGTCGTCAGGCCATGGATATTCGTTTCGCGTTTGAGAATAGCTCCCGCACCGATGAAACCGATGCCGGTCACGATGCCTTGAATTACTCGCGAGATAGCGTCCTCGCGCATTCCCGCACCGATGCAGCCAAGCACAAAAACAGTGCTTCCAATGGATACCAAAATGTGCGTTCTAAGCCCGGCGGCCTTTCCACAGGCCTCGCGTTGAAAACCTACGATCCCGGCGATCAAAGCGGACGCCATCAGCCGTACGATGACCTGGATCAGTTGTCGCCTTTCCGGCAGACCAAAGGTCAGCTCCTCCCAGAGTACGTCCATATTTTCTCACCGGCGAATCAGATCTCAACCGCATCGATCTGCGCCTTTTGAAGTTTGCCGCTGTAATCGATATACAGGGACTTCCACTCGCTGAAGATATCCAGCACCTGCGTTCCCGCTTCGCGGTGGCCGTTGCCGGTGCCTTTTGTGCCGCCGAACGGCAGGTGGACCTCGGCTCCGATGGTGGCAGAGTTGACATAGCAGATGCCGGTGTAAAGCTCCTGCATTGCGTAAAAGGCGTTATTCACGTCTTGTGTATAGATCGCGCTCGAGAGGCCATATTTTACGCCGTTTACGATGTCAATTGCTTCATCGAGCGTACCGAACGGAACTACTGACGTAACCGGACCAAATATCTCTTCCTGCTCGATCCTCATTCCGGGTTTTACATCCGTAAACACGGTCGGTTCAATGAAATAACCTTTGGCGTAGCTGCCCTTGGTCAGACGGTTTCCGCCGCAGGCGAGCGTGGCTTTGTCCTCATTCTTGCCGATATCGATATAGGCGAGGATCTTGTCCATAGCGGCTTCGTTGATAACGGGGCCAACCTCGGTTTTTGCATCGAGGCCGTTTCCGACCCGAAGCTGCTTTACTCTTTCGACCAATTTTGCACAGAATTTTTTGTAGATCTTCTTCTGCACGATAAGCCGGGACGAAGCCGTGCACCGCTGACCGCTGGTGCCGAATGCTCCCCACAGCGAGCCTTCGACGGCATTATCGATGTCGGCATCATCCATCACGATGATCGCATTTTTGCCACCCATTTCGAGGCTTACAATTTTATTATCGCGGGCACATTGCTCGGCGATGATGCGGCCAGTGTCGGTCGATCCCGTAAATGAGATCAACCGCGTATCCTTATGACTCACCAGCGCAGCACCCGCTTCGCCAAATCCGTTTACGACATTAACCACTCCTTTCGGAATCCCGGCTTTTTCACATGCCTTAACAAGGTTGATAGTCGAAAGCGGCACATCCTCGCCCGACTTGATAACGACCGTGTTGCCGCATACGAGAGCCGGGATCAGTTTCCAGGAAGGAATCGCCATCGGAAAATTGAAAGGCGTAATAAGTCCGCAAATGCCGACCGGCTGTCGGACGCACATCGCGAATTTATTCGGCATTTCGGCCGGGGTGGTGAAGCCGTGAAGACGACGCCCCTCGCCCGCCGTGTAATAGGTACAGTCGATCGCCTCCTGCACATCACCGCCCGCTTCCTTCAACACCTTGCCCATCTCGCGCGTCATCTGCCGCGTGAATTCGTCCTTGTTCTCGCGAAGAATTTCGCCTAGCGTGAACAATATTTCAGCCCGTTTCGGGGCTGGGGTCCGGCGCCATTTGGTGGCCGCATTCTTCGCCGCCGTCACCGCAAGGTTCACGTCCTCTTTGTCGGAGGCAGGGAACCGGCCAACGATATCTGTTGTGTCCGCAGGGTTTATGTTGTCGAACCACTCACCCGACGCCGCTTTTATCCACTCGCCGCCAATGTAGTTGTGATAGGTTTTTACCGATGTTTTTTTTATTTTTGCCTGTTTCGCTTTTGCCATGAGAATTCGTTTCTTGTTTTGATTTCTGTTTTCTTTTATCGACCGTAAATTCAAGTTTAAAGGTAAAAGTTCCAAGTACCAAACGACGCGTATCTCAACGACGTTTGCAACTTGGAACCCGAAACAAGGAACCAGAAACTTCCTTCTATTGCACCGTGAACTGAACGATCTTCAGATCGGCGGTGCGGGTACGCGGATTCAACGCAAGTACATGCAAAACGACTGCATCACCCGTTTTCAACAAATTAACGATCGCCGTAAATGACTTAACATCCACTATGGGAAGCCGGTTGATCTTTACGATAAGGTCGCCTTCGCTCAATGCCTGATAGCCGGTAGAGACCTTCACATCGGCAATAAAACTCTCGGGGTTGATCTCTTTAACAAGAACGCCTTTTTGGCCTTCGATCTTATAAAGCGATGCAATATCCGGGCTTAGGTCCATCAGCGTTAGGCCAAACGGCTTCGGGTCCGCGATCTTTCGGTCAAGCGGCAGCTTTACCGGGGTCGGCTCATCTTCGATGCTGCCCCGCCCATCCGGCGGACGCTCGCCCAGACGAAGCGTGGCACTCCGGCGATCAAGATTCGCACCCGATTCGCGGAGATAGTTAATTGCCACCGACTGGTCCGGGGCAGTAGCCGAAACCTTGGCGATCAGATCCTGAGCACTGTCAACGGGCTTTCCATCGAATTCGACTATCACATCTCCGGATATAAGTCCGGCTGCGGCGGCGGGGCTTTTTGACGTGCGGACCTCCATAATGATCGCGCCTTTTGGCTCCCGCATTCCATAAACCTTTGCGTATTCCGGCTTTACCGTTTCAAGCGTTACGCCCAGGTAACCACGTCTTACCTTGCCGTTCTTAATTATCTGCTCAAAAACGTTTGCCGCGTCCACCGATGGAAGAGCAAAGCCGATGCCGTTAAAGTCGCCATTCGTGGTTGCGATCTGAGAATTTACGCCGATCACTTCGCCCTTCATATTGACGAGCGGCCCGCCCGAATTGCCGCGGTTTATGGCGGCGTCTGTTTGGATAAACCGCTGAAACAGCGTCGAACTCGGCGTGGCACGCTGGGTTTGCGAGATGATGCCGGCCGTTACGGTCCGGTTCAGGCCGAACGGCGAACCGATCGCAATTACCCAATCGCCAACCTGCGCCTGGTCCGAATTCCCCATTTTAACGACCGGAAGGTCGCGGCCCGCTTCAACCTTCAATACCGCAAGATCGGTCAATTCGTCTGTACCGACAACCTTAGCGAGCAACTCTTCGCCGGAATCAAGCTTAACGGTTATCCGCGCCGCATCGGCAACAACATGGGCGTTGGTCAGAACAAATCCGCGCTTATCGATAATAAACCCGCTGCCGACCGAGTAGGCTGGACGCCGCTGAAGCTGGCGGTTGAAAAAATCAAGCAGATCACCCGGATCTGTGGGCCGGGCCTCGCCTCGCTGTGCGACGTCGGGCGTTTTACCTTTAGTGTCGATGCTGACCACGGCCGGCTCGACCATTTTTGTCGCGGCCGCGAACGACAGCGAAAGCTGCTGCGGGGTTATCGCTGTCTGCCGGGACGCATCGGGTATCTGCGGTGTTTGAGATGATACGGCAGTACCGGCTGACGCTGACAACAAAAGAGCAAGTGCGATTCGGGGCAGACGCATTTTTTTATCGGATTTGAACATTAAGGCTACTCCTGAAAAAAATCGAATAACTCAATGATTTCTTGGAAGTATAGCAAATTAGCCCCGTTGTCCGAAGAATTTGTATTCCGAAAGGGTTTTGAACCGCACGCCGTATCGATGGGATATTAGTTCCATAGTTTCAAGTTTCCCCCTCACTATTAACGATCGCCGCCGCTCCTCGCGTATTTATCCCATTCTTAAGAAAACCTTTAGAATTCCCTTTTCAGCAGCCTTGTTGACAGCTTCGAGGCCTTGGGTGAGGGAGAATTCCTCACTTATCAGTCGGGTGATATCGATCTTTTTTGCGCTGAGGAGTTCGAGGGCCGGGCCGAATCGGCCGCAGCGAGAGCCGACGACTGTTATTTCGTCCACCACGATCCGCGATGCGGGCCACACCGGAGTGCCGTGAAAGGTCGATTTCAACACTATCTTGCCGCGCGGCTTGACCAGATCGACGGCCGATGAAAAGCCGGATTCGGAACCGCTTGCCTCGACCACAAGATCGAACCGGCGGGTTAGCTTAGCTGAATCTTCCGCAAGAACGCATTCCACACCTGCTTCACCGGCAATTTTAAGTTTGGATCGGTGACGGCCGACAAGTGTAATATTTGGAGTGTTTAACGCCAGCGACATTGCGCAAAGGAGCCCTAATTTTCCGTCGCCGATGACCGCAACATTCGTTTCCGGCCCGATCTCGACCTGTTCGGTGATGCCGAAGGCGGCGGCCAGGGGTTCGACAAAAACTGCCTCTTCGTCCGAAACATTGTCCGGGACCACGAAGAGGTTGTCGGACGGAAGCTTCAAAAACTCGGCGTGTGCACCGTCGCGTCCTACAATTCCCAGAACTGTCCGCCGCGGACAATGACGCTGGTCACCGCCCATGCACAAGGCACATTCGCCGCAACCGGCATTTATCTCGCCAACAACCCGCTTGCCTTTCAGTTCGGGTCGCCCAGGGCTTTCTTCGACAATACCGACAAACTCGTGCCCGATCGTCCCGCTGAAACCGGCATATCCCCGGATGATCTCAAGATCGGTGTTGCAGATGCCCGAGCGCACCACGCGAACAAGAGATTCCGTGTCGCCGTCAGGTCGGTCAACATCCGCAACCGAGAGTCGGCCCGCAACTATTTGTAAAGCTTTCATCATCGAACCGGAAACGGCCCTTTAGCATTAACCTTCTTTGCAGGCAGAACCGCAGACTGTCGTCTGTATATTGCGTCTGGCAGTTCGGACAAGTCTTCATTTGTTGTTAAAGGCTTTCGCAGGTCAAAATAGCGGATTCCAGCATAAAACGCCGCAAAATTTACATTTGAAGATACAATATCTATACTTTCGAAGAAGTATAGTTTATTTCGAAGAATTGGTAATTAATGAAGTTATGAAAAGAATTTTTATCGGCCTGCAGATCCTTCTTTTAGGCCTTTCAGCCATCGGGTGCGGCGGGCCCGAATCGAATTCGAGCAATGGTTCGAATAAGGCCCCTGAGAAAGTATGTGACCCTATCAGCGACACGCCGACCGAGGCCTACAAACGCCTTTACGCGGCGGTTAAGGAAAAAAGCACTGAAAAAATAAAAGGCGAAATGTCCAAAATGACCCAGGAGTTTGCGGAATCGCTTGCCGAACGGCAAAAGAACGCTATCGAAAAGGTCTATGAGAACGGATTTACCGGCACCACGTTCGCTCCGTCGCTGCCGGAGATTCGCGATGAACGCATAGGAGGCTGCTGGGCGGGTGTCGAGGTCCATAACAACAAAGAGCAACGTTGGGAGGACCTTCCGTTCGTCAATGAGGACGGCGTGTGGAAATTTGCCGTCGGCGACCTTTTCCGCGGAACATATAAATCCCCCGGCAAGGGCATGGACGCGCGTGAAAAGGATGCCGCTAATGTCGCCCGCGGAAATTCAATGCCGCCGCCGAACATGATGGGGAATAGCGATCCTGCGCACATGAACGCGAACGCCAACACAAAGATTCCGAAATACGACGGCCCGAAGGTTGAACCGCTGCCCAAGAAACAATAATGGACGGGACGGCGATCGAGCAAATTATTGCTCAATATAAGAAACACGGCTGGAAGCTACGCCGTGTTTTGCTTTCCGCAGGCTTAAGCCGGCAGATCGGCGACTCCGCCGACCTTTTCGAAGGCGTTGAGGCCGCGGCGTCCGAGCTGGATGCGGCATGGTTTTCCCGATCTACGAAACCGGGAATTACGGCATGGGAGCTTCGCCACCTGTCTGAGACTCCGTACGCACTCGTTACGGGTATCGATGAGGGGATCGGGGCGGACGAAAGCGAGGCAATTCTTCGCGAAACCGAGATGAAGATGCTCAACGCCGGTGTTTTCAGGAAGTTGCCGCTATGAAAACACTGGTTACCGGATCGCGTGGGATTTTTTCCTTGATAAGTTCTGGCGATTCATCATCTAATATAGATGGTTGACAAGTTTGCGGTCCGAGGGGCAAACTTTAACAGTTGAAATGATGATTAAAGATCTTGGGCCCGCGGTCGTCAATGCATGGGACGGTTTGCGGCCAATGACAAAGAAGATGCTGGCCGGTGCAATGCGCTCGGGCAGCACCAGCCCGAACAGCCCAACCCAAAAATTTTCGTACGACGCACATGCCGATTGGGAGGTCAGCCGTTTACTGACGGCCCTTGACGAACAATCGCGTAACTCCGCGACCAGACGTGATTCGGAAAAACTGGGCGAGATCAAGGAACTTGCCGAAACTTGTGTGCGCGTTCTTGAAGCCCAGAGTGGCTCCGCCGAGGCTTTTATTCAGCTCGCCGAACGCGCGTTGAAGAGGCACGATTATATCAAGCTCGACAAACTCTCGGATCGCCTGTTCGAACGTTTTTCGGCGGCGGAGATCGCCGAGATAGTCCGTCAGACGGAAATGCCCCAGATCAGGGCCATCGCTTACGAAACTCTCTCGATGCTGCCCGTGGCAACCCTTGTTCCGCTTCTTGACGACCCGCTCTACTCCGATATAGGCGCAAGCTCGCTAGAGCAGAAGGCCTATGAATACGAATCGGAAGAAGCACGGGATGTGCTGGAACAGTATTTTCCGGACGATGGACAGATGGCGGAATAGACCTTTATTTGCCGTACGGCAACGGCATAGAGAACCTACTTTTTTTCAGTTGATAGTGGTTAGGGAGTAGTTGATAGTTTCTCCTGATTGAAGGGTCATACTGCCGAGTTGGCTTCGGTGCCTTTCTCCTTCAATCGAGTCGGATACATCGGGAACCTAGCCGCTATCTCCGCGACCCCCATCCTGACCTTTTGTTTAACATCTTCAGATTCCGGTTCGTGAATAATCGACGCGATCATCTCGCCGATCTGTCTCATTTCAGCTTCCTTCATTCCGCGAGTCGTCAATGCGGGCGTCCCGAGGCGAATGCCCGATGCAGTGAAAGGCTTCTGAGTATCGAAGGGGATGGTGTTTTTATTGACCGTGATATGGACCGCCTCAAGCGCCTTTTCAGCCGCCTTACCGGTTATTCCCTTGCCGTCCATATAAACATCGACCAGCAAAAGGTGATTGTCAGTTCCGCCGGAAACGATTCGCAGACCAGCATTGCCTAATGCCTCGGCTAGCACCTTTGCGTTATCGATGATCTGCTGTTGATATGCCTTGAAATCGTCGCGAAGCGCTTCGCCAAAGGAAACGGCCTTTGCGGCGATCACGTGCACCAGTGGTCCGCCTTGAACACCGGGGAAAACGCTTCGGTCAATGTCCTTCGCAAATTCTTCCCTGCAAAGGATCAAACCGCCGCGCGGCCCGCGGAGAGTCTTGTGCGTCGTCGTAGTGACAAATTCGCAATGCGGCACCGGCGAAGGATGCAGGCCGGTCGCCACCAAACCGGCAATATGTGCAATGTCCGCCATTACCTTCGCCCCAACATTGCGGGCGATCTCACCGATCCGTTCGAAATCTATCGTTCGCGGATAAGCAGAAGCACCACATATCAATAGCTTTGGTTTGCTTTTCTCAGCGATTTTCTGCAATTCATCATAATCTATTTGCTCAGTATCTTTGTTAACGCCGTAATCCGCAACCTTGTAATTTATCCCCGAAAAATTGAGCGGATGACCATGCGTCAAATGCCCGCCGTGCGACAGATTCATCCCCAGGATCTGATCGCCATGCTCGAGTGCCGCCAGCAGCACGGCCATATTCGCCTGCGCACCGCTGTGCGGCTGGACATTGGCATGTTCCGAGCCAAATATCTCCTTGGCCCGATCGATCGCCGTCTGCTCGACAACATCCGCAAACTCGCACCCGCCATAATAACGCTTGGCCGGATACCCTTCGGCATATTTGTTCGTAAACACCGTGCCCATCGCCTGAAGCACGGCCTCGGACACAAAATTCTCCGACGCGATAAGCTCAAGCCCGTTGGTCTGCCGACGAACCTCGTCGTCAATGGCGTTGCTGATAAGCGGGTCGGCAACTGACAATCTTTCCGTGAAGAAGTTGTTCATATAGTAGCTTCATCCCGTTCTCCTGGGATCTCAATTGAAATTATATTCAATTTGACTTGCCGAATCACATCTCCAAAATCTTTTTGTAATAACACAATAGCCGAAACCCGAACTCCCAAACGAGCCTTCTGAATCTGAAAAGTGCCCCTAGCCGAAACCAGACTGTAAAGCAGTTCATATACCAATACTTTTAAGGAACTTAATAAATCTATGACATTAGACCGCTCAGATAAGATAACGCTGCTCGCGGCGTTTATTTCATTTTTGTTTTCGGTAAGCATTTGGTTTGGGTTTTTTGGGCCCGGCAATCGCGACACCGCAATTTTTGTTGGCTTGTGGGTGCCATCAATATTGTCGCTTGGCCTTTACGGTACCACTACGAGGAGGGCTAGATGAATGATCTTATAGTCTTTGGCGTAGGGCTTGTCGTAAGCATATTAGTCGTTTACAGCATTTTTTCTCGCGTCGTTATAGAGATGCACGATGCAAAAGAGGCAACAGGTGCCCCGGATAGGGTGGCGTAACCAGTCGGACCGATCACGCGGCAAAAGCTTGGAAATCCGCTTCACGGAGAATCGGAACTCCCAGCGACTCCGCCTTGGTCAACTTTGATCCCGCGTCACTTCCCACAACAACAAAGTCGGTCTTTTTGCTAACCGACGACGAGACGCGGCCCCCGCGGTCTTCGATTAGTTTGGCGGCTTCGTCGCGAGTGTAGTTTTCAAGTTTACCGGTTAGGACAAAGGTCTTGCCGATAAAGCGTTCGTCGAGAGCGGCGGTCGAGGCGGCATCCATTTCCATTACGACACCAGCGGCTTTCAATCGATTTACGATGTCGATATTCTTCGGGTCGCGCATCCATTCGTGGACGCTTTCGGCAACGGCCAGGCCGATCTCGTGGATGTCGTCGAGTTCTTCGACCGATGCTTCGGCAATACGATCGATCGACCGAAAATGATTGGCAAGCAGCTTTGCATAGCGCTCGCCGACGTGGCGGATATCGATGCCGTATAACAGGCGCTGAAGTCCGCGCGTTTTGCTGGCTTCTATCTGATCGATCAGGTTTGTACCTGATTTTTCTGCCATGCGTTCGAGCGCCACGATCTGCTCGACTGTCAGCGAATAAAGCCCGGCAACGTCCTTTATCATCCCTTTATCAACGAGCGTTTCGACGAGCACCTCACCTAAACCCTCGATATCCATTGCTTTTCGAGAGGCAAAATATTGGATGCGTCCCTTGATCTTCGCCGGGCAATCCGGATTTCTGCACCGGCGAACGGCCTCGCCTTCCGGCCGGACGGCGTCCCAGCCGCAGACCGGGCAATTAGCGGGAAAAATGAACTCCGTCTCGCTGCCATCGCGTTTCGATTCAACGAACCCGAGCACCTGCGGGATGATCTCACCGCTTTTTTCGATCTCGACGGTGTCGCCGATCTTTATTCCGAGCCGCTTGATCTCGTCCTCGTTATGCAGCGAGGCGCGGCCAACCGTCGTGCCCGCGAGCAATGTCGGTTCAAGCATTGCGATCGGCGTCAGAGCACCGGTGCGCCCGACGCTTACAAGAATGTTGCGAAGCGTGGTAAACGCCTTTCGAGCCGGATATTTGTACGCTATCGCCCAACGCGGCGCCTTTGATGTCGCTCCAAATTCCTGCTGCAACGCCGTCGAATTTACCTTCACGACAACGCCGTCTATTTCGTAATCAAGCTCGTCACGTTTCGGTTCCATTTCGGCGATGAAAGCCGAAAGGTCATCAAAGTTCGCGCACTTTCGCCGGTTTGGGTTTACATCAAATCCATTTCGCTCCAGCCATTCAAAACTCTCCCAGTGCGTTGCGAACATCTTCTGGTTCCCGGCGAAAAGGTCATACGGAAACATATCCAAACGCCGGGCGGCAACTATCGCCGAATCGAGCATTCGCAGCGTGCCCGAGGCGGAGTTTCGCGGATTTGCGAACGTTTTCTCGCCCTGCATTTCAAGTTCGGCATTGTTTTTTGCAAACTGTGACCGCGACAGAAACACCTCGCCGCGAACCTCGGCATGTGGCGGAGCATCCTTTTTCAGCCGCAGCGGGACCGTCCTGATCGTCTTTACGTTCTGTGTTACCTCATCGCCCTGCTGTCCATCGCCCCGCGTCGCCGCAACCGACAGCACACCTTTGTCGTAATGGATCGAAACACTCAAACCGTCGATCTTTAGCTCGGCGACGTACTCCAGTTTTCGCCCCTCGGCCAATTTTTCACAGCGTTCGGTAAACGCCTTTAGATCGTCCAGGTCATACGAATTGTCCAGCGACATCAGCGGCACAGTGTGGGTAAACGGCTGCAATGAATCGGCCTTGCCGCCAACACGCTGCGTCGGGCTGTCGGGTGTGATCAGGTCAGGATTTACTTCTTCTAGTTCTCTTAGGCGTTCAAGAAGTTGATCGAACTCAAAATCCGAAATTTCCGGCGCGTCCGATTGATAATAAAGATCGCTGTGCCGGTTGATCTCGGCACGCAGTTTTTCAACTTCTTTTTTAAGATCCGCCATTTTTATTACTGTTCAATTACGCTATAAACTCCGATATTAGCCTGTGAAAGTGGTGCGTTCCCTGTTCACGTTTTGGTGAATATCGGCCAATCGAATAGTAGCGTGAGCGGATTCCCTTTTGCACGCTTTCGACGACGGCTTCGTCCTCCATTTCAACCCCGTGGAGGTCCGCCCCAGCGCCTGTTTCTATCAAAGATTCGTCACCGACATACGTGAGGAATTCGACAACCGATTGCGACGGAGTGACCGGACGGACGATATTGACCGATATTCCCCAGGGATAAAAATTGAACATTAGATTGGGGAAGACGAATAGATAGCGCGCCGCAACCACGCCGGTGGCGTCGTACCCTTTTTGCAGGCTCGAATATCGAAACAGGTCTGTCGTGTAGGAACCATAATCAACTACGGCGTTCAGGGATTTATGCACGAACGGAATGTGGAAACCTTCCAGATAGTTTTCACAGTACAGCGCCCAATGGGCATCTACCTCGTATGCCCGCCTGCCGGCAAATCGCAAAGCACCCAAATCCAGATTCTCGGGCCAGCCCGCAACAAACGTTTCGAAGGGACCGGGCGGGTCAAGCGACACGAAAGTAAATCCGTCTCGGCCCGTAAGCGCAATTTTTTTCAGGTCCTCGTCATCGCTCGGAAAATCCGCAACCCCTTCGAACTCGGGCATCGACAGGAATTTCCCGTCGAGCGAAAACCGACGGCCGTGATAGCCGCAGAGGATAAGGTTTCCATCGCACGCGTCCTCGATCAACAGTTTCCCCCGGTGCGTGCAGACGTTTGAAAGGCATCGGATTTCGCCAGTGGACTGGACCAAGAGCAGCGGCTCATTCAGATAACGCGGCAAAAGCGTGAAGGGCGTTAAGGAGGCGTTCAGTTCCGGGCCTGCAGCGAACTGCCACGTGCGAGCAAATATCTTTTCTTTGGAAAGCTCTAAATACCGCGGATCCGTGTAAAACTCTGACGGCAGCGTGCGGGCTTTTCTAATGTCAGGGTCAACTGTGAAGATCATAACGCCCAAGGGTCTCGCCTATCTAGCTAACGGTACAAAAAGCGATGCAAACCTCACGATTTGACGCCGCAAACAACGCGGCGTTGCAGGCGAGGGCGCCTGCGTTCCCGGCCGATATTTGTTTAATAAAGCAAATAACGTGGGCGATGATCGTCGCGGGCGAATCCGCGGGCGACTGATCCTTGCCTAAACGCCGCCTCAAAATCGCTTCTTATCCGTGCCTGCACCGACAGGGCATCTTCCGCGCTCTCCGTCAGCAGGGCAACCCAGTCATTCGGGACCTCGATTTCCGTGACCGGACCGCGCGACTCAATGTACTTCTCACCCGCCGCAAGCGCTTCAACCTTATCACTGATCAAATGCCATTCGGCAAACAACCTATCGCTTGCGAGGCCGATCTTTGACTTGCTCTGAACAGCCGTTGCGTAATCGACACCGTAAAAATTCGGCTGGTATTCGCTGCCGACGGCACCCAATTTTTCAAGATTAAAATAAGCGTTTCTGGCCTTCCACGGCTCAAAGGTCCACTTAACATGCTGGACCCCCAGCTCAAGTGCCCGGTCCCGTTGGCGCCATTTAAGTTTCGCTCCGATCCCGGAGCTTTGAAAGTCCTGGCGGACCGCTGTCATATGTGAGTAAAAGGCCTTTTCGCCACGCAAAAAAGCAGGAACGCTGAGAACAAATCCGACCAGTTCATCGTCCGCAAATGCTCCAAGAATAAAGCCGCCGGCATTTTTCGTCACCACAAAATGGCGAACCGGCGATATTTCGATCTCGGGCAGGGCGAAGACCGCGCGCTGCAACTCGACACACGACGATAACTCTTCAAGTGTCGTGCATTCACGAATTTCGATCGGGTGATCCATCAACACGTTGCGTTCAAAACTGAGCTTAGCAAATCGATCTCTTGGAACTTTCGCAATTTGCCTTGAGGGTGTCAAATTTCTCGTATCGTTTCTCCTATTTTGAAAACCGCCAAATGCTTCTTCACCGAAGGCAAATTCTTTCTTAACATTTTCCTCGCCGATTTGTTACAATTCATATCGGGCCTCTTCGCCTCTCTCCCTACTCGCCTTAGATTTAACGTTGCCGATGACGCCGCAAAATCCTCTCGACCATAAAGGGACCTGCAAGACCTACCCATTCGCCGAACTGTTGATCGAGATCGGGGAAGCCGGGCTTGACGGTTCGATGCGCCTTTCAAACGGCGATGCTAAATCGATAGTCTATTTTCGTGAAGGAAAAGTCGTTTACGGCGTCTCCAACGGACGCGAGCATCGGCTCTTGAATGTTCTTCTGGATACGAAAAAGATCGATCAGTCAAGGCTGACGGTCCTGCCGAAGTGCTCCAACGACGTCGAATTCGCCGCGATGCTTGTCCGCGAAAAAGTGCTGTCACAAGAGGACGCTGACGCCGCGGTTGTGGCGCAGATCGAAAAGATCATCGTTGATGTTTTGACGTGGCCCGACTGCTCATGGCATTACAGTCCGCTGGTCCGTTCACGCGAGGACCTTATTTTTCCCATCAATGCTCATAAGATCTTGATCGATTACGCCCGCTGCCAGCCATCGGCGGCTGTGTTCGCCCGGTTCAAAAGCGTCCAGGAAAGTTTTCAAAAACCGGCTGACGGGAATGGACATCCGCATCTTCAAAGCCACGAAGACTATGTATTGCAGAGGTTTGGCACGGAACCGCGAAAAATCGAGGACCTTACGCTTGAATGCGGCTTGCCCGAAAACGGTTTTCTCCAGGCACTTTATGTCCTTTGGCTCGGCGGTATGCTGCGCCGCCTTGATTGGAACGCCGCCTTTTCCGAAAGCCGCGTAGCTGCTATTCGAAATGCCCGCGTTTCGCTGGTAAAACAGGCAACCAATACTACAGCGGATACCAATGGGAAAGTAGCAGCAAATACGATCAAGACGCCGGGAGAAGTGGCAGAGCCTGTGATTGATCCCGCCGCCAGCAACGAGGCGGTCGAGATCTCGCTCGACGACTATCTCAAACGAGTGGAGGGCGGGCGCACGCACTATGACGTGCTCGGCATTGAGCCGAAAGCCGAGGTCAAGGACATAAAAGCCTCCTATTTCGCACTCGCAAAGCTCTTCCATCCCGACCGTTTTCACCGCGAATCGGCGGAGACGCTCCGGCGGGTGCAGGCGGCGTTCTCGAACGTTCAGATCGCCTATGATTCGCTTAAGTCAACGGATACGCGTGAGAATTACGATTTCAAGGTCCGCAAAGAACTGGAAATGAAGGAGAAGCTAAAGGCCCAGGGAGTTGTCGAGACGGACAAGGTCGATGCCAAGACCGAGCAGGGCCTGGAAAACTTTGAAGCTGGACTAAGCCTGTTGATGGATGAAGAGTACGAAAGGGCGATCCCGTTTCTCGGCCGTGCGGCCCATTACAATCCCGACAACGCACTTTACCGGGCCTACTTCGGTAAGGCACTTTCTTATGACGAGAAGCAGCGTCACAAGGCCGAGGGCGAACTGCAGGCGGCCGCAAAGATCGATCCAAAAAACCCGAAGATAAGACTTATGCTGGTCGAATTTTTGATCGACAACAATATGCTCAAGCGTGCCGAGGGCGAGTTGAAGCGCTTTCTTGAGATCGCGCCGGGCAACGTCGAGGCACAAGAGCTGATGAACAAGATACGAAAGTGATCCGCCGGCATGGCTGTGCCCATGACGCCCATGTGTTAATATTCTTCTTCGGGATTTTTTTGATCTTATGGAAGCGATGTTAGCGAAAGAATCGAAGTTCGACGAAGATCTGCTCGAGCTTTCGTCGGAGATTGACGCGTTTGAAGGCTATACGCACGCCCACGGCCTGCGTATCGCGGCCATCGCGGACGCCATCGGAAAGAGCTTTAATCTCGCGGCCCACGACAGGCATTTTATGCAGCAGGCGGCGCTTATTCACGACATCGGCGAAATGACGATGAACCGCGATTACATCAAGCAGAGCCGCCCGTTGTCAGCAGCCGAACGGATGGATATGCAGCGTCATCCGGTTATCGGCGAACAGGACGCGGCAAAGCGGGGATTTTCGCGGGGCGTACAATTGCTTGTGCGCTGGCATCACGAATGGTGGAACGGGACCGGCTATCCGGACGCGCTCGAAGGCGACGAGATTCCGCTCGCCGCTCGCATTCTTCGGGTGGCCGATTCCTTTGCCGCCCTGCGCGATGACCGCCCGCGGCGAAAGGCAATGTCCGTCGCGGAAGCAAAAGTTTACCTATCTGACTGGATCGGCCTCGAATTCGATCCAAAGGTTGTCAAAGCATTCCTCGGCAGCGAGTATATCGACTTTCTGGAGGTTGAAACGCTGGTCGGGCCGCGGCCGGTTGCCGCCGAGATCGGCGAGCCCGCCCGCCATGCATTGCCGCCTGCCGTTTCCCAGAGCGGAGAAAAACATCCTGAGGCCGTAGAGCCGAAATTGGGCTCCCCAACCGATGAACAGCCGCGCGGCCTTAGTTTGAACCATGAGTAAACAATCGATCTTTACACCGCGAAGCTGGCTTGCCTTTGAGCTGAATGTGCTTCGTCGGCAGCAGTACCGTTCGGTCGCGTTGCCCTTCACCGGTAGCCCGGCGCTCGGCGCTTATCTAAAGCATGGCGACACGCGCGTTCTGGCGAATGACCCGTTGCAGTCGGCCTGGACCCGCGCACTTGCCGCGATCCAGAACAACGAAGAAAAACTGACCGATGCGAATGTGAACGCCATTCTCGAAGATGTTTATGTGCCCGGCAACCGGCTTGATAATCCCGCCCTTCGAAACTGGTTCAGCGAGACCGATTCATGGTGGTTCGATAATATCCGACGCAACCTGGACAAACTTCAGTCGCCTTTCGCCTTTGCCATCGCGGCCAGCCTTGTAATGGCAGTTGGCGATTATGTAATGTCTTTTTCCGAGGACACCCGCGATCTGCGCCAGCCGTTGTCCAATGTTTTTCGCCGCCTGTGGCTGGCGGCACCCGAAGCCTTCAACAACCGCCAGAACAATGGCTGCCAGAACAAGTCCGCCGAGGATTTTATCGCCGAAAGCCCGGCCGATCTTATGTTCCTCAGATTGCCGGCGGCAGGCACCGGAGGCCGGACCGCGACGCCCGATAAGGCTGTTTGGCGCGAGGAATGGCTTCGCGGCGGGGACGATTTCTGGCCCTCGTTCGAAGCATCCCGCCACGGCAAACTTGGTGCCCCGGTCGAAACGAAGTCGCAGTATCTGAAAATACTCGGCGATGCTCTTACCAAAGCTACACACATCAAAACATGGGCGATCGCTCATGTAGAGGGCGGCCTTGTCTCAACCCAGGAGATCGTTAACGTCATCGCGGGCACCCGCCGCGTTGACACGATCTATACAAAAGATTTTTCAGAACTCACCGGCACGAGGGCAGTCATTATCACGGCTTAGCTCTAACTTCGAGCCTGTGAAAAAACTTCAAAATAAAGAGATTTTGGCTTTCTCTGAGTCTCAGCGCCTCTGCGGGAGTTTAATTTCCCGCAAAGTCGCACAGTCGCAGAGAAGAAAAACGCTCTGGAAAATCCTTTTGCGTAACCTGTATTTTTTTCAAAAAGGCCTTATAAGTTTGAAGTGGATAGTTCTGATGCTTGATCGGCCGTGGCCGATTGCCGCCCGCGTTCCCGAATGAACCAAACTATGCCGGATGAGCCCGCAAGAATTCCCGAAATCACCGTCAGTGCCTGGGCAGAAACGCCATAGACCAGGGCGCTTGCAAGCCAGCTCGACAGGCCGAACATGGTAAGTTCGGCCCCGCGTTCAAGCGTGGATATCCGGCCGCGAATATAGTCCGGCAGGCTGCGTTGGAACAAGGTTTCCTGCACCGCATACTCGACACCGATGATCGCTCGCGAAATAAATACAAAGAACAGGAACAACCAGAGATTAGGAACGATCCCGGCAACCGCAAACAGTAAACCATGGATGATCAGCGTCCAGCCGATGAACTGGTAATTGATGTTTCTCCGGTCGAGATAGATCGACGTCCGGTGCGCGATCATCATTCCAACAAATAGCCCAAAGCCGGTTGCCGTCCATAATAAGGCGACGGCGACATCCGGGTTCCAGCCCTTTGCCTCGGCGAAATAGACGCCGCCCATTCGTTCAAACACGATATTGATCGCACCGCCGCCGGTCGCCCAGATCACATTCATGATAATGATCGTGAGCGCAAAATGGTTGTTCGCTGCATAACTAAGGCCTTGTTTTAGTTCGGTGATAAATGGCTCGCGTCCGGCACGCTCAGCCGTTTCCGGCTCTCGCACCGATTCTTCAGGGATCAGCCAAACGGTAAAAGCCGAAGCAAGAAATGAAGCGGCATTGATGAGAAACGCCACCTCATAACCAAAAATCGCCGAAGCCCAACCGCCAAGCGCAGACCCGATGGCCATCAGCAGAAAACGCGTTGAGAACATCAGGGCGGTTCCGGCAAGCAGGCCCTCTTTACCGGTCAAATTCGGTGTCGCCGCGTTTTTTGCGCCGTCAAAAAATGCCCCGAAAGTAGAAAGCAGGACGGTTGCGAGATACGCGATCCATAGGTCGCCCGCGTCAGCTACAAACAGGAACATCAAAGCAACCCCGACCCGTGCGAGATCGGCGATTATCATCGCCTGCCGCCGTGAAAATCGGTCAACGAATGTTCCGGCGATCGGCGAGAAAATGGCGAACGGCAAAAGCCGGCATACAAACAATAACCCGGCCGCCATCGGCGACGCCTCGGACACAAGCCGCACCAAACCGAGGCTGGCAATAAAATTGAACCAGTTGCCAAGTTCGGAAATAAACTGCCCCGCAAGCAGCTTGCGGAAGTTACGATTCTTGCTTAAAAGCTGTCCGTAGGAAATCGATTCCATGAATCACTAAGGATAAACGGAACGATCGCGAAAGGCGACTGGGCGCAGGCATCATGCACGCAATGCCGCATTTCTGGCTAGATGAACCCATGCACTCCAGCCATTTTCAGAACCGTGCGATCAGGCCTACGCGGACAGCTCTCGGCGAGCCGGGAGATAGGTTTGTGTTGCTGTCGGCGTTGAGAATGTAGTTTTTATCGAGCAGATTTTCGAAGTTCGCCTGAATGCGCCACCGTTCGCTTATAGTGTAATACACGGCAGCGTCTGCCCTTGTATAACTCGGGAGCCTGACCGTATTGTCCACCGTCGCAAACATTTCCGAGCGATTGATAATACCGAGGCCCACTCCAAGTCTTGGATTTATTTGATACTTGTTCCAAAGCGAAAAAGTATTGTGCGGGGTTTGGCCGACTTTCAATCCGGCGGCGGCGGATGTTGTTGCACTTGTAATATAAGCGTCTTGCAGAGCATAACCGCCGGCGATATTCCATTTCGGCAGAATGTTCCCGTTGAGGCCAATTTCAAACCCGTTGGTTCGCTGGCTTCCTGTTTGGATGATCGCACCCGGATCGTTCGGATCGGTGGCTCTCGTATTTGTTCTGTCCAACCGGTAAACTGCCGATGTAAAGAAAAGATTTTCGCGAATATCCCATTTTACGCCAACCTCGTAATTCTGGAATTTTTCGGGTTTGGCCTGTTCAGTTATGCTGGTCAGCGAAGAAAACTGATCGCCCGAACTGGGCAAATGAGAGACGCTGTAACTGCCGTAAATAGAAATCGGTTCGATGGGCTTAACGACAAATCCGACGCGCGGCGAGACAAGGTTGTCGATCCGCCTCAAATTCGTGTCGCTTCGGTGGTTGTGATATTTGAGGTCGAAATAATCATAACGAATGCCGAGAATCACGCGGAAATATCTCGAAATCTCAATCTGATCCTGAACGTATGTCGCCGCCAGATCTGTATTAAGCCTGTTGTTGGCATCGGTCGCGGTTTGACGGAAAGTGACGGGAATGTCTATCGTTGGATCGCTGAATGCAGCCTGAGTCGATGTTGTCAGATTATTGAAATAACCCGTGTTGCGAAAATTATTCGTTCGCTGATTTCCCAGTTCCACACCGCCAAGAATCGTATGTTTAACGGTTCCCGTTGACAGGCGGTATGAAAGATCCGTTTGATTGAAAAAGTTCCGGCGTTTTGTTGAATTATTGTACGCGGTTATCGTTACCAACGTGCCCGATGCATTGGCTTCTCTGGGCACATAGTTCTGATAAAATCGGTCATAATCCCCATACGACGTTCGATTGTGAATGGTAAGCTCGCCAAGCTGGTGGTCGATGGTGCCGGACAGGATGTTTACGTTTGATCTGACATGGCTGTCGTCCGGATTACCGTAAAACGTGTCTCGCGAAACATTCGCCGGTTTTCCCTGAAAAGATGTGATACCGCGATCCGCCGTCCGCCGGTCTCGAAGAAATTCGTATCCAAACGTAATGGCCGTGTTTGCGCCGGGTTTGTAAGTAAAGGTTGGATTGAATGCCGCGCGATTCAGATTTACAAACTTGCGGAAGCTGTCAGAATTTTCGTACACGCCGTTCAGCCTAAACGCAAACTGGTCGTTGATCGGCTTATCAAGATCGCCCGAGAACCGCCCGTTGTAATACGAGCCGCCCTGGAACGATATTTCACGCAGCGGCGAAAAGATGGCTTCCTTGCTTACGCGGTTGACCACGCCGCCGCCGCCGCCGCGTCCAAATATCATGGCATTCGGGCCCTTGAGGGTTTCCACGCGTTCAAGGTTATAAACGTCGCGATAATATTGAACGTCGTCTCTGACTCCGTTCAGATAAAAATCCGCGCTCGAGCTCTGACCCCGAATGATAACCTGATCGCGATTATTTTCACCCTGATGGACGGTGACACCCGGCATATAACGAAGCACATCGCCCATGCTGGTCATCATTTGGTCCTTAATCTGCTCCTTATTAACGGTGGTGATTGATTGTGCTATGTCCCGGACCGCGGTGACCGTCTTGGTCGCACTGTTCACAGCTCGAGTATGATAGTTAGCAGCATCGACGACATTAACGCTCGCACTTGCCGCTGCAATTTCCAGAACAATTTCAATCGGCTCGGAACCCCCTGATTTAATAGTTGCGGCTCTCCGGCTTTCCGCAAATCCCGCTGCTAAAACCTTTATCGTAATTTCTCCGGCTTCTATCGCGAAAGAAAATTCGCCCGCCGCGTTCGTCAAGGTAGAAATATCGACATCATTGCCCTTTGAAATAACTGCTACAGTTGCTCCCGCAACCGGTGCTCTATTTTGATCCAGTACTTTTCCGGCTAATCGGTGAACCTGTACATTTTGCCCAAATGATAAGAGCGTCCCCAACAATATAGTCAAAAGAACCAAAGAAAGCTGCCTGCATCCATACGTAAACATTTCCGGGGTCTCCTTTTTTGTTAAACCTTCAGGCGGGAAAACCGCGAACGGCTTTCGCAACCAAGGAGTTGACTTCTTCTTGATTTATTCCTTATTGAAAATGATTTTCATTTTCAGTTTCATATTAAACCTAATTTCTTTTGGCTTGTCAAAACTGCACAGTTCTTATTAAGATTTATTTATTCGCCCTTGAAGTTCGGTGGGCGTTTTTCGAAGAATGCACCAACGCCTTCTTTGAAATCGGCAGATTTGCCCGATTCGATCTGGCAGGCGTGTTCGAGTTGGATCTGTTCGGAAAGAGTGTTTGAAAAACTTGCGTTGAGCATTCTTTTGATGCGTCCGATCGCACCGGTAGGGCCGGCGGCGAGTTTTGCAGCAAAGTTCCCTGCTTCTTCAAGGAGAGATTCGGCCGGAACGACACGATTTACCATTCCGATCTGGAGGGCCCGATCCGCATCCACGGTTCCCCCTGTCATAAACAATTCGGCGGCTATTTTTGCGCCAACAGCTTTTGGAAGGAAAAATGTTCCGCCGCAATCGGGCGAAAGTCCGATCCGGACAAATGCTTCATTAAAGCTTGCGTCTTCAGCCGCGAAGATCAAGTCGCAGGCGAGTGCAAAATTTGTTCCGGCTCCTGCACAAACGCCATTCACGGCGGCGATAAATGGAATCGGTGTTTCGCGAATAAGCAAAATAACATCATGCAAGGCCTTGAGCGGATCTTCGAGGAATGCTTCGATGCGGCCTTCCATCTTCCACATAGACTGCATCTCACGCAAGTCTCCGCCGGAGCAAAATGCCCTCCCGGAACCGGTTAGAATAATGGCTCTCGCCTTATCGGCAATCGCCGTCTCAAAAGCCAGCTTCAGATCAACGCTCAGTTGCAGAGACAAAGCATTCAATGCATCCGGCCGGTTCATTTGAACCGTGGCAACATTATTGTCGAGGTTGTAATTTACGGTTTCAAATTTCATCGATTGATCGTCAAAGGGCGGAAACACGAGCGGTAGCGAGTGTGCCCTGTCTCATAACCCGCACACTCGCTACCGCTCGTGTTTCCGCCTCGATCTGTATACAAATTTTGCTCGCGAACGGCTCGCTTCGTGGCACTCGCGGCAAAGGACGCTGCGGCCAACTTTTGGCTGGAAAGGAACCTGATCGTGCTTGCCGCAATGGTCGCACACGATCTCAAACCGCTTAGGAGCGTCCGCCGCCAGCGCGGCCTTTTTCCCGCGACACTTTGGGCACCGCTGCGGCGGCATCATATTCCGCTGATAAAAAAGGTCCTGTTCCTTTTCGGTAAAAGGAAAGGTGTCCTTGCACTGAACGCAAGTTGTTTCAATGTCCGGCATTGCGATCCTCCGTTAGAGTTGTCGTATTGTCGGCATCTTAACACAAGCTGGCGCAAAATCGATAAGCTATGAAGCGAGTTCTACAACGTGCCTTTTTACGGTGGCTCCGAGAGTCTGCAGATTATATCCGCCCTCAAGACAGGAAACGATCCGGCCGCCGCATGCCGCGTTGGCCCATTCCTTTACCGTTCGGGTCATCGAAACAAAATCCGGATCCTCAAGCTGAAGCTGCCCTAACGGATCGGTCAAATGAGCATCGAATCCGGCAGAAATAAAGATCATATCCGGTGTGATTTTCGATGCGATCTCCTCTATGGCGGATTCGAATGTCGATTTTTGAACGCGGGCGAGTGTGTATGCTCGCATCGGAACATTCAGCGTGGTGCCCAATCCCTTTCCCTGCCCGGATTCGCCGCGCGCCCCCGTGCCCGGATACCACGGGTACTGGTGCATCGAAAAAAAGAAAACCGACGGATCGCTGTAGAAAATTCCCTGCGTCCCGTTTCCATGGTGGACGTCCCAGTCGATAACCGCGACACGCTCGATCTCCTTATAGTTATTCTGTGCATACCGGGCGGCAACAGCGACATTATTGAAAATGCAAAAACCCATCGCGTTCTCGGCCGTAGCGTGGTGCCCCGGCGGACGCACGACCACAAATGCATTTTCAGCGTCGCCCTTCATCACCGCATCGACCGCCGCTATCGCACCGCCCGCGGCAAAAAGCGACGCGTCAAACGACTGCATCGAGATCATCGTATCGCCGTCAAGCGATTTCAGGCCATTGGCGAATGCACTCTCCACACGTTTGAAGTGGTCCTTTGTATGCGTGGATTGAACTATTCCCTGCTTCGCCTTTTCCGGCGTTATCTCTATTAAATTTTCCCAAAGTTCTTTGTCATTTTGCAGAGCGTCGATCACGACCCGGTACCGGTCGGGCGTTTCAGGATGTCCCGGGCCGGTCTCGTGCTTTTCGTAGATCGGGTGGTGGATAATGGCGGTAGTCATATTTTGAATTTATCACAGTTATATTTTGACCCGGATCGATACTTCATTGCTTCTCAGGTTCGATATGAACGACGGGCCCGATCGATCGATTGGTAACGGGAGCTGGGCCAAAACTGGAACCCCTAAGCTGCGTTGGAAAAGACGAAGGCAAGATTCGCGAGGAACCGGTCACTTCTCTACCGCATTAAACACAAACGGAAATGTTCCGAACGTCTGCCCGCGATGCTGGGGGCGGAAGGCGAACATAATCACTTTGCCTTTGCCGAGATCGGCTTCGATGAGGGCGGCCTTGCCGTTGATGCGCTTTTCGCCGAGCATCCAGCCGGAGATGAGGGCGTCCTTGTCCGCGTACTTCGCAATAGTGCGGGTCTTTGAATCGTCGCTTACTTCGAAGGCAGAGCTGTTTGTAAAATAGGCCGCGGCCTCTTCACGCAGGCCTCGAGCGATTGGGCTTTTCGTATCGACCGTAATCCTTACGATCGAGCCTGGATTGTAAAAATCCTTGCGGTTCACGCCGCTCAGCACATTTTTTACGGGTAAACCGAACCTCTTTATTACCAGCTCGCACGAATCGTCGAAACAGACCAATTTGCCGCCGTTCTCGACAAACTTCGTCAAATTCGCTGCGCCTTCGTCGCCAATGCCGCCTGAGATCTCAGCCGGATAGCGCTCGGCACTCAGGCCCTTTACTATCGAATTTTCGCTGTCGGCCGGCAGAATTATGACGTCATAAGGCAGCTCGCCCGATCGTATCTGGGTGTCGGTAACAGACCGAAAGGGCATCTGAAAAGTGTCAAAAACAAACCGCGTCCAGCCTTCGTCCATCGAGCTGCCGTTTCCTTTGTAAAGCCCGATTCGCGAATTCGTTTTCAGAGGGTTCGTCAGTTTCGGGAACGGCCCGCCGCCCGCGCTAAGGTTCAGCACCGAACGAGCCTGATCGATATCGTCAACACGTTTCAGCGTCCCGCGTTCCTTTTCCAGATCGCGGATGTCCCATACCTCGTAACTCTCGACTCCCATCTGCAGCGGCAGTGTCCAACCCGCTACGTCATACGGCGGATCTGGCTCGCCATTTACGTTCACGCGGTTGGGATAAACCTGCTTCTCAAACAGGCTAAGGATATTGTTCTTCTGCGGCTGGTTCGTGAATACGAGAAAGCTGTTCAGCGGTATCTCGTGAAAATCCTCGGTCTTCGAATGCTTCACCCAAAGCTCTTTTGACATCCGATGCACCTCGACTCCCTGCCATTTCAAAATTTCGAGAAATCTTGCGACCGTCTCGGCATAGGGTTGTCCCGCCATCACGACAAATGCCTGCGGGTTCTCGCCGTCCTTACGCAGGTTTGCGCTTCCGATATTGTAGAAATTTCTCAGATAGCGTTCCCGGTATTTTGCGGCAAGCGAGAGAAGTGCGCGGCTTGCCGTCATCTCGATCTGGCTGATATCGGCCGGCCGCCAAAGGCCGCCTTCCCACGCATCCGGATGGGCCGTGTCGGTCGCAAGCGGTGACGCAAGCCCGCGGGCCGGGCGGTTCTTTTGCAGTTGCTCCCTCGTTATAGTTACCGGCGACATAAGATCAGCGCTTGCCGCTTCGGACAGAATGCCGATCGAGTTGTGATAATACGGCGCCGAGCGGAATCCGCCGTGCCACCATGTATCAAACGTTGTGTTCGTGGCGACTCCGGCGATTCCCTTTGCCTGCAAGTCGGCCGCCATCTTGTAACCCACAAGTCCAACTTCTCTAAGGATCGAAGGCGAGATCCGCGGATTCGGCGGATCAAAAAACGGCGGGATCACAAACCGCGCACCCGTCTGCCCCATCTGATGCACGTCATAAACGAACTGCGGAAACCACTCCTGCCAATAGAGCTTCGTGATCGCCTGGGTTTCCTTCAAATTCAGCATGAACCAGTCGCGGTTGTTATCGTGCCCGGCGTAATGGTGATAAAGCTCGGGCGGCGAAGTGCCTTCCGATTTTGTCCCGAGCGTTTTTCGATACCAGTCGGCCACGATCTGGATGCCGTCCGGATTCGATGACGGAATTAGCAGCAGTATAGTGTTGTCCAAGATCTCTTTCGTTTCAGCATCGTTTGCTGTCGCCAGCTCATACGCAAGGTTCATCGACATCTGCGACGCAACGATCTCGGTCGAATGGATCGAGCATGATATAGAAACGATCGCCTTTGCATTCTTGATAAGCCGTTCGGCTTCGGCGGAGTTCTGAACGGTGCGAGGGTCGCCAAGCTGGGCGCTCATCCGCCGGTAACGCTCGAGGTTTTTAATGTTGCCCGGCGATGAAATAAACGCCACGATCATCGGCTTGCCTAGCGTGGTTTTACCTATTTCCTTCACAACAACACGGTTGCTCGCCTTGTCCAGTTTTGCAAAGTAATCCGTTATCTGCGTCCAATCGGCGATCGTCTTGTCATCGGTCGGCTGAAACCCGAGAACCGATCTTGGCGACGGCACCTGAGCGACAATTTCGCCCGAAAGAAGTAGAATCAAGCTGATTAAACTCAGACTAAGCAAGGAGATGCGACCTTGGCGGGCATGGACGAACGTATAGAACTTGAGCATACGAGTGAAGATATTTCCTCCGTGTCATCGCGTTTCCAGGGCGATTTTGAGATTGCTGTCAGGGAAAATAAGAAACTGTCATTTCCTGTCAGAAAGTCTAACAAATCCAGGGTTCTCGGCAAACTTCGCTATTGGTGGAGTTGGTTTGTCGCCGGAGCTCTCCTTTTGGTTGTTGCCACCCCTGCTCTTATATTTCTTTGGATCATCAATCGCCGAATGTGGCTTTATCCGCTTGCTCAATGGGGAGCAAAGACGTGGCTTTGGGCCTGTGGTGCAAAGGTTGAGGTGAAAGGCCTCGAGCATGTTAAGGACGGCCGCTCGTACGTTTTTATCTCAAACCATCGCTCTTATCTCGACACCGCTACCCTGTTTTTTTTCGCCGGGACAAAAATGGGACTGGTCGCAAAAAAAGAACTGTTAAAGGCCCCGGTGCTCGGACAGGGAATGCACTATGTAAACATCATCGCGATCGACCGCTCCAACCCCGAACGCGCCCGCCAGTCAATGGAAAAAGCCCGCGAAGTTATGGGCAAAGGCTATTCGTTCGGAGTTTTTGCCGAGGGAACAAGAGCAATGCCTGGCGAGCTTCTACCGTTCAAAAAAGGAGCCTTCCACCTGGCCCTGCAAACTGACGCACCGATCATTCCCGTAGCGATCAAACAAACGGATTGGATGATGGGCAAAAAGGCCGGCGTCGCATTTGGCGGGACGATCGAAATGGTCCTTTTGCCTCCGATCGAAACTCACGATGTTTCGGAGGTCGGTTTAATGGAATTATTGAATCGGACGCGGACCGCGGTTGCCGAAGAGCTGGCAAATGAATAGAGGCGGCCAATTAGTGACCGCCTCGTCCGATATAAGTATGCAATCGACTCAGGGCTTCTTAGCCGGAGTGGTCGGGCTTGGTGTTGGTGTTGGCTCGACGACAACATCGTCGTCCAGTATCTTCACGTCAGTCCTTCCCACGCGGTAATCCTTATAACGTACCCTGATCCGGATCTTTACTGCTTGTCCGCTGTCAAAAACAAGCTCATCGTCAGAAGTTGAGAACGACGGAAACCAGTACTTGCCGTCAACATTCTCGCGAAAGGTCTCGATGGTCGCAAACCGCTCCTTACCTTCGGGAACCGCCTTGCCCTTGGACTTAACGATCATAAAGTCTTCGTCGTCCACCCAGATACGGCCCTGGAAAAATTTTGCAACTCCTTTTTTCCAATCGGGCATTACCTTCGGTGCGACATCAAAAACGTGAAGGTTCAGCTCGTCGATTCTCTCTTTTCCAAGATAGGTAAAATTGTATTGATCGGCCATCTTTGGCTCGATCGCAAATGGGTCGAGGCCGCCGAGATTCTCGATGTCCGCGACCGTTATGACAATATCTTTGATCGTCGAAACCGGCGCCCGAAGTATTCTTTCAAAACGCTGTCCCGAATCGCTAAACGTCAGAAAAGAATCGCGAGCATATGTACCGGTTATTTGCCCGCCCATTCCAACCGTGGAAAACGTCGCATAACGGTTGAACGCATAGACATTCAAGGCCTGACGGAACGTACCTTCGTTTCTGGTGAATTTCTTAATAATGCCATCGATCTCCGCCTGGTTGAGGTCTTGTTTGACAAGATCAGAGTTCTGTCCAAAGACCGCAGCCAATGAGGTCAGTGTAAAAAATGCCGCAAGAAATAATCTTTTCATGTTTTCGTGCCTGGTATCCGAAACTGTTGAATAGATGCGAAAATGGGGCGAAAAGTTTACACAACATAAACCGCGAAAAGCGAAAGACACGGGCGGCTATTACCAAACCCGTGTCTGCCTGAGAACATATTGGCGAAAGCTAACCCACAAACTCCACGTTTACCTCGTGCGGAATAATGCCGTGTTTGTGGCCTTCGTCCAAAAGCGTTCTTACCGCTTCACGGCCCCGTTCGCCGTAATCCAGCGTTAGGTCATTTACCCACATAGCTACGAACCGGTCTGCAAGCTCAGGCGGCATGTCGCGGGCGAACTGCATCGCGTATGAGAGTGCGTCCTCGCGGTTCTCCATCGAATAGACAATGCTTTCGTGCAGGTGGTGCGAGACCTTCTTCATCATTTCGGGCCCAAGCTCGCGGCGTATGGCGTTCCCGCCCATCGGCAGCGGCAGGCCCGTCTTTTCAAACCACCATTCGCCCAGGTCGAGTACCTTATCAAGGCCGACCTGCTTGTAAAAAAGCTGTCCCTCGTGGATCAACAACCCCGCATCGACATCGCCGTTCTTGACCGCGTCGATGATCTCGTCAAACGGGACGACCGTATATTCAAAATCTTTGTTATAGATCCGCATCGCCAAAAAGGCGCTTGTCAGCTCACCGGGGATCGCGATCTTCATACCGCCGATCTCTTCCGGTTTGCGCGGTTCTTTTGAAACAAGGATCGGACCGTACTTATCGCCGATGCTTGCTCCGTGCGGGAGCAACGCGTACTTGTCAGAGATGTACGCGTACGCATGAAACGAAACCGCGGTAACATCAAATACGCCATTTTTCGCGTCTTCGTTCAGCGTCTGGATATCCTTTAGCGTGTGCTCGAACTTCAATCCGTTCGTTTCCAGCTTATTCGTCGCCAGGCCGTAAAACATAAATGCGTCGTCCGAATCAGGCGAATGGGCGACGGTGATGGTCTTCATTTGGGGTTTTGCTCCGAAATTCGTCGACATAGGGTCAGATCTGCGTATAATAAACCGTGGTGTCGTAGAGTATTTCTATATTACCGATTTCGGAATGTTTCGCAACAAGCGCTTTCAGTTCGTTTTTCATCTGTGGAAAACTCTCGTCCGACTCGTTGGGCATGTATGACGATGAGAGTACGCGGCCAAGCAGGCCGTCGAGATCCAACACCTGCGAGTTCTGAAAGACGGCGGTTTGAAAATCCTTTTGGAAAAAGGCTTTCAGCCGTTCCTGGTTCACATTCTCGTGCCGGACTTTGGTGTAATCATTCGCGAATTTCAACAAAAGTTTTTCGTAGTCGATCAAAAACGGCGTGGTATTCAACTGCCGTTCGTTCCAAATAAGCGCGATATACCCGCCCGGTTTTAGAATGCGAAGAAATTCTTTTCTCGTGGCCTCGGGCTCGAACCAGTGAAATGCCTGTGCCGAGACGACAATATCGACTGAGCCGTCCGCGAGTCCCGTGTTTTCGGCGGAGCCGTTGCGGCTTTGAAATTTTTGAAAGGCCCCAAGGAATTCTTCCGCCGCCGCCCGCATAGGACCGTTCGGTTCAACGCCGTACACCTCATTCCCGTTCTCAAGAAATATCTTCGCCGAGATGCCCGTGCCTGAACCAATATCCGCGACTATCGAATCAGCGGCCATTCGCATTTCACCGGAAAATAACTTCACGACCCCGTCCGGATAACCCGGGCGAAATTTGACGTAATTCTCAACCCGGTTTGAAAAGCGCTCTGTTGACTTAGATTCGGCCGTCATTTCGTCCACCATACAACCGCGTAGGTTGTGCTCAAATAAACCCAAAGAATAGAGAAAATTATGTGAATCGTCGTCTCAACGACTTTTCCTCTCCAGAGTTCTGACGAATACCCGAAAAACTGGATCAGTAATCGAGTGATCCAGAAAAGAGCGAGACCAAGGCATATGCGTTTCCCAAGCGGTGTCGAGATAAGTTCGCTAGTAGAGGTCAAACACAGAACGCCCATCAGAAAGATCATCAGCGCGATGAACAAAGTATGCACATACATTATCTGCCGACTCAGTAGCGACAATCCGCTAAGTTCTTCCTTCCACCGAAAATGGCGCGGAAAAAACGCATGCAGCAAAGCAAGGCCGATCTGTAGGACACCGATTAGTTTAAGGTTGAGTTCCATCACGTTTCAGAAAAAATGCCGTCACGAATAGCGTAAGCTTTTTTTCTTTTTCGATTTTCAGTTTCGCCGCATCGAAAGTCTCTTGCCAAACAGCCCGTGTAAGAAAGTGAAACGCTCCGATATTGTATGCGAGCAGATTCGCGCCGTCTCTAAGGTGCTCGACAACGACGATCTTTCCGTCGCGAGTAATGATTCGTTCGAGTTCCTCAAAAAAAGCGATTCGCTCATCGTGATCGCGAATCTCATGGGCCGACATTATCGCGAATACCTTGTCGATTGAGCCGTCGGTCAAGGGCAGCCTGTGAGTCGATACCGTCCTGGTCTCCGCGAAAGGCGGGTACGCGCGCCTGGCACGTGCGATAGACGGCTCGGTGTGGCGTTTCGAATCGTAAAAATCCAGAACTATTAGTTCGCACGCCGGAAATTTGCGTTCGAGTATTTCGCTCGTCTCATCAAATCCCGCGTTAATATTGACGATCCTGCCAGGCCCTTCTGTCCCGCGACTGTCGAGCCAATCGAAATTGTAAAACCGAGAAAGATCATATACATACAGCGACACCATGAGTGAGACGAGGATCGGAACGGCCACCAACGGTAGAAGAACTTTAGCGGCCACTACAAACACCGCGTCCTCCGTAAAACAAATGAAGATCAGGAGCGCGAAAACGATACTTAAGGAAAGTGCATAAAACGGCCAATTGAACCGAATAATGTTTCGCACGCCTTGAAAGGGTCTTCTCATTTCACGCCGTTCCAAAAGTCGATTCGTCCCCGCTTCCACAAGTAGGGCACGTTTCGGATCGTAAACGCGTTGGCAAGACGGTGCCGTGTAAAATTCAGTTTCGTGAGAAAGGAAAAATGGTCGTCCGTGACGCTAACCGGCATCGGTTTCCAGTCCTTTCGTACGCCTTCGATGATCACTACCTTACTTGTCGCCGGCTCGTATGTGAAAGTGAACGGAAGCGGCCCGGCGTATTTTCTCGCCTCTTTCCAACTTGCAAACGGTGAGCCCGCAGGCAACGAAGCGTTTTCATCCGTCTCAATAAATCGTGCACGAAAGTCGGAATGTTCTGATGTGAAGGAGATTGTTCCGCCTTCTTCGTCCTGCTCGATGTCAGTTGTCGAATAGTTGTAGTGGGTGAAGATGTTTCCAAGGAACTGCATCCTTGCCTTATTGGTTTGCGATCGCAAAATGTAGAGCCCGCGCATCGGCTTTCCGCTTGAGTCGATATATCTCACAAATACTCGATAGCCGATAAGAAAAAAATCGCTGCCAAAAACGCGCGGAAAACCAGCGGGACGCAGACCTCGTGTCTGAACCATCGCAACCGCAATAAAAGCCCAACGGTCATCGAGCAGGTCAAGAGTCAAACATTCCGGGATCAGACGCTCGGCTTCGTCCTTCGCTACCGCGTAAGTGAAAACCGTCGAACGTTCGAAAAACGCTTCAACGGCAAACGGGTGATCTTTCAGAAATTTGAACATCTCAATCGGACAACGCAAACTCTTTGTAGGCTATTAAGCCAATGAAAAACAACGCGATTATCGAATTCGCTCGCCCGAACAACAGAAGATCGGGTACCAGCAAAAACTCCATTATGTTCATTGCCGCAATTATCACGATCTGGAAAATTGCATTCCCGCGCCGAGCGATACCGCTTAAGATCCAGATCGCCATGCCGATCTCTGCCCCACCGATGAGTTTTGTCAGAAGCGGCGCATGAGTTTCGCCGAGAATTCTGCCGACTATTTCGCGATGACGAGGGACGAGATCGAGTACCTTGCAGAACAAGCCGTTAACCAGCCACACCGCCGCGAAAAAGTATGTCAAAACGCGTTCGACGGTCATATTTACTTACTGTCCGGCGACTTCCTCGCCTGTCCACTGAGTTTTTTTGGAATGAGGAATGTCGAACTGGTCCAAAATTCGATAGCAGAGATGCTCGACAAGCTCCTCGATAGTGTTTGGACGGTGATAGAAGCCCGGACTTGCCGGCAAAATATTCGCACCGGCGTGCGCGAGGCGCAGCATATTCTCTAAATGTATGGCGTTATAGGGAGTTTCACGTGGAACCAGCACAAGTTTTCGCCCTTCCTTCAGCGTAACATCGGCGGCCCGATGAATTAGATTCGTACCCGCACCGCTTGCGATCGCCCCCAGCGTGCCCATCGAACACGGCACGATCAGCATCCCGGCCTGCTTGTAAGAGCCGGATGACGGCTTCGCCGCGAAGTTATCCAAACGCCAGAACCGAATGAGCTTTGAGTCCGCCGCCAGCCCGAGCCACGAATTTATCTTGGCCGCATCCGGATCACGTAAATTCGCCCCGGTCTCGACCTGAGCGACCGTGGCCGCGGTCGGCGACATTATCAGGTTGACGGTTTCGACCACGCCGCTCGCGGCCAAAAGCTGCAGCGTGCGGTGTGCATAGATCGTTCCGGACGCCCCGGTGATCGCAACGGTTAGTTCCATATCAAATGTGCTGATTTTACCACGTGTCGGTAGCCCGCACGTAAGTAAGGGCTCAACCCAGCCCAGATATAACCTGCCGTATCCTCGACATCCGAAACCATACTGCCGCAAAACACGCGAAAGAACGAGAAAAAGAAGGAGCTTTCTTTTTCGTGTGTTTCGCGTCTTTCACGGCCGATCAAATCTGCTACTCTATCCTTTCCATATGAACACCGACGAGATCCAAAAACTCCTCGCCCGATTCAAGACCGGCGAGTTATCCGACAGCGACACCGCCGCCGCGATCAAGGACCTCTCCTACGAAGACATCGGCTACGCCCGCGTCGATCACGGCCGGGCCGAGCGACAGGGATTTCCCGAAGTCATCTTCGGCCAGGGCAAAACGCCCGATCAGATCGCCGGCATCTTTGAAAAGATAATCGCCCGCTCACCGAATGTTCTGATCACGCGCACTACGCCCGAAGTTTTCGGCCAGATCCGCAACATCCACACCGACGCCGAATGGCACGAAGCCGCGCGAGTGATCCGCGTCATGCGTGACACGACCGATCTCGGCATGGGCGAAATAACCGTCTGCACCGCCGGCACCAGCGACATTCCCGTCGCAGAAGAAGCCGCGCTCACCGCCGAAGCTATGGGCAATCGGACGACGCGCATTTGGGACGCGGGCGTCGCCGGCATTCACCGCATCCTCGGCGAACGCGAACGACTGCAGAATTCCCGCGTCGTCGTCGTCGTCGCCGGAATGGAAGGCGCACTTCCCTCGGTCATCGGAGGCCTCGTCGCCGTCCCCGTCATCGGCGTCCCCACATCGATCGGTTACGGAGCCTCGTTCCACGGCCTCGCGGCACTGTTGGGAATGCTAAACTCCTGCGCCTCGAACGTCACCGTAGTGAACATTGACAATGGCTTCGGCGCCGGCTTTGCCGCCAGTTTGATAAACCGAAAGCCTCAGTGATCCCCCGAAAATGGACATACAGGAACTCGGCTTCGAGAAGACATCACTCGGCGAACTCACGCTTCGTCGGAGGACGGAACCGCTTTTGCGGGATCGGGAAGTTTTTGAGGTAAAGCTCGGCGAAGAATATCTGATGTCGAGCCTCTTTACCGAAAGTGAGCGGCAGCTTGCCACGCTTGGATTGGCTCCGCTCGAAGGTGAGCTTGATGTCGTGATCGGTGGCCTTGGCTTGGGCTATACGGCCGTCGAGGCGTTGAAAACCGAGAGAGTTTCTCGCCTGCTCGTTATCGATCTTTTCCAGGCGGTAATCGACTGGCACCAGGCCGGCCTTGTGCCAAATGGTGAGGTGATCACGAAAGATGCGAGATGCGAACTCCGTCAAGGCGATTTTTTCGAACTAGCCCGCACCGGCTTTGACGCGGCGAAACCCGGCCGAAAATTCGACGCCGTCCTGCTGGACATCGACCACTCGCCCGAACATTTTCTCGACCAAAATAACCGCTCGCTCTACACCGCCGAAGGCCTCGGCTCGATCAAAAAACAATTAAAACCCACCGCCACCTTCGCCCTCTGGTCCAACGATCCCGCCAGCGAAGATTTCACCGCCCACCTACGATCCGTTTTCACAACCGCCACCGCCCACAACGTCGAATTCCCGAATCCGTACACAAACTCAACATCGGTCAATTCCGTCTATGTCGCCCAAACAAATGGCTCATCCGTCAAGTTTTAATAGGCAGATCAGAATCGACGACTGTTCGAATCGGGCGGGTCATCCTCCTCAGACGGATCATCCGGCGGTAATACCCGGCTGCCGTGGTGGGCGACGATCAGCCATTTGCCACCGCGTTTCATCCAGACGTGAGTGCTCCGAAATTGAATGTTTCTCACACCCTGAACCGTCGAACGATGGGTCATTATCGCCGTATTGCCATAGATCGTCACTTTGTAATCGTCGGCCTTGACCATATCGGCGTTCGGCATGATCGAGGCAACGTACTCTGCCTTATTCTGGATCTCGCCTCGCTGCGTGGTGCCCACAAAATCGTCAGCGACCAGTGTTCCGGCCGCCTTCTTATCGCCTTTTAATTCGGCAAACGTCCACGCCTTATCCAATTGGATCAACTTATCCTCAACGCTGTCTTTTTTATACTGGCCAAAGGCGATCGAAGATATTCCCAGAACCAAAACAAAGGTGTAAAGAATAGGTTTCATACTCATTAACTTCCTCCCTCTTCAAACTCCCCTCCTTGTCTAAGGAGGGGTGGCAGCCGCTTCGGCTGACGCGCTTGGTGACCAAACCCTCGACCTCAAAACCTTACCGCCGTAAGTCTCACTTTAGATGCTTCTTAAAGAACTCCAGCGTTCTTTCCCATGCCAGCTTCGCTGCCTCTGCGTCATAGCGTGGGGTGGTGTCGTTGTGAAATCCGTGCTGCTTACCCTCATACACAAAGCTCTCAAACGTCTTCTTATTCTCTTTCAAAGCAGCCTCATACGCCGCGATGCCCGCGTTGACTCCCTGGTCGTTGCCCGCGTAATTG
>JBGTJP010000083.1:0-5729 GCA_041745075.1 Pyrinomonadaceae bacterium | reverse complement strand
GGTCGCGGTGGTCGTGGTGGCGGCGGTGGTGGCGGCGGCCGAGGCGGGTTTGGAGGCCCCGGCGGCGGTTTTGGCGGCGGCAGCGAACGTAAGCCCTATAACCTGAACTTGAGCATCAGTTTCAATAACCTCTTAAATACGGTTAACCTGGGAACTCCGATCGGCAACCTTGCTTCGAGTCGGTTTGGCGAGTCCACTTCAACCGGCGGCGGATTCGGCGGATTCGGCGGCGGAGGAGGGTCGAGCTCGGCCAACCGCAGGATCGATCTGCAGGCCCGGTTTAGCTGGTAAGGAATGCGTTGATAAAGTATATTCAAAGGGAGCCATGAAGAGATCAGATCTTCAGGCTTCCTTTTTTATTTGACGGCGAGGTAATAATAATAATGTTAAGAATTTTCGTATCAATATTTCTTCTATCGACACTTGGATCGGCGATCTCTGCGCAAAAGACCGTCACGCCGGTTGCAGCAACATCCGAAAAAGATTTTGCGGCACAGATCGAACTTGCGGAAAAGGCCGTCGCGGCACATGGTGGAGACAAGCTGAGGAATATGAAGTCGTTGGTCATTCGCGGCTCGGTCGATGTTACTACATCGGCAATCGCCCAGGCTTTTCCGGCGACATTTGTCACCATTTTTGCCGGTGAAAAGTACCGCATCGAGATCGCCAATCCGTTTCAGCCTCTCAAACAGGTTTATGATGGAACGCAAACATCGTCATCCATCCGCGGCGGGTTTACGCTGCCGCCGATAAACCGGCTCGGGTTTCCTCTGCTTCAGCAAGTTGGTAAACAGGGCTTTGTCATCACGGCACTTCCCGACGCAAAGAAAAAGGTCAAAGGGTTTCGGATGACTTCGCCCGAAGGCTACTTCACAGATTTTTATCTCGATGAAAAGACGAATCAAATAAAGGGCTACGATTCGACCTATACGATAGATGGCCGGACAGTTTCTACGTCGGTAGAGATCGACAAGTTGAGGCTGGTCGAGGGCGTGCTGGTCCCCGAAAAATATGCCCAGCGGTTCGATATCGAGCAAATGACGGTTTATGCAAATTTTAAGGCTAAGGAGATTGTTGTGAATTCCGCGATCGAAGACAGCGTTTTTTCGACCGCAGAATAGCAGTGTCGAGTTCTTTCAAAAATCTAGCTAAACGTCCGGTTTCATAAACAAATCACTGACATGCGTGTTTCTGCATTGATCGATTCTTGACCGGATCTCTTTTCTTCTTGGTCATCTTATTCCGTGGTTTCGCCCTTTCGCCACCGAGAAAGAAGAATAAGAAGAACAAACCAAAAATTTCCGCAACTGTCTTTTGGCTTGCTAATTATTACCGTCCGAATCGGCTCGTTTTCCACCACTCGATCGTTCGCCTCAGGCCTTCTTCGAGATCGACCAATTTTTTATAGCCAAGACATTCGACCGCCCGGCTATTTTCCGCCTGCGAGTGTTTGACGTCGCCCTTTCTGGATTCAAGATATCGGGCCCCTGCTCCGGTCCGGTCAGTGATCTTGGACAAAACGGCGAGCAGATCATTCAACGAGACGCGTTCTCCATTTGCGACGTTCATTACTTCGCCCAGGCCATTTGTAGTTTGGGCAGCGTTCAGGTTGGCCTGCACTACGTTAGCGATGTAGGTAAAGTCGCGCGTCTGCAGCCCGTCACCATAAATAATGGGTGTGTCGCCCTTCATCAACGCGTCGATGAACCGTGAGATCACGCCGGAGTATGCCGAAGACGGATTTTGCCGCGGACCGAATACGTTGAAGTATCTCAAGGACAAGGTTTCAATACCGTAAACCTGATTAAAAACCGTGCAATAGTATTCGCCGGCCAGCTTTGCTGCTGCATAGGGCGACAACGGTTCCGGCCGCATAGTTTCGATCTTTGGAAGAACTTCCTGATCTCCGTAAGCGGAGCTGGATGCAGCGTAAATGAATCTTCGAACGCCGGCATCCTTTGACCTAACCAGCAAATTAAACGTTGCATTCACGCACGCCTGATGGGTCGCGGTCGGATCCTCGACCGAACGGGGAACGCTTGGAAGAGCGGCCTGGTGGAAAACGACTTCAACTCCCTCGGTGGCTTTGATGACCGCAGAGTCGTCATTAAGGTCGGCCTCGACAAAATCAAAATCTCCGCCTATTTCCGCAAGATTCTCATGTGAACCCGTGCTGAGGTTGTCGATGATCGTGACCTTTGCTCCCTGACGGATCAGTTCATCGGCAAGATTGGAGCCGATAAAACCGGCCCCGCCTGTAACCAGACATTTGGTTGTTAAGGACATGATTTGTAAATGAAGAGTGACGATCAGCGGCCAGGACGAGAAGGGAATATATGGGTTACCCGATAACTCCCTTTGGCTGCCGATCTATCGGCCGACTCCGACATACTCGAAGCCCAGGTCGCGCATATCGCCCGGCTCATAGACGTTACGCAAGTCCGCGATCTTCGGCGACTTTAAAAGCTGCTTGACCCTTTCCATATCAAGAGCCCGGAACTGATTCCATTCGGTGACGATCACCAGAACGTCGGCGCCGCTGATGGCGTCGTATTCGTCTTCGGCGTATTCAATCCCCTCAACGAAGTGCTTTGCCTCATCCATCGCCACCGGGTCGAATGCCTTTACGGTGCCGCCTTTTGCCAGGATCGACTTTATGATCTCGATCGCCGGGGATTCGCGCATATCGTCCGTCTCTGGTTTGAACGACAAACCCAGCATCCCGATACGTTTTCCGGCCAGACCGCCTACGAGCTTCTCGATCTTTGGTATCATCGCGTCCCGCTGACGCTCGTTCGCTTCGATAACCGCATCGACGATACGCGTTTCAACACCGAACTGGTCGGCGACAGTTGTAAGAGCCCTCGTATCTTTCGGGAAGCAGGACCCGCCGTAACCCGGGCCCGGATGGAGGAACTTTCGCCCAATGCGGTTGTCCATTCCCATGCCGCGGGCCACGTCGTGAACATCGCAGCCGATGGCGTCACAAAGGTTTGCCATCTCATTGATAAATGTGATCTTGGTCGCGAGAAATGCGTTGGCCGCATACTTAATAAGCTCGGCGGCTTCCAGTGACGTAATAACGATCGGCGTCTCGATCAAATAAAGAGGTCTGTAAAGCTCTTTCATCACATCGATCGCACGTTCTTCGTTGCTGCCGATCACAACACGGTCGGGCCGCATAAAATCGTCGATGGCCGCGCCCTCTCGCAGAAATTCAGGGTTCGATGCGACTCCGAACTCTGTCGGAACGGCGACATTCTCGCTAACGAACTCACGAAGCCATTTTCCTGTCCCGATCGGGACGGTCGATTTCGTGACCAAAACTTTATAGCCGTTCATCGCATCGGCCACATCTTTGGCGGCCTGACGATAGTAACTCATATCCGGCGTGCCGTCCGCCTGAGGAGGCGTTCCAACCGCAAGAAAAACGACAAGTGCTTGTTCGACCGCGGACTTAATATCAGTTGTGAAGTGAAGGCGTCCGGCCTTTACGTTCTTATGGACCAGCTGGTCCAGTCCCGGCTCATAGATAGGGATGACACCCTGATTGAGCTTCTCTATTTTTGTCACATCGACATCTACACAGGTGACGTCAACACCAAACTCCGCAAAACATGCACCGCTTACTAAACCAACATAGCCGGTGCCGATGACTGCAATATGCATATGGCTGATAAACAATAATTATTGATCTAATATAAGAAAAAAGCCGTTCTAAAACAAAATTATGCGGGCCACATTTTAAACATGACCCGCATTTGAACTCGAAAATTATAAGAATTGCCAGCGACCGTTATCACTAACGAGTCGGGCTGACCACGATCGTACCGCCGCCTGGCTCTTCGTTGCTGCCAAGGAAAATGGCTGCACCGGCGACACCCGCCGCGATCAATAGAAGCCAGGGCCAGCCGCCGATCGGAACCGGAGGAGCCGAATTAGGACGGAGGCATGGTTTGCAGCCGGTTTGGGCAAGGTTTCCGGCCGAAGCCGAGGTGCCCGCCGCGATCTGTTTGTCCATCGTTCCTTCCCGCATGGTCACCATTCCGGCCGTCGTATCGACGTGAGTGTGCGAACACTCAACCTCTACAAGAAAATTATCCGCCTGGCTTGAGTCGGCGATTATGGTTGCGTCCTTCGTTGTAACGGTCGTCGCAACGCCGGCGGCATTAGAGATCTTGGCCTTACCGGATGAAAGGACAGCTACAATGTTGTTATCGGAAAAATTCAGGACGATGTTCGAATCCGCCAGAACCTCAACGCGCCCGACCTTTCCAAGGCTGATAACGGCGTTTGAGTTGGAACCTGTAACGATAGTACTTCCCGAAACGACGGTCGCGCTGGAGACGGCCGATTGGCCGTTCACGGTAACCTGACCAGAAACGGTGATCTCACCGGCTATGTCTTTGGTCTGGGCAAGCGCGATCGAGGACGAGACGCAAAAGACTGCAACAGCAGTGCATGAAGCTATTAGCTTACGAAAACAATTATTGGCGAGCATTTAATCAATATCCTCCTGAACAATTCTTATAATACAAGCAATTACATATCGCCGCAATGGCAAAGTTACTCAAATAGTAATGAAAACACTATTTATCGGTTTGGACTGACAACGGGATTGCTGTTGTTACCCGACTGCGAGACAGCAACAGCGATCGCTACCGCTGCTCCAGCTGCTACAAGCAGCCAAATCCAAAGCTTATCTTTACTTCTACCTTGTCGTCCGCCTTGTGCCTCACCGGAAGCGTTGATCGACTCACCGGCATTCAAGGTAGTAGACTTCCCGTCGGTTGTCCTGACCTTAACAGTACCTAACGAACCAAGAACCGTCAATCTACCGGAGGTCAATTCTGCCTCGATCGAACTATCGTCGAAAATGAGATTGACGGACGAATTCGAATCCAGTTCGATTCTTCCTGCCTTGCCAATGCCCAGCTGGGCTACAGCATCCTCAGGCGTTGAAACTGTGCTTGATGAAAAGACCGACCGTCCGCTTTTAGACGCCTCGCCATTCACCATAACCATCGGAGCTTCTCCGTCGAAGGCCTTACCCGAAACGGTAAGTTCAGCGGCGATCCGGCCCGGACCTGCCAAAGTGACCATCGAGGTGGCCATAAATACTGCAAAAAGGACGCAAGCCGAAACTGCCTTGCGAATCCAAAGTTGACGAATCATACTTCTCCTGTACGTACTGAAACTTGATTTAAAACCAACCAAGCTATGAAATTTTTGCACGAAAGTCCCTTTTGTGTCAACAAAAAGCACGATTCCCACCCCTTTGAAGGGCTTATTGGTATTTCGACGCAAAAATCGCTCGTAAGCTTAGCTTTAATACATAGTTATAACACACTCGTTGTTCCAATTTAAAGAAAATTTTGAACCGGGCTCGATCTTGTACGTTAGACAGCCGTCGAGAAGTTAAAGAAATCACACAAAATGCCGGTAAAGGCCGATGAAATGACTTATTTATTAATGTTTTAATAGCAACTTTCCCACGTGGCGGAAGAAGAATGAAGGTAAAAGAATTTTGATCTCGGCCGCATATGACAGATCTTCAACAATCATATGTCAGGCAAAACGAGCACGTGTTTTGTAGCTAACTCCCGTTGCATTGATGTAAACACGTTTTTTTGGTTTAATTTGGAAGTTCGTAATAAATAGGAGAATCTTATGAGATTGCGTTTGTTCGTTTTGTTGTTGGCCGTCGTTTGGCTGGGTTCCTGTGGCGG
>JBGTJP010000082.1:0-5556 GCA_041745075.1 Pyrinomonadaceae bacterium | reverse complement strand
TCCCAAAAGACGACGGTGGACTATTCGATCACAAGCGGTTCAAGGCCGGTTGTAAAAGTCGACGACCTCAGGACTGAAAAGGAGTGTCGCGATGGCGGCATTGTCGAAACGCAGGATTACGTGGTTTCAGGAACCGTTACCTATCGTCAGCGAAGTGCTTTGCCGCCGACGGCTGTTCTTACTGTCAAGATCATAGACGTCTCGCGTCAGGATGTTTCGGCAACCGTTATCGCGGAGCAAATGATCACTACCGCGGGCAAGCAGGTTCCGATCCCGTTCGACATGGCTTACGACCGAAGCAAGATCCAGGACCGGAACCGCTATGCGGTCCAGGCCGAAATTCGTGACGGCGGACGCCTTTTGTTTATCACAGATACGAGTTACCCGGTCATAACGCAGGGAAATCCGCGATCGGTCGAGATCACGGTCGTACCTGTGGGCGGCGGCGGCCAGCGCTCGGGCACTATCCGCGGGACGGTTTCATATTTGCAGCGGATCGCCCTGGGACCTAATTCCGAGATCAGCGTAAAGCTGGTCGATTCGGCCGACCCGAACGGGCCACCGGTGGCTGAAACCTCGTTCCCGGCCGGAAACCGGCAGGTGCCGATCCCGTTCGAGCTTGGTTACGAACCGCGTGACATAAATCGTCAACGGAATTACGAACTTTGGGCCGAGATTAAAACCGACGGCAAGCTAAGGTTTAAGACCGAGACGGGCAAGGCTATCACCTTGCGCGGAAATCAGACCGACAGCGTTGAGCTTTTGCTGACAGCGGCGGCCGAGAGTGCCGAGGCCATCACGGGCAAATCGCTTTCGCTTTCGAAATTCGGCACCGGTTCGATCAAGATCGGAAACCGGAATGCGGATTTTCTCATTCGCGGCAGCGTTGCGGTAAACACCAACGGCGAGGCAACGGTGACCCTGTCCCGGCTTGACGGATCGACCGTGTTTACCGGGAAGCTGACGTACTTTGACGAGACGACGCTGCGAATTACGATCGAAAGTTCCGGCGATGCCGACGCAAGCGGCGAGATCGAGGTCAAATACAGCGGCCGTTCGCTGCGTTCCCTTTCGGCAACAAATTTAACGCTTGATGGCCAGGATGTGACGTTGAGGTTTTAGCTGCGCCGCTTTTGTCAAAGGCGGTTGGCTTATGTTTTTGAACGCGGATTCTGCGGATTCTGCGGATGAGGGCGGATAGTAGAAGAGAAATCCGCTCCTATCTGCCTGATCCGCGCGATCCGCGTTCAAAGATTTCAAAATTATTTCCTTCTTCGAGTTTTTCACGCTGCCACACACCGCTTAATTGCAACCTTGCTTTCTTGCCCGAACTCAAACAAAATAAAGGGAAGGAGATCTTTTGGCCCAGTGACGGAAACCGCGGCAAAAACGCGCATGCTGTGCAGCGACATCATGACCCGCAATGTGACGACGGCAACGCGCGCGCATACGCTGAAGGATGTTGCTGCAATGATGCGTGACGGCGACATGGGCTCGGTCCCGGTTGTCGAAGACGGAAAGCTCGTCGGTATTGTGACCGACCGCGACATTGTCATCCGTTCGATCGCTGATGGCACGGCCGCTTCGGCCAGCGTCGGTGAAGCGATGACGACAGATATTTTCTCCGTCAAACCTGACGATTTCGTCTTTGAGGCGATCCGTCTGATGGGCGATAAACAAGTCCGCCGTATTCCGGTAGTCGATGGCGATGGCAAGCTAGCCGGCATTATCGCGATGGCCGATATTGCGTTGGAAACGGAAGATGCGCAAGAGGTCGCCGAGACGCTCGAGGAAATTTCAAGCGGAAGCGCGTTTTGGAGCCGTTCCTGATCAACCTTGATGAAAGCCCGAATCTTCAAAGTCGTTTTCCTGTGGGTCTTGAGCGGAAGTTTGACCGTTCTTATGCATGCACAGTCTTCAGAGCCTTCGCCGACTCCACCCTCGGCTGAGGCGACCGATGATGTAGAGTGCGGCTTGATACGGCCTGAGATCGTTAAGGTAAGGGTTTCGGTTTGGGATCGTAAAACCAATGATTACGTTAGTAGTTTGGACTGGCGAAATTTCGAGATCCTTGAGGGTGATCAGGTTTTCGAGGTGGAGTACTTCATACCGCCGGGAAAAACAGTTGACGGTGAGCGGCGTAAGAATGAATATACGCTCGGATTCACTCCATCAGATCTCCGACGAAAAAAATGGCGGAATTTGAGGGTGCGATTGAAGTCGGTGAACGCTCAATCTTTGAGTATCAGACTCACCCCAAACAAATATTTCTATTAAGACTTCATGGCCAAATCGACCAATCGTTATTTTCAGTTCCTGGGTTCATCTAAAAACGCCCAGTCTGGGCGGCTATGGTATCCGGCGGCGGACGTTTACCAGACGTCCGAAGGCTGGGTCGTAAAGGTCGAGTTGGCTGGCGTTTCGGTCGAGGACATTGCCATCGATGTGCAGGGAAATGTGCTTTACATTGCTGGTTGCCGCAAGGACAAGTCATGCGCCTACGGCGGTTCTTATCAGCAGATGGAGATAACATACAGCAGCTTTGAAAAGACGCTCAAATTTCCGGCGTCGATCGAAGGCGTGACGCTCGACCATATGTTCGAGAACGGGCTATTGATCATCAGGCTGAAAAAAGGAGAGGCAGTAGAACCATAAGATATCAGCATCGTTTTAAATCGGTGGAGTTATGGCGGAAGAAAAAGAAAAAGAACAGCAAACGAACGAAACGGAACCGAAACCGGAAGTTTTTGAGATAGCGGTGCTGCCGCTCCAGAACACGACTCTGTTTCCGGAGACCGTGGTGCCGCTTGCCGTTGGCCGGGACCGCTCAATGAAAGCGGTCGAGGCCGCCCTGACCACCGAAGAAAAACTGATCGCCTGTGTTACGACCAAAACCGAAAACGTCACGGGCGACGACGCCAAATACGAAGACGTTTATCAGGTCGGCACGATGGTGAACATTAAGCGGATGATGCGCAACGAAGGTGTCATGCAGCTTATCGTGCAGGGGCTGGACCGATTCCGCGTAGTCGAATGGCTGCAGGCCGACCCGTTCCTGCGTGCAAAATGCGAGATCTTGCCGGATCTGACTCGAACAGACGACGAAGAGATCGAGGCATTGAAGCGCAACATTCAGGGAATGATCCAGGAGGCCCTTGCCCTGCTGCCGAACATCCCGCCCGAGATCCGGATGGCCGTGATGACCCAGCAGGATCCGGTCCAGCTTTCGTATTTTCTCGCATCGGTGCTTGATCTGGGTGTTGAGACCGAGCAGAAGATGCTGGAATCAAACACCGTTGACGAACTTCTGTCGTTGACGCACGCTGCTCTGGCCCGCGAGGTCGAGATCATGCAGATCCGGTCAAAGATCGCAACCGAGGCGCAGACCGAGATGGACAAGTCGCAGCGTGATTACGTCCTGCGCCAGCAAATGAAGGCGATCCAGAAGGAGCTTGGTGAGGACGAGAGCGGAGAAAAGGCCGAGGCGGGACAACTTCGTGAAAGGCTGGAAACGGCCGATCTGCCGGAAGAGGTTCGCAAAGAGGCTGAGCGCGAGCTGAAGCGGATGGAGCAGCTTCCGCAGACCGCGCCCGATTATCACGTCATCCGCACTTATCTTGAATACGTCCTTGAACTGCCGTGGCATAAATCGAGCGAAGAGAAGCTGGACCTTAACGAAGCCCGCAAGATCCTGGACGAGGACCATTACGGCCTCGAAGATATAAAAGAACGGATCCTTGAATCGCTGGCTGTCGTAAAGCTGCGGCCTGATTCAAAGAGCCCAATACTGCTTTTTGTCGGCCCGCCGGGAGTCGGTAAAACTTCATTGGGACGTTCTATCGCTCGGGCATTGGGGCGTGAGTTTGAGCGAATGTCGCTCGGCGGAATGCGTGACGAAGCCGAACTTCGCGGCCACCGGCGGACCTACATCGGTGCCATGCCGGGCCGTATTATTCAGGCTCTCCGCCGCGTCGGCGTAAACAATCCGGTGATGATGCTGGATGAGATCGACAAGCTCGGCAATGACTATCGCGGTGATCCGTCGGCAGCGCTGCTTGAGATCCTCGACCCGGCCCAGAACAATTCCTTTCGCGATAACTATCTCGATCTGCCGTTCGATCTGTCAAAAGTATTTTTCATCGCAACGGCAAACCAGCTTCAGCCGATCCCGATGCCGCTGCGAGACCGGATGGAAATCATCCAGCTTGCCGGTTACAGCGACCGCGAAAAACTCGGTATCGCCAAACAATATCAGGTCGAACGGCAATTGAAGGAAAATGGATTAAAGCCCGAACAGCTTGAGATCGCCGATGATGCGCTGAACCTGCTCATCACGCGTTATACGCGCGAGGCGGGCGTTCGCCAGCTTGAACGGGCGATAGGAAATTTGGCACGCAAAGTCGCTCTCAAGGTTGCTCAGGGTGCGACCGAGAAAATAGTTATAACCGCGGCGGACGTAAAAGAATATCTCGGTGTGCCGCGGTTCTTTCCGGAGGAGGCCCGCAGGGATCTGCCGCCGGGCGTCGCGACAGGTATGGCCTGGACGGAAATGGGCGGCGAGGTCTTATTTATCGAAGCGACAGCCTTGCCAGGTGGAAGTGGTTTGACACTGACCGGCCAGCTTGGCGACGTGATGAAAGAGTCGGCCCAGGCCGCCCGCAGTTATCTGTGGGCTCACGCCGCCGAACTCGGCATTGACCCTGAAGCGATCAAACAGAACGGCGTGCATGTACATGTGCCGGCAGGTGCGATACCGAAAGACGGCCCGTCGGCCGGGGTCACGATGGCCTCTGCCCTGGCGTCGTTATATACCGGCCGCAAAGTGCGGTCCGATACGGCAATGACCGGCGAGATAACTCTGACGGGACTTATATTTCCCGTCGGCGGCGTCAAGGAAAAAGTCCTCGCTGCCCACCGGGCCGGCATCCGGCGCATCGTTCTGCCCGCACAGAATGAGCCGGATACCGAAGAGATACCGGAAGATCTGCGAAAAGAGCTGGAGTTCATTCCGGCAAAACACATCAGCGACGTGATAGCCGCCGCTCTCGAACCCGAGCCGTCGAGCGAAGGCATTCGGCCGATCCTGCTGCCAAGCGGAGACAACGGCCGCGAATCAGCCGGTGAACCGCTCATTGCTAAAGAGAGTGACGGCTAGGCGTGCGAAACTCAAAAGAACCCACAAACCGACTATCATCCTGGTGATCGAAAAGATTTCTTTTTTCAGTTGATAGTGAATAGTTGAAAGTTGATAGTCTGTGCTTGAACAAAGGTCTTAAAGCTATTAACTTAGCATCCCCCAAAAATCTTTGTAAAACGGTGGTTTTCTGCATTTTTATAGTGGAAAATTGCGTTCAAAAGGGTGTATGCTTATAGGTTAGGCGTTTCGGAGCGAACTCAACTTTTAAGATCAACCCCTTTGAGAAGTTTTCGGGCACATTTGGACACCGGCAAGGCGATGGTGATCGCCTCATTTTACATACACACTAATATCCAAAATGGCATTCAAATCTTTATTTAGTCTATTTTCAAGCGATCTGGCGATCGATCTCGGAACGG
>JBGTJP010000081.1:0-9135 GCA_041745075.1 Pyrinomonadaceae bacterium | reverse complement strand
TTCCCATAAGAAAAGCTCCCGACAAAGGCCGGGACAAAGCTTTCAAACGGCACCGGAACGGCCTCACCAAACGGCAGCAGGTAGATTTTATCATACTGCGCGACCTCGCGGCCCTCCGGCCCGACCATCACCGCCGAGTTGAAAAACTTTCCGTTCGACCTATCCGGCTCGGCCGAATTGAACAGCACCGACACATTATTCTTCGCCGCAAATCCGTTGATAAATTCCTTCGTCTCCGGATCGTCCTCGTACATAAAGTTCATCGGGGATTCGGGGAAGATGACGACGGTCGATCGCAGAGTGCGGAGTGCGGAGTGCGGATTTGCCCGTATTTCAGCCAGTGCCGATTCGGCAAGCTGAACATGGCTCCGGCGAAGCTGCTGCCATTTTTCCAGGGTCAAGCCGGACATTGGAACGTTTGGTTGGAGCGCAATAACCTCTGCCTCAGTGTTTCCGTTACCCTCTTCCAAAGCGGGTTCGGCTGCATTATCAAAATACCTGCTTCCAATGTTGAAAAAAAACAGGATCGCGGACGATAGAACCATTGTGGTGATGATCGCCTGTCTTGCCCTGCTTGGCGAATTCCGAGTCGCAAATAGCCAGACCAAAAAAGAAGTGGCCGCAACAAATAGGAAACCGACAAGATAGACCCCGCCAAAAGCCGCCGGTCGGACTGATCGAGCCCCGCCGAAAGCCGCCGCGTAACCGATCGCGTTCCAGTTGTTCCCCGTCAACCAATACCGCAAAAACTCCGTAAACACCCAAACGAACGGGGCGGCAAGAAAGGCTTTTGATCCGAATCGCCGGAGCAGTACCGCCAGAACCGCCCCGAATATGCCGGGGAAGACGGCGGCGACCGAGGTTACGCAGAACAAAAGTGAATAGGCAAGGACAGGAGGAAAGCCGGCGTAGGTGATCGGGGCAAATGCCAACCACCAGCAGGTGCCGAAAAAGAATACGTTGCCGAACAGCCACCCCAGAATGAAACACGCGGTAACACAGTGTTTTTGCCGCTCGACCGCCCACATCAGCGGCACTAGAGCAAACCACGCCAGAAACCAGATTTCAAAATCCGGAAAGGCGAGAATCAAGAGAACCGCCGACAGCAGTGCCAACAGTGCGTTCCGCCAAGATGGCAGAAAGCCGATCAAGCTTTTCAGCTTCATTCAGACATATTATCAGAAGCACAGGTATCTTTAACTACCACCACCATTCCTCAACTATCAACTATCAACTACCCACTAACCACTAACCACTGATGAAAAAGATCTTATTCCGTAAATAGTTGATAGAGGGTGGCGGCGTATCATGTCGGTCAAGATGATCCGGTCAAAGCTTTGACGGCTTTTCCGTCATATTGATTAAACACTCTTTCAAAATGACGAATGCCTTAAGCGCTCTGCACAAATTTTGTCAGCCGAAAAATGACGGAAAGTGTCATTCAGCAAGGGAACTCTATCAACCTTCGTCAAATTGAACTGACCCGCCGTCCCTGGTAACCCGGCCTTGCTCCAAATTGACCGAAAAACATTCCAGCGCGGAATAGGCCAATAAACAAGGGATTTAAAAGGAAAGAGCCCGGTCGGTTTCGACCAGGCTCAAGATAGGAAGGACAACTGTAGGAACGCTCGGAAGGTGATCAAGCACAGTGGCAAACCGCGCTCGGAGAAGTGGTGGCGGCGGGGTCTCGATAAACTGCATCAAGCTAGCCACTGTTCCCTATTGCACGTTCCGTGCCACAGTTTAGTGCTTAGTTCCGAGTTTCCGGTTTTGAGTTGCCGGCTCCCTGTAAACTCTGTGCATTCTAGTATTTAGAAAAAATAAAGGCATATTCGGTAGTCGGGAGCGGAAAGCAGGAATGCAGAATTAACAACGCACGAGGTTACACTATTTGGAACACCGCTCCGCCTGACGCTTTAGCGCAAGCACGTCCTGGTTGTCCGGAGCGATCTCTGCGGCGGAGACAGAGTAGTTCTTGACCTGCAGGCAATCGCCCTTTTCCAGATAGATCCGGCCCAATGAAACATGGGCATCCACCAGGCGATTGTCCCAGAAAATCGCGGTCTTAAACGAACTGACAGCCTGATCCAGGTCGCCGCGGCGAAGATGTATTTTTCCAAGGATCAGATAGCTTTCCGAGCTCATCGGCTCACTTGCCAGAACACGGCGCAGTGTTATCATCGCGTCGTCGTCGTTGCCGTTCTTAAAATATGTACGGGCCTGATTAAGCAGGTTGTCGGTCTCGTTGACTGCCTGGGCAACCGGGGCGGCGGCACGCCGGCTTAAGACGACGCTTTGGAAATCACGTCTTTTCGGCTGTTCGACACGCATCGCGATCTCCGGGAACGATTTGGACTTCACCCATTCCTTTTCAAGATTGGCGTACCGGTTGTTGGCCGTAAGATAGGTCCTGGCCTGATTGTCCACCGCCGCCGCGGTCTCGTCATTTTGCCCGGCGAGGGCTTTTCCTAAAGCGTAATAGGCGTCGCCATCGGTCGGTTTGGCCGCGATCACGCCCCGGAGCTGTTCGGCGGCTTCGGGCAGTTTGCCGGCAACGAAGAGGGCGATGCCATAATTAAACTTGATATCAATGTCATCCGGGTCGGACTCATTCGCCTTTTTAAGCAATTCGAGGCCTTCGTTTAACAGAGCGGCAGACTTCGTTTCACTCTTCTTCTCGGCACGGGCGGCCTGAACCGCGATCGACCCGAGTGAGTTGTAAACACTGGTCAGCTTAAGGTCTTCGGCCAGAGGACGCAGTACGGCCAGCGCTTGCTCATAATTATCCTGCTGCCAGCGGATAAGCCCGATATAGAATGAAGATTCAGCATAGCTTTCCTCATTGCACTGCGAGACCTTGTTATCGCTTTTTGCCGCGGTCCTGCAGGTCTGGTACGCGGCAACGACCCGCTCGAAATAATCGACCGAATCATTCAACTTCCTTTGATTGAGATATAGATGCCCAAGTTCAAGTGCGGCATCGGCGAAGGTGCCGTCGGGCGTGGCCTCGATGAAAAGCCGCATCGCATTCTTAAAATAATTTTCCCTTGCCTCGGAAGCCGGCGTCAGCAATCCTTTAATATATGCTTCAAATGCACGGCTCGGGACCTTGTTGGCCGATTCGATAAGCTGGTTTTGGGAAAACGGCAACGCCTTATCCCGCTGATAAAGTATTTGATAGGCGATCTGCCCCTGCATCGTCTGCAGGTTGCCGAGGGCGTCATTCAGGTTGATGTCGCGTGTTATCCGGCGTCCGTCCGGCATTTCTTCATTGAGGAAACGGCCTTCGTTTACGCGGATAATTTTGACGATGACATTCAGCGTAGCCGCCGTATCGCCCTGTGCCGGTACGATGTTGTATTTGCCTGAGATGAGCAGCGTAGCCTTGGTTTCGCGTGCGAGCTTGAGAGATGTAGCAAGGCTTGGCAAGGTAGCAAGCGGAATTCTAAGCCTTTGCTGCATTATTTTCCTCTCGCCGTTTGAAACAACGTTTATGCTCGGCAGCCGCAGCAGTTCCGACAGCGACAACGCAAAGCTCTCGCCTACCCAGTTGAATTCCGGCTTGTTCGAAGTGTTTTCGAACGGCAGGATCAAAACCGTGTCGGTCGCCGTCTGTGCCCGAACGGCGGTGATCGCCAGAACCATGAAAATCGCCGCAAGGATCGTATTTCTTCTCATAAACAGCCTAAAACCAAAAAATTCGCTTGTTGTGCAAGCGAATCCGTTTCCTACGGTTTGATGCACAAACCGCTATATAAGATGGTATCCGGTACGGGATTTGAACCCGTGTTGCCGCCGTGAAAGGGCGGTGTCCTAACCCCTAGACGAACCGGACATACGCTTTTGACGGCCAATTGCTCGACCTGAAGCGAACGATAAGAATACCCTTTTGCAAAATTTATTGTCAAACCGCCTTTGTTTTAGTTTTCCTTCAGGCCGCTTTTTGGCTTTCAGGTATCAGAGTTCTTTCAACCTATACGCGAAACTCATTCCTTGACCGAATCCTATTCCTTCTTATTCATCTCTTTGTGTGGCTTTGCTTTTTTAACGCAGAAAAAGAGGACAAGAAGGAATAAGATGAACAAGTCGAAGCATTTGTGGATTTTCGATTTCAATGAAAGGTCTCATACATTTAGACAGGTTTTTCAAAGAACTCTATCGGCTACTACCTTTTCTGAGACGACCGAACATGTTCTATTTTTCAAAACCAGATTATGCCGGAATCGAAAGTTTTCTGTCCGCGGCGGAGCAGGACGAATTTTCCTATCCCGAAGTAGGCGCTACTCTCACACGCCCGCCTGAAGGCTACATCATCGACCACAACCGGATCATGATCGGGCAGGGTGCCGACGATTGGGAACGGGCAAAAGATGCGGTGCGAACCTGGAAGATGTTCGACTTCCCTTGGGTTGAGATCTGTTGGCCTGATACGCCGATCGAAACCGGCCGAAACATCGCCGTCCTGGTCAGCCACCTTGGATTCTACTCATTAAACGCCGCCCGGATCGTTTATACGATAGATGAACCCGGGCGTTTTGGCTTTGCCTACGGTACCCTCACCAGCCACGGCGAATCCGGCGAAGAACTTTTTTCTGTCGAGATGGACAATAATGCGGGTGAAGTTTGGTACGACCTGTATGCTTTCTCAAAGCCAAACCACACGCTTGCTTTGCTCGGCTACCCGTTTACCCGCTATCTTCAAAAACAATTCGCCGCCGATTCGAAAATGGCAATGTTGCGTGCCGTACAGAACCTGGAAGACCGAACACCACTCAGTCCCTCCCGTGCGAACAATGCGGATTTCCGCTAAACTGACCTCTAAATGAAACGTGTATTCCTGATCGACTCGATGTCGCATATCTTTCGTGCGTACTTTGCTCCGATGAACGCGAGGCAGGACCCGTTGCGAAGCAGCAAGGGACAGGTGACACAGGCTGTTTTTGTGTTTACGAATATGCTGCGAAAGCTGCTGAACGACGAAAAGCCGGATTACATTGCAGCCGTTTTCGACACCGACGCAAAAACTTTTAGGGACGACCTGTTCGCCGACTACAAGGCCAACCGCGAGGCGATGCCCGACGACCTTAAGACGCAGATACCGTTCATCGTCCGGGTCTGCGAAGCCTTCAATATTCCTATCGTAAAGTACGACGGCTTTGAGGCCGACGACGTTATCGGAACGCTTGCAAAAAAGGTCGCTGATGAGGGCATGCAGGCCGTGATCGTTTCGAACGACAAAGACCTTTGTCAGTTGGTGAAGGACCCGCACGTCATCGCGATGCGGCAGAATTCGACGAATTTAAGGCGAAAGGTGCCGGTGCCGCCGATCGAATGGTGTGACGAGGCTTGGGTCGAAAAGAAGTTCGGCCTGCCGCCATCGAAGATCGTCGATCTGCTTGGTCTGATGGGTGACGCCATCGACAACATTCCGGGTGCTCCCGGTATCGGGGCTGTCGGGGCGTTGAAGCTGATAAAAGAATTCGGTTCTGCCGAAGCCGCGATGGCGAATGCCGACAAGGTCAAGCACAAGACCCAGCGTGAAAGCCTTCAGAACAATCAGGAGTTGATCAAACAATCGCTTGAACTTGCGACCGTCCATTGCGAGGTCCCGGTCGAACTCGACCTGCCGCTCTTAAAAGCAAAAGAACCTGACCGCACCGCCGCCTTTGAGCTTTTTCGCGAGCTGGAATTCTCTGCCCTGACCAAAGAATTTTCGGACTCGGCCCCGTTGTTCGATATGATGCCGACGCACACCGGCGTCGAACGCGTCGAGCAGACGTATGAAGTTGTGACTGACAGGAAAGAGCTCGACAAACTGATACGCACGCTTTGGGAGAAAGAGTGGTTTGGGTTTGCCCTGGACGATTCGAACGAAGGCAAATGGCACTCGGCGTTTGATAAGGTAGCTCCGGTTGGGATCGCGATCTCGCATTCGCCCGGTCACGCAGCGCTCATCGACCTCGAAAAGTTCGAAGGCGGTCGCGAAGGGGCTGTCCGTCCGCTGGCTGATCTGTTCGCAAACCCTTACGTCGAAAAAAGCACGCACGACTACAAATCCAAGCTGGCAATTCTGCGAACAATGGGAATGCAGATCGTCGGCCTGACGGATGACCTGATGATGGCGTCGTATCTGCTTGATTCAAGCCGTCCGCATCACGAACTTGAGTTCCTCGCCCAGCACAATTTGAATGCCTATCCGCAGGGCGACGTGCCGCATGGCTTTACCGACAGCGGCTGGAAAGCGGCGATCCGGGCCGACTGGACACAGCAGTTGACGCCTTTGTTAAGGCAGAAGATCGTGGCCGATGGTCTGACTAAGGTTTATTCCGAGATCGAGATACCCGTCGCACCGATCATCGCCGAAATAGAGACCGCGGGGATGAAGGTGGACGCAGACGCACTGCACACGTTCTCGGGCTTTATCTCGGAAGAGCTTGCGACACTGCAAACGAAGATCTTCGAGATCGCGGGTCGCGAATTCAATATCGGCTCGCCAAAACAGGTCGGCGAAGTGTTTGAGGAACTGAACATCGCAACCGGCAAGAAGACCGCGACCGGGCAGATATCGACCAGCAAGGACGTATTGGCGGAACTTGCGGTCGATTATGAAATTGCGCAGCTCATTATTGACTATCGCGAGCTTGATAAACTCAAGGCCACTTACGCCGATGCCCTGCCGAAGATGATAAACACCGACGGACGCATCCACGGCGTTCTCAGCCAGGCTGTCGCTGTAACAGGCCGGTTGAGTTCGACCGAGCCGAATTTGCAGAACATTCCCGTCCGCACCGAATTAGGCCAGCGGATTCGAAGTGCCTTCATCCCAGAAAAAGGCCAAAAGCTTATCTCGGCGGATTACTCTCAGCTTGAACTGCGTATCCTTGCCCACATCACAAAAGACCCGGTAATGCTCGAAGCGTATCGGAACAACGAGGACATCCATGCAAAGACGGCGCGGCTTGTGTTTGGGGCGACGGATGAAAAGGACCTGAAAGAGAAACGCCGTCTGGCAAAGATCGTCAATTTCGGCATAGCCTACGCGGTCGAGGCGTTCGGCCTGTCGCAGCGTGTCGGCATCTCACGGGCCGAGGCACGGAAGGTGATCGACGATTATTTCGAAACGTACAAGGGCATCCGTGCCTATATGGACCGAATACCCGAAGAAGCCCGCGAGAAAGGCTACATCGAATCGCTCTTTGGCCGCCGCCGCTACTTTCCCGGCATCAGGGACCGCAACTTCAACGTCCGCTCGCGGGCCGAACGCGAAGCCATCAATATGCCCATTCAGGGCACCGCCAGCGACATCGTCAAGATCGCGATGATAAAAGTATTCAACGCATTGAATAATGAAAACCTGCGAACCAAAATGATAATGCAGGTCCACGACGAACTGCTTTTCGAGGCCCCGGCCGATGAGGTCGAAAAGGCATCTGAGATCATCAAACGCGAAATGGAAGCCGCCGCTGTTTTGGATGTTCCTCTGATCGCCGAGATCGGTTCCGGGGATAACTGGATGAATGCGAAATGATCTGCTATCGCTTGTTTAGCGCTACAATTATCTTTGATGGATATCCTTAATGAATACATAAACTTCGTCAACAGCCTCGGAGCCGCACAAATTGAGTACGCGACCTGCGGCGGGTTGGCGATGGCGGTTCATGGATATGTTCGAGCAACCAAGGATCTGGATTTTCTGATCCGCGAAGAGGACTTGGAGGCGGCGTTTGATGTAGCCAAAGGGCTTGGCTTCGACATCGAGGGTTTACCGCTCGAGTTTGACGGCGGCTCATTTAAACTCAGGCGACTCTCGAAAATTAATAAGGAAACGAAATCACTCATGACCGTCGATTTTATACTCGTCACCGACAAGATCCGCGATGTCTGGAACGACCGTGAGCACGTAAGTTGGGGCTCCGGTTCAGCATGGGTTGTTTCTCGAAAAGGTTTAATAAAGATGAAAACAACGGCCGGAAGGGACCAGGACATTGTCGATATTCGTAAATTGGAGGAAACCGGTGATGAAGACTGATATGTCCCCGGAAGCGATAGAGCGAAGGCTAAAGGATCTGAATGAAATTTGGCTGCTGTGTGTGACTCTTAGCAAAGCTCGTCGAACCACTAAAGGGCCTTCGGTTCCAAAAAAAGGATATAACAAAGTAAAAACAACGTGATGAAAACAATCTTTATTGCCGCTTTATTCATGGCATTTTCGCAGGTAATTTCTGCACAAACGAATGATGAATATAAAAAGCTTTTTAGCGATGCGATCGCAACCGAAAAACGCGGAAGCAGTATCGCTGCCGTTTTTGTGGATGAGAAGGGCCCGCGGTTTGTGAATTTTGGAACTTTAGGCAAAGGCGCGTCCCCGGCGGCCGCTGATGATAAAACGATCTACGAGATCGGCTCGATCACAAAACTTTTCGTCGGCGTTCTTTTAGCAGATGCCGTGAAACGGGGCGAGGTCAAACTCGATGATCCCATTTCAAAATACTTACCCGCCAGCGTGAAAATGCCGAAATTCGACTGAAAAGATATAACATTGCTCGATCTCGCCACGCACACGTCCGCTTTGCCTCGGCTCCCTGAAAACCTTGAACCCAAAGACGCTCTCGACCCTTACGCCGATTACACCGAGCAGAAACTTTACGAGTTTCTTTCCGGCCATAAACTCACACGCGAGATCGGTTCGGAGTATGCCTATTCGAATCTTGGTGTCGGCCTGCTCGGACACATTCTAAGCTTGCGGGCGAAAATGACGTTTGACGAATTGCTCGAAAAAAGGATTTTCTCACCGCTAGGAATGGCCGATACATCTCTGGCGTTGCCCAACGCACGAAGATCGAGGCATGCACAAGGCTTCAATGCGGCCGATGCGCCGACACCGATCTGGAATTTTGACGTTCTGGCGGGTGCCGGGGCGATCCGTTCGACATCAGCGGACATGGCGAAATTTATTTCGGCCAGCATCGGCATCACAAAAACTCCGCTTGCCGGCGCATTTGTCGAAGCGAGAAAAATGCAAAGGCAGGGCCAAAATTCACAAGTAAAAGTAGGCCTCTGCTGGAACAACGCCGATCTTTTCGGCACCGAAGTTTTCTGGCATGGCGGCGGAACATTTGGCTTTTCAAGCTATAT
>JBGTJP010000080.1:0-23226 GCA_041745075.1 Pyrinomonadaceae bacterium | reverse complement strand
CGGAAATGCCGTAGTCCGCACCGGCAGATTTTCTTACTCCCGCCGCCATAGCTTCGGCCGTTTCGGCACTTACCGCGCCATGCTCAATAAGCGTTTCTTGAGGCACATTCAACATCCGCATCTTCGATTCGTTCGAATAGGAGATCGCCCCTTCAAGAAAATATGCCGATGAGCCGGGCACGTCCGTTATACGCATTCCGATCAGCCCGCCGGTGCAGCTTTCAGCAACGGCAAGCGTTTGCCTCCGTTCGGTCAGCATCGCTCCGATCACTTCTTCAAGCGTCTCGCCATTGGTGGCAAAAACGGCCATTCCGAGAGCATCGGCGATCGTTCCGGCCAGTTCTTCGAGCGCATCAACGGCTTCCTTTTCCGTCACCGACTTTGCCGCAAGGTGGATCTCGATCTCGCTCTTGCTAAAAAGTATCGAGGTCTGGACATTTTCGTAAGCCTTGTAGATCGGCGCAATGACTTCGTCCACCGCGGATTCACCCATGCCGGATACACGCAAAATGCGGCGCTTTACGTGTATCTCGCCCGCCAGTTCCCGAACCCTTTCGGCAACAAAGTCCTCGAACATCGGCTTCAATTCCCGCGGCGGTCCGGGCAGAACAACGAAGAGCTTCGAATCAAATTCGAGCATCATCCCGACGGCGGAGCCATTCGGATTTGGCAGGATATCAGCCCCGTCGATAACGAAAGCCTGGCGCTTGTTTATCTCCGGCATCTCGCGGCCCCAACGCCGAAAACGCTCGCGCAAATTCTCCTCTAGGTCATCGTGATAGACAAGTTCCCGGCCGACGGCCCGGCCCGAAACCTGCCGGGTAATATCATCTTCGGTCGGCCCAAGCCCACCAGTCGTGATGACAATATCCGACCGCTTGATAGCATCGCGGATAGCCTCCTCAAGCCGCGCCTCGTCATCGCCGACGATCGTCTTGAGCATCAACTCAACACCGGCTTCATTCAGCTTTTCCGTGAGCCAAAGGCTATTTGTATCGGTCTTTTCCGGTGTCAAAAGTTCCGAACCGACCGCAATTATTTCCGCCGATAACATAGGAGTAAATGTGAAAAGGAACGTGAGTAAGAATTCACGAGCGTTTTCACTTTTTCACTCTTTCACTTTTCACCATTTCCACTAGTAGATCTGAACCACGGGCTTTCCGTCGCTATTAATGTAAGCCCGGTACATGCCTTCCGAATTGAACGAAATGCCGATGTTGCCGAATTTATCGACGGCAATGATCCCGCCGTCGCCCCCAAGTTTTTGCAGCTTTTGCTTGATCACAAGATCGGCCGCGTTTTGGATAGGCATGGCCTGGTATTCCATCAGCGCGCTAATATCGCGCGCAACGCCAAGCCGGATAAAAAATTCGCCCCAGCCCGTGGCCGACACAGCGCAAGTGGCGTTATTTGCGTAGGTTCCCGCTCCTATTATCGGTGCGTCGCCGATGCGGCCGTATTTTTTATTGGTCATTCCGCCGGTCGAGGTGCCGGCAGCAAGGTTGCCATCCTTGTCCAGAGCAACCGCCCCGACCGTGCCGAATTTGTTGTAAGGAACTTCGGACGAGGATTGCTCTTTTTCACCCTTCCCCCTTTCCTTTATTTCACTTTTCCCCTTCTCCTCTTTGAGGATCTTCTGCAAGGCGTCCCAACGCGGCTGTGTCCAGAAATATTTGGTCTCTACAAGCTCGATCTTCTGCTCGGCCGCGAACTTCTCCGCTCCGTCGCCCGTCAACATCACGTGCTCGCTTTTCTCCATAACGGCAAGGGCCAGCGTGATCGGGTTCTTCACGCGATGCACGCCCGCGATCGCCCCGGCAGCGAGCGTTTTGCCGTCCATGATCGAGGCATCCATCTCATTCTTGCCGTCGTTAGTGAACACCGCGCCTTTTCCGGCGTTAAAAAGCGGCGAATCTTCGAGAATGCGGATAGCGATCTCAACCGCTTCAAGCCCCGGCTTGCCGGCCTGAAGCGCTTTATATCCCGCCAGGACCGCTTCTTCCAGCTTGGCCCGATACTCCTTTTCCTGCGCCGGTGTCAGCGAACCCTTCAAAATAACACCCGCTCCGCCATGGATAACAAACCCCAGACGCGGCTTCTGCGGCCCTTGAAGCTGTTTTATCTCAGCCGGTGCGGGCTTTTGCGATAAAACGGCAATCGGGATCAATAAGTTGATAATCAACAGAAAAAGGAATGTCTTCTTCATTTTGCTAGCTCCGAATAAGTCTTAAATAGTTCATAAAGGTTATCTGAACCTTTTCGCGAATTTCGCTGGTCGGGGGCAGAGGTATCAAGTTTAGCTGACATCTATTAGCCGGATCCTAAAACCAAGTTACCAGATAAAAAAGGCTCAGGCTGCGGCCCTAAACTCAGTTTGACGAAGCATTTTCCTCAAAACAGGACTTTTATCGAGAAGCAGGCCTTCCTCGACCGCCCACGGTGACAACTCGCAATCCACTCGCCGGGTAGATGCAAGAAAATCTTCCCACGCGACCCATTTTGTTTCGGCAACCTCGGCTGGATTTAACGACGGCACCTGATCGGTAAATCCTACCAGAACAGGACAGATCTCATTTTCAACCACGCCGTCCTTTTCGGCGCGATACCGATAGTCGGGCAAAGCCATTTTCAGTTCAACACCGCGAAGCCCAAGTTCGAAGGCTAATCTTCTTGCCGCAGCCTGCTCCGTCCGCTCGTTCAGCATCGTGTGTCCGCAGCAGGAGTTCGACCATACGCCGGGCCACGTAAGTTTGCTGAAAGCCCGCCGCTGCATCAACAACTCGCCGTTCTCATTAAAAAGAAAGACCGAAAACGCCCTGTGCAGCTGCGTGTCGCCGTGATGGGTGTCTGATTTGCGTGCCGTACCAAGCGGGTTATTGTCCTCATCGACCAGCACGACCATTTCATCGAACGCATAATAAGAGCGCCTGTACCAAAGATACATCGCCATCGCGAGGGCGCCGCCGATCGCGGCCGGAACGGCCAGTCCGCCAAATGCGGCGAGGGCCGTCCAAAAAAATACGATAAAGAATGCACTCGACCCGATCTGAACGGGTGGCGGCAGAAGTGGCTTGAAAAAGCTGGTCGCCGCCTCCATTATTGCGGAACCAACGATCCCCGAAAACGCCCATCCGAAAAAGTTCGATAGCGGAACGCCGTAATACAACCCACCCGCCGGATATTGCCAGAATCCTAGCAGGACCGCTCCGGGGTCCAGCACCAGATCGAAAACAACCAATAGAAAGGCTGAAAACAGGACGCGGCGAAGACGGGATACAAAAAGATCTCTTGCCGCTGTGTAAGCGCACAGCAGGAGCGGCGTCCACGCAAACGCCACCGTCCACGGGACCTGTCCAAACAGCTTATACCCGAGGTGCTGGGAATACCCAAAATGTCCGTACGGGAAACCCGTATATATCGCAAACGTTTCGACCCCGAGAGCAAAGAAACCCAAAATTACGATGAGCTTTGCCGCGTCAGTCCACCCAAGCCACATCCTTAATGCCCAAAAGGACGGAACGGCAAACAAAAGAACGTTTATAGACGAGATCACAAAAGACCATTCCGGCAACTGAACGTTCGCCATAAAGAACGCGCCGGTCGCCAGGAAGACCAATACAGAGCCGGTGAGAATGCTTAGTTTGTAGTTCCTTAACATCGGTAAGCTATACTCGGATCTAATGCCTCCGCTTCAATTTCTAATCAGCGTCAGTCGTCCGCGATTCTGGCTTTATATATTCGGCCCATATCTAATTGGCCTCGCGGCGGGCGCGGCGTCCCGTTCGGACTTTCTATCAATAGCCATCGCGGCATTTGCAGCCTACTTCCTGCTCCCCGCAAATCTTTTGATCTACGCCGTTAACGATATTTTCGACTTTGAGACGGATAAACTCAATCCGAAGAAACGGGAATATGAAACTCTGGTGCGGCCGCATGATCGGCGGCCACTAGTTTTAGCGATCCTGCTTCTCAATTTTCCCTTCATTGTCGCATCGTTTTTCCTGAACCCGATCGCCATTTTCGCGATCGGCTGCTTTCTGTTTCTTTCAGTATTTTATTCAGCCTGGCCCATCCGTGCGAAAGCGGTCCCGGTGGTCGATTCGATGTTCAACGTCCTTTATGTATATCCGGGAATTTTTGGCTATGCATTGATCAGCGGTGAATTTCCGCCCGTACTCGCGGTTGTCGCAGCGTTCCTCTGGACAATGGCAATGCACGCCTATTCTGCGATCCCAGACATCGTCGCGGACCGCGAGGCGGGCGTTGAAACGGTCGCCACCTTTCTTGGCCCAAACAAAACGATCTTGTTTTGCACTGCCTGCTTTCTGGGTTCCGCGATCCTTGCCTTCCCGTTCCTTGGCGTCTTTGCCGGTATCTTTGGAATGATCTATCTCGCAATAATGGCCGCAACGGTTTTCGTCAAAGATGCAAAGAACGTTTTCAGGATATATAAGCACTTCCCGCTCATTAATTCAGCCGTTGGCTTCGTCCTTTTCTGGATCGCAGCCTACGCAAAGTTGATGTCTTAATCGTCGGACCGCAAGCGTCCCGCTTGCCATGCCGCAAAGCTGGCGTGTTGGGAAGGCTCTCGAACTCTTTCCGGGTAATGACTTTATTCAATCACACGCAAGCGGGACGCTTGCGGTCCGACGAAATTAGATACCCTTCAGCGGCGCCGCAGTCGTAATTCCATGCACTCGCTTGAAGACGAGTTCCGCACTTATCAAGCAGATCTGCGTCCCGATGCCCGGATTCACCCCGGCCCCGACATAATAGAGCCCCTTCACTTTCTTTGACTGATTGTTCGGCCGGAATATCGCTGTCTGCCAAATGGTATGGGCAAGTCCAAGTGCCGATCCCTTAAATGAATTGTAATCCGCCGCGAAATTATCGACCGTATAAATGCGTTTGTACTCGATCTTTTCCCGTAAACCAGGCAGTTTCATTTCGCGTTCTAGTAAGCTGATCACTTTCTCGGAATAAGCCTCTTTAAGCTCCGAACCTATTTTTAGGTCAGCAGCTATCGGCACTAAAACAAACAAATTTTCCTTTCCATCCGGCGCAACCGTCGCATCGGTTACCGACGGAGCACATACATACAGCGACGGCTCGTCCGGCAGACACGGGTTCTTGTAAATATCGTCAAAGTTCTTCCGCCAATCTTCACTAAACAAAAGATTGTGGTGAATTAAATTAGGCAGTTTTTCACTGACACCGAGGTACATGATAAAAGCCGACGGGGCCATTACGCGCTTGTCCCAATATTTCTGCGGATGCGTTCGCCATTTTTGCTCAAGCAGCTTGGTCTCCGTAAACCACATATCGGCGTTCGAAATGACGATGTCGCCCTTCACGATTTCGCCGTCCTCCAACCGCACTCCCTTCGTCGATCCATTCTCGACGATGATCTCCGCGACCGGCGAGCCGGTTCGCAGAACCGCGCCGTTCTTCTCGCAAACCCTTGCCAACGCTCTTATCAACTCATAAAATCCGCCCTTCGGGTAAAACACTCCCTGGTTAAAATCCATGTGCGACATCAGGTTGTATAGAGCCGGGGCTTCATACGGCGAAGTGCCGAGAAACACCATCGTATATTCCATCACCTGCTGCAGTTTTCGCGATCTGAAGAACTTCGAAACGAACGTGTGCATCTTCGAAAAGACCGAGAGTTTTTGCCCCTCGGTCATCACGCGCCGATTGAAAAAATCGAAGATCGTGTCGTAATTCTTGTACATGAAATGCTGCGTCGCAATTCCGTACTGATATTCAGATTGGTTCAAATAAGCACGCAGCTTTTCAGCCGAACCGGGTTCGATCGCCTCGAATGTCGCAGAATCGACCTCGATGTCAGAATGAATATCGAGAGGGTTCGGATCGTTATTAAAGAAAATGCGGTACGAGGGCGAGAGGCGGATTAGATCGAGGTGATCCGAAATCTTCTCGCCCAAAAGATCGAAGAAATGCTCGAAAAGGTCCGGGGCAAGGTACCAGGACGGGCCCATGTCGAATTTGAAACCGTTCGCTTCGAATAAGTTAGCCCGGCCTCCTAAAGTCGAGTTCTTTTCAAGAACCGTCACGTCATAACCCTTCTTTGCGAATAACGCCGCCGTCCCCAATCCGCCAATACCGGCCCCGATCACAACGACTTTTTTATTCATAAACTCCGGCCAGGGCCCGCAAAGAAAGCTTTAGTTTTTGACCGGTATTTGTCCGCACGCGTCCGGCGTAAACATCATAATTTGCACGCTCGATCTCATTCAGGATCGCTTTATAAAGAACATAGGACACCCTCACCGCAAGGCGGCCCCGCCAGTTTAGCAGTTTGATGCCGGGAAGGGCCTCGCGATAAAGCTGGCGCGTTCGCTCGATCTGAAACTTCATAAACCGCAGGAATCGTTCGTCGGTCACGTGCCGAAAGATCTCGCTTCTCCCCAGGCCGAACCGAGCCAGCTCATCCTCCGGCATATACACGCGGCCCAGATCGTCACAATCCTCGCGAATATCGCGGAGGAAATTGGTCATCTGAAACGCGTATCCTAATTTCTCAGCAAACGGAAATGCCGCTTCCGAAGAAAATCCGACAACTCTCGTGACCATCAATCCGATCACGCCCGCCGAGCCATACATATAATCCTCAAGCTCGGCATAATTGCGGTAGGACGTCTTTTCTTCATCCTGAAACATTGACTTTAGGAACGCTTCGCCGTATGACACTGGGATCTCATATTTGTTGAATATAAATACGATAGCGTTCATCACGTCATCGTCGCTTTTACCTGCGGCCATCGCTCGCAGCCAATTGTCGCGCCATTGCCGCATTTCGGCGATAGCGGCGTTCCGGTCTATCTTATTGGGATCGTCGACGATCTCGTCGGGAATTCGCGCAAAAGCGTAGATCGCGTAAATTCCCTCCCGAGTTTCTTTCGGGAAAAACTGCGTCGCGAAATAAAAACTCGTTCCGTATTTTTTGTTATCTTGCGGCATTCTTCTAGACCGGCCGTCCGACGGTTAGTCGAATGCGAATTCCTATCCTGCGCTAAAAAAAGAGCCATATTCCCTCGTGAACCGACGTAGATCGGACAGGCGACAACCGACCCGAAATTTTTCGATCAATAAGAATTTCGAGCGGCGCGCAATTTTGGATTCAATCAGATCCGCAAAACGAAACAGGCGGCCGGGCACTATTTTTGCAAAAAGTCGCGCACTTTCTTCATATCCTCCCAAACTTCGCGTTTTTTGTGCGGGTCGCGGAGGAGGTATGCGGGATGGAAGGTCGGCATTACCTTAACGCCGAAGTAATCGTGAAAATTGCCGCGGAGCTTTGAGATCGGCGTTTTCACTTGGAGCAGATTATGGGCGGCCGTGGCACCGAGTACCACGATCACCTTTGGCTTTACGACGGCAACCTCGCGGAGCAGATACGGACGGCACGCGGCTGTTTCCACTGGTTCGGGGGCCCGGTTTCCCGGCGGGCGGCAGCGGTTTATATTGCCGATAAAAACGTCTTCGCGCCTTAGGCCGATGCTTTCGATTATTTTCGTCAAAAGCTGCCCCGCCCGCCCGACAAACGGAAAGCCTTGCTCATCCTCGTCCGCTCCCGGAGCTTCGCCGACAAACATCAGATCGGCGTTGAAATTCCCCGTGCTGTGAACGACCTGGGTCCGGCCCGAATGAAGCGAACATCGCGTACAATCGCCGATCTCGGCCCGGATCGACTCGATCGTGTCGCCGGAATCAGGCAGCTTCGGCCCAATATCGCCAAACAGGGCTTCGCTTTCGGCCTTCTCCAACTTCGAAGCGTCCGGTGTTGCTGCTGGTTCTTTTGACATTTCCTGATTTCCGGCCGGCCGCGGTTCGGCCGGTCTGCTTGCCCGCTTTGCGAGCGAAGGTAAAGCAGCCAGTCTCGATCCCAATGCCCGGCCCGCCGGTCTTGCTATCGGAGATTTGAGGTTTGACATCGCCGCGCCCGGCTTCGCGGCGGCTGCCGAACTATCAACTATCAACTTGTCACTATCCACTGAATTTAATGAACCAACTGGAGGAATATCGACGCTCAACGATTCAACCCCAAGCTCTTGTAAATACAAGACTTGTTCTTTTACGTCGGCGATCAGCTCAGCTATTTCCTGATTTTGCGGCATTTGCGGGAACGGCTTTCCTTAATTTTATGATCTGATCGAGTATCTTATCAGCCATTTCCCGTTTTGACATAAGCGGCAGCTCCACCTTGCCGCCGTCTCGCGTGAGGATGGTCGCAATATTTGTGTCGGTATTAAAGCCCGCACCCTTGGCTGTAATGTCATTGGCGACGACCATATCGAGGCCCTTTTTCTGCATTTTCGACCGTGCATAGCCAACAACATCGCTCGTTTCGGCGGCAAACCCGACGACGATCTGCCCGTTCGACCTGTTCTTCGATACATCGGCGAGAATATCGCGCGTTTTCTTAAGCTCGAGGATCATAAAGTCGCGGCCGTCCTTTTTGATCTTGCCCTCAGCGGCATTCGCCGGTGCATAATCGGCAACCGCAGCCGAACCGACAAACACAGTTGCCGCTGGCAGCTCTTTCATTACTCCCGCATGCATCTCTTCGGCCGAAACACCGTTGACGACCTTGACGCCTGCAGGCGGATCGACCGAAGTAACCCCGGCCACGACCGTCACCGCCGCTCCGCGATCACGTGCGGCTTCAGCCACCGCAAATCCCATCTTCCCGGACGAATGATTCGAAATAAACCGCACCGGATCGATCGCCTCCCGCGTCCCGCCAACGGTGATAAGGATTACCTCACCCGACAGATCCTGCGATTGCGGATTGCGGATTGCGGACTGCGGATTGCTCAATACTTGCGTGTTTCGTGTTTTTTCGTGTTCTTTCGTGGTCGGATCTTCATTCCGCACTCCGCGTTCCGCACTCCGCAGTATGTCGAGGCCTTGCGAGACAATATTCTCCACATCCTCCAGCTTCCCCGTCCCGACCGTCTTGCACGCCAATTCACCCGCCACCGGCTCGACAAAACGCACACCGTCCTTTTTCAGTTGCTCGATGTTCCGCTGCGTCGCCGGATTTTCCCACATCGTGGTATTCATCGCTGGAGCGACCAGCACCGGAGCCGTCGATGCTAGATAGGTCGAAGAAAGAAAATCATCCGCGATCCCGTTTGCGAACTTCGCAATAATATTGGCCGTCGCCGGGACGATCAGCAGCAAGTCGGTGTTCTGCGAGAAATTGATATGAGCGATGGGATCAGGATTTGCCGGGTCGTAATCGTCCACGATCACATGCTTATCCGTCAAAGCCCGAAACGTCAGCGGCCGCACAAACTCCGTCGCATGCCGCGTCATCGCCACGCTCACCTCGCACCCAGACTTCTGCAGCAGCCGCATAACCTCGACCGCCTTATAAGCCGCAATGCCGCCGGTTACCCCTAAACCTATACGATGTTTCGTCACTCAACCATTTTACATCAATTGACGCCCATCCATGTTAAAATCGGGTAGTGCATCAGTTTGAAATCAAGAAAATCTGAAATTCTGCTCAAGCATGATATAATAGCCGCATGGCGAATCCTAAACGACCACGAGACACAAACCAATTAGCTAAATTCATTGTCGATCTTTCAACGGGCGACGAATGCGAACCGGAAGAATCGGTTAAGGCGAAGGCCGGACGGTTAGGCGGTTTGAAAGGTGGACAGGCTCGAAAGGATGCTCTTAGTCCAGAAAGACGGTCAGCGATTGCAAAGAAAGCCGCAGAAGCCCGTTGGAAGAAATGAATCAACTATTTTACGGCGACAATCTTGATGTGTTGCGCAGGTTCATTCGTGATGACACGGTTGACCTTTGTTACATCGACCCGCCGTTTAATTCCAAGCGGAACTACAATCAGATTTATAACAACATCGGGCAAGATGATCACGCTCAAGCACAAGCGTTTATCGACACTTGGACTTGGAATGATCACGCCATCGAGTGTTATGACCAAATTGTTGACAATACAAACCATACCCAAACAACACAATCAATAAATCTCATACTAGGGCTGGAACGCGTACTAGGGCCGGGATCACTGTTTGCGTATTTAGTCTCAATGACGGTGCGCATAGCCGAAGTTTACCGGACGCTGAAATCAACGGGTTCGTTTTACATGCATTGTGACCCCACATCGTCGCACTATTTGAAACTGATATGTGATGCCTTATTCGTTTCAAGGGGTGGGGATTTCAAAAACGAAATCATCTGGAAACGGACAAGCTCGCACAACGCTAGAAGAAGTTTCGGGCCGGTGCACGATGTAGTTTTGTTCTTTGTAAAATCGAATAAATATACGTTCAATATTGTTCGTCGGCCTTACATGAAAGGGCACGTTGAAAGTCGTTACGCTGAAGATGAAACCGGACAGCTCAAGTTTATTAGCGGCGGCAATATATTAACGGGTTCTGGTGCGACTGGTGGCGATTCAGGGAAAGTTTGGCGCGGCTTCGATCCTTCCGCTAAAAATCGACATTGGGCAGTACCAGGATTTCTGACAGAAGATCTGGGCGCAGATATTCAGGATTTACCGCTTTTGGAAAAACTAGAAAAACTGTACGAACTTGGTTTAATTGAAATCAAACCGGGAAACGAATACCCGACCCCACTACGATACTTGAAAGAAGGCGACGGGCAGCCCGTTCAGGATATTTGGTCATATCAGCCATATACCGAAGGTACGGTATATGGAACGGACAAAGGCATGATGAAGACGTATCTTGGCTGGGAACTACTTCACCGGAACGTTTAGGCTACCCTACGCAAAAGCCGGAAGGGCTTTTAGAGAGAATTATCACCGCGAGTTCTAATGAAAGCGATGTTGTTCTTGACGCTTTTTGCGGTTGTGGAACTTCAATTATTTCTGCTCAAGAATTAAAACGCCGATGGATCGGAATTGATATTACTTATCAGAGCATATCGCTAATTCTTAAACGTCTGACTGCGAAGTTTAATGATCCGGTCAAGGGAATTGATGTTACCCAATTGGTTGAATTACACGGCGTTCCGCGTGACATTGAATCGGTTGATGCTCTGATCCATAAAAAGGATGATCGGGTACGCAAAGAATTTGAAAAATGGGCCGTTCTTACGTATTCCGATAATCGGGCCATTATTAACGAGAAAAAGGGTGCGGATAAAGGGATTGACGGAATCGCTTATATTCGCACCAGTAAAGATGATGTTAAGCCCATTATTCTTTCTGTAAAATCCGGCCCGATTGGACGCAAAGAAATGGGCGAGCTTCGCGGAACAATCGAACGAGAAAAGGCGGCGGCTGGAATTATGATTGTTCGCCATGATCCAACCGGGCCGATGGTAACAGAAGCCAAGCAAGCCGGAAAATTCAAAGAAACTTATTTACCGCCTTTTGACCGTTTGCAGATTGTGACGGTACAGGAAATTCTTGACGGCTTGAAAATGAATTTACCGCTAACCGAAGATGCTACGAAACGATCCAAAAAAGGGAAAGCATCGGAAATCCAGCCTTCTATGTTGGAACACTAATCCGCGTCCCTGCATACATCCACACAACGCTCACAGTTGTGCTGTTTTTTCAGAAATAAGCGTGAAAACAAAGGGCGTAGTGAATATTTAGGTACATGCCGGAGCGTTCGATATAGACAGGCATCACGCTGTCGTTTGTTTGCCTGTTAGTGCCGTGAGAACAAACGTGAGCGCGACATTTGACAAAAGCAATTTTAAATTTTCTAATAACAATAGCCAAAAAACCGCTACCGGGAATTTCAAACTCTGGCGAGACGATTTCCTAGTAACGGCTTGGATTTGGCAACTGGAGGAAACGCTCACGTATGAGCCACCGGATCGGGACTGGAGTTATGACCAGTCCCGACGGTCTTCCCCGTCGTAGTGTGTTTATACCATATTTTTATTGAAGGAGGCAAGTGCAGGAATGACGACTGGAAACATTAACTATAGTGCGGTTTTGGCCGACTTAGAATCTAGAAAGGCAGAACTTGAATCGGCAATCGCGGCGATCACCAGTATTCTTGCGGCTGGCGGCGGCGGAAGTTCCGACGGCGTAATTAGCCCAGAGAATATTCCTGTCGGTGCATTTCTTCGACTAAGCATTGCGGATGCGACAAAACGGTTTTTGGATATGGTGAAAACCAAACAAACCGTTCCGCAGATCATCAAAGCGTTAGAGCGCGGCGGACTACCGCCAGCGAAATACCAAACCGTTTATGCCGTACTCAGGCGGCGAGAAAGCCAGTTCGGTGACATTATCCGATTCGGTGACGAATGGGCATTAAGCGAATGGTATCCAAACAATCCAGGTTTACGAAAGCGCACGCCGGAACCAAGCAAAGGGAAAAAGAAAGCGACCACGAAAGCAAAGACAAAAAAGGCGGCGGCACCAAAGAAGCAAACTCCTACTCCAACCGTTTCGGCATCGCCCGTGCAATCGCCGGAAACTAAGACTCCAGATGCCGTAGAAGCCGTTCTAAAGGCCGCAGGGGCAGCACTGGAACTACAATTCCTTGTTGAACGACTGCATGCCGATTTTGGCAAGAAACTAAATGCCGGACTTCTAAAAGGAATGTTGGCACATGATCCTAAGAAACGTTTTGTAAACACCACCGAGAACGTTTGGGACCTTTCAGATCGGGCAGAAAAATAATCACCAAAAATACGGGTATCTAGGCATTTTTGTACTTGATTTTTAATTCATGCTCAAGCATAATGTTCAGTATGAATTATCTGGATAACAAAAAGCGTGAACAGATTGTAGCGGCTCTGGTTGAAGGTAACTCGATTCGTGCGACTTCCCGTATGACAGGCGTTTCGCAAAATACCATCTTCAAATTGTTGGCCGATTTGGGAACCGCTTGTACCGAATATCAGGACAAGGCGTTCCGCAATCTCAATTGCAAGCGTATCCAGTGCGACAAAATCTGGTCGTTCATCGGGGCGAAGGCAAAGAACACCACGCCCGAAATGAAGGCCGCCAAAGGCTATGGTGACATCTGGACTTGGGTTGCGATGGACGCGGATACCAAACTCGTTCCTTGCTGGTCTGTGGGCCAACGCGACGGCCTTACAGCTTACGAGTTCATTAGTGATCTTGCCAGACGTTTGAGCAATCGCGTACAGCTAACCACAGACGGCCATAAGCCTTATCTGGAAGCCGTTGAAGCCGCTTTCGGTTCTGAAATTGATTACGCGATGCTTGTTAAGATTTACGGCAAGCCGCAAGACGAAATACGGTATTCTCCGGCTGAATGTATCGGTTGCGAAACAAAGTGGGTTGCTGGCCGTCCCGACCCGAAGCATATTTCGACAAGCTACATCGAAAGGCAGAATCTCACAATGAGAATGAGCATGAGGCGGTTTACTCGCCTAACCAACGGATTCAGCAAGAAAGTTGAAAACCACATGAACGCGATTGCCTTGCACTACATGTATTATAATTTTGTTCGGATTCACAAAAGCCTTAGATGCACTCCGGCTATGGCGGCTGGTGTCACTAACAGACTGTGGGAAATATCGGACATCATTGCTTTGTTGCCCGTACCCGAAGCCAAAGAAAGAGGCCCGTATAAAAAACGGATTTCAAACTGATGCACTACCTAAAATCGTGGAAAGGAGCTTCGTCATTTGACCAACGCAGCTGAACGGCCCCTGGTTGAAAATGAATTCGAGGCTACTATCCCGCTCATAACGAGGCTGATTTTATGTCGCGACTATTTTCGACGCTTTTGATTACCATTCTACTCTTTGCTGTTCAATCCTGTGCGCAAAGCAAAGAATTTGTTTCGCCTGAAGGCAGATTTTCAATCGATTTAGGTTCCAAGCCAACTGACGACACAAATAGTGCAGAAGCGAAGATCGGCGGCAAGAAGCTATGGTGGAGGACTCAACAGGCTTCCTTTTCCGTGAGCTACGTGGACAATCCCAATGCAAAAAGGGATTTGGCGGAAAGGGCAGTTAGTGCCTCCGCCGATGGCTACATTGGATCGATTCCAAAATCCGCTGAAGTTGTATCAAGGAGAAATATTGAGCTGAACGGATATCCCGGAGTCGAGATCCGAAGTCGCGAAAGCGATGGCTATACGGTGGTTACACGGTACTATATGGTCGAAACTCGCCTCTACTGCATCATGGCTTTGTGGACCGCTGGTCGCGGCGATTCGGATGTGATTCGGCGGTTGGATTCCTTCAAAGTCAACGTTCAATCGCCGTGAAATAGCAGGGCTATTCGTCACACCGTTAATTTGGCAAGAAAGCCGCTTCGGCGGCATTCGTTGGTCATCTTATGGTGTCGATTTGTTCGACGGGCCCTTGTATTCGGATTTTTCTTAGGGCCTTTAGCTTGGATCTTCGAGACGAGCACGCCCTAATTTTCAACATCCCTAGACTCCAAACTGCCTCAAATGATGATCGACGTGTTTATACTGCGTCTCGCCCCACTGTGTACCCGTTAGCGGCCCGAAGAAGCCGTGCACGTTGCCTTCGAGGCCTCTTTCGCCTAGAGCGTGAAACTGATCAATAAGTTCCTTTAGGCGTACACGGGTCGATTCAAAATCTGGTTCTTCCTTGACGATAAACGCTGGGCCGGTCGGGCGGTTCTTCTTAAAAGGCTGCTCGCCGAGAAACTCCTTTCTGAAGAATCGCGAGAACAGTTTGCCGGGTAATATTTGCTTCATCGGCTTTATTCCCATTGCCATATCCAGCGCCCGAGCCATGTGCTCCATGGCCTGTGCCGCCGACATCTTGCCCCACTGCCTCTCCGTCTCAGGCCCTAGCCGTTCAATGCGTTCCATTAACTCTTCAAGTGTATTCGCATCAAATATAGTTTTCATCGTAAGCTGCTCCAGTAACCCGGTTTCGCCGCAATTCTACACTAAATTCGCGGGTTGAACCTACACAAAAGTACTGTGGTTACCCACGGTGTCCTTCGCTCGCTTCAGTGCTAAGATTTCATTAGCTTTGAGGGAATATGGCTCAGCCGGGACTTTTTGAATCATCGCAGCAAATAGACACTACGACGGTGCTTCTCTACGCCCTCGGCGAATTCCAGTCCCGTGGCCACGAGCTTGCCGATCGTGAATTGGCTCTCGACCGGCTTCACGGAGCGTTTGTGCGGGCGTTCGAAAAATTCGGCACCGGGCAACTCTCTGATGAAACGATCGTCAGAGCTTTGAGAGGATTGGGGGCCGTCGTCAACGATATTCCCGATTTTGTGGCAAAGCGTCCGTACCGGGTCATCGTACCGGAGCAGCTTTGTCAGCAGGCTCTGGATCTGTTTGCGAATAGCGTCCGAAAAAACCAGGTGTAACGAACCATGAAACGATTCTTATTAAGTGTGCCCATATTTGCGATCACATTCGTACTGGGATATTTCCTCGTCCCCGGATTCGATGTCGTAGAACAGACTTTCCAGTCTGTTCGCCGCGACCTGCCAAAAGACGTTCTTGCTCCCAAAGAGATCGCGTTCCGCTATGAGGGATGGTCGTATCCAGCCGCCGCGAAGGATGATTTCGATCCCGAGTTTCGGGATCTGCCAAACTTTGACGAGATCGATTATCCGTGGAACGACAAACTGATCGACCTGATGCAGTTTGAAGGTGGAATATATCGGGAGAGTGAGGTGATCGCCAAAACCGGTGAAAATTGGCTTACACTTGTCGAGCGAAATGGCGAAACGTCTCTAGTCCCAGCAAAGGCTAAGGTCCGGCGCCTTGATTCGACGAGCTGGCCCGGTGACGAAAAAGACGTGCGACTTAGTTTTACAAAGTCCGGTTATCACATTTTGGCCTTACGAAATGTTGCCGGCGTGCTAAAAGGCCGAGTTGATACGGTCTATCGACAGCCCTCCCAAGAAGAGATTGACCGCTGGGGATTGGACCTATCGACAATGGAAGTCGGTTCGTCTTCTAAGCTCGACCTCGCCGCGAAGCGTTATATATTGCGGGCGTCAACGGGCAAAACAAAAGACGGGACGGAACTCGCGGTACTCGTGTTGACGACGGAAACTCAGGAACAAGTTATTTCTTCAGTGCCGTATGCACGCGGAGAGGGAAATTTTGTTGGCAACCTCCTCTGGGCAGGTGATCTTGATCGGGACGGGAAGCTGGATCTGTATTTTGAGCCGTACAACGAAAAAGGAGGCATGGGTTCTCAGCTTTTTGTTTCTTCTCATGCCCGGCCAAATGAACTTGTCAAGATGGTCGCGACCTTTGGTGTTGCTGGTTGCTAATGGAAACTCTTTCAACCGAAACAATTTACGAAGGCAAGGTCTTCAACATCCGCATCGACAAGATCCGCGAGGGCGAGGTTGAGTATAAGCGTGAGATCGTCGTTCATAAGGGCAGTGCGGTCGTAATCCCTGTATTTGACGACGGGACGGTCGCGCTTGTGCGGCAGTACCGGCACGCGGCGGGGAAATATTTGCTTGATATCTGTGCCGGCACGCTGAATGCCGGCGAAGATCCGGAGATCGGTGCGAGACGTGAGCTTGAAGAAGAGATCGGCGTAACGGCCCGGAAGATCGAGAAATTGTGCGAATTCTATGTCTCGCCCGGTTTTCTGACCGAGAAGATGCACCTATATCTCGCAAGGGATCTGACGGAAACCCAACAAGATCTTGAGGTTGACGAGATTCTGACTGTCGAGCGCCACGCGATCGTGGATCTGGTGAAAATGGTCGAGAACGGCGAGATCCAGGACGCCAAGACCATGATCGGTATCATGATGGCCGCAAAACGCCTGACCCTCTCCACCTAACCGACGCCGCCCCTCGTATTTTCATTGCAATCTTGTCCTATGTATGATACCCTATTGGCGATTCGGCTCTTTGACAATCAAGGTATCTTTGCCGGTTCACCGCCTTTTCATACATCGCGAAAAAGTTTTTCAAAAAACGCCGAATTTTGGCACGAATTTGCTGATAAGACCGGTGCATTCAATAGTTTACACGTTCCGTTCGTGGTCGGAACGTCGCCCGAACGCCGGCAGAATGCGTTGGAACTTCGGTGTCGGGCCTTCCGGGGCCGGCCGCGGGGCCGGGGCCACTTCCTGAATAGCTTGCGTTATCGCCGATGGTTGCTTGACCTTGCCCGCCGTTTTCGATACTCTGTCAGTTCGCGTTTTTGCGGAAATAGCTATCAGTGTGGGCAATTATGAGTACTTATTTTCCTAGTGGAAAGGGTTTGGACGAAAACCGCAAATGGCTGATCGTGGACGCCAAGGGTAAAACGGTCGGCCGTCTCGCGACTGAGGTCGCTCGGATGATCTCAGGCAAGAACAATCCGGCGTGGACGCCGTTTCTTGATATGGGCGATCACGTCATCGTGATCAACGCCCGCCACGCCGTTTTTACCGGTGCAAAGAACGACCAGAAGCTTTATCGCCGCCACACGCTTTATCCCGGCGGCCTTCGCGAAACGACGGTAAGAGAAATGTTCGAGAAAAAGCCTGAAAAGGTGATCGAGCTTGCGGTCAAAGGCATGCTGCCGAAAACAAAGCTCGGCAAGGCAATGGTAAAGAAATTAAAGGTTTACGCCGACGCCGAACACAGGCATTCGGCCCAGAAACCGGAGGCGATAGAGTTATAAATTACGAATATCGAATGTCGAATTACGAATCGCGAGGTCCAAAAATTCGAAATTTGAAATTCTGCAATCGAAATTAAGCTATGGCAGATATTCAATATTACGGCACTGGCCGGAGAAAGACATCGACAGCACGGGTTTACCTTCGCCCCGGCACGGGCAATATCATTGTCAACCGCCGCGATTTTAACTCGTACTTTCCTAACGAAGCGTTGCAGATGATCATCCGCCAACCGCTTCGGCTTACGGACACGGCGGCGAAGTTCGACATTCTTGTTAACGTCGATGGCGGCGGAACTGCCGGACAGGCAGGAGCAGTCCGTCACGGCATCACGCGTGCGTTGATGGAATTTAACGCCGATCTTAGGCCGACCTTGAAAAAGGCGGGCTTGATCACTCGCGATCCGCGTCAGAAGGAACGTAAGAAATACGGGCAAAAAGGAGCCCGTGCGAGATTCCAGTTCTCGAAGAGATAATGTGATCGACGTCCGACAAACTTCAGTTTGTCGTTCATCGTTCATGAGTAACAAACAAGAGCAACAAACTGAAGTTTGTTGGACTTAATTCCATTGCGGCCGACCGTTGGTTCATATGAAGCGGCCGCGAGTACATAAACCAAGGAGAAATAAGTTTTGGCAACAGTTACGATGAAAGAACTTCTCGAAGCAGGAGTTCACTTTGGCCATCAGGTTCGCCGTTGGAACCCGAAGATGAAGGAATACATCTTTGGCGAACGCAACGGCATTTATATTATTGACCTTCAGAAAACGCAGAAGCTTTTTCGCGACGCACTTAATTACGTTACCGAAAGCCTGACCGAACGGCCAAACCAAAAGGTCCTGTTCGTCGGCACCAAGCGCCAGGCACAGGACGCCATCAAGGAAGAGGCGGAACGTTGCGGGCAATATTACATTAATAACCGATGGCTCGGCGGCCTGCTGACGAATTACGAAACCGTAAAGAAGTCGATCAATAAGCTAAAAGAGATCGAAGCGATGCGCGAGGACGGCCGGTTTGAGATGCTTACCAAAAAGGAACGCCTCAAACTGGATCGTGAGCACGAAAGCCTGATGCGCAACCTGGCCGGTATCAAAGACATGGGCGGCAAACCGGACATGCTCTTTATCATCGATGTCCGCAAGGAAGACATCGCGGTTAAGGAAGCAAATCGTCTCGGCATCCCTATCGTTGCCGTGGTGGACACGAACTGTTCCCCGGAAGGCATCGATCAGGTCATTCCCGGAAACGATGATGCATTGAGAGCAATTCGCCTATTTGCTTCGCGGATCGCAGACGCTGTCCTTGAAGGCCAGCAGGTCGCCACCGAGGGACGCACCTCGGCAGATGAAACCGCCGCTGAGGAAGTAAACGATATTGGCGAGAGCCTCGCTCCCCCGGCAGATCCCGAAGTACAGGTTGCAGACCAGTCTGTCGCAACCGCGGAAGCGACTCATCCGGTACCCGACGCTCCTGTGGAAACAGAGGAAGTACCGGTTACCGAGCAACCGCTTGCGGCTGAAACCCCCGAAGAGGTTGCGGCCCAAAAAACCGAAGACGTTACGGAAGCATCCGCAAGCTAGTTTTTTTCATAATTTTGAAAGCGTAGCCGTTTCCGTTTTGGACGAATAGGCTGCGTTTTTCTATAAGAGTCCAACAAACTTTAGTTTGTTGACCGCTATATTAAATACTGCGACAAACTGAAGTTTGTCGGACAATTTGGAGCATATAATGGCAGAGATTACAGCAGGTTTGGTAAAGTCGCTTCGTGAGAAAACAGGCGCGGGAATGATCGATTGCAAGAATGCGCTTGTCGAGGCTGGCGGTGACGAGACCGCGGCGATGGAGATCCTTCGAAAGAAGGGCATGGCAACGGCTGGCAAGAAAGCAGGCCGCGTCACAGCAGAAGGCGCCGTCGGTTCTTACATCCATATGGGCGGAAAAGTCGGCGTTATTGTTGAGATCAACTGCGAGAGCGATTTTGTCTCGCGCGGAGAAGAATTTCAGCAGTTGGTCAAGGATGTGGCGATGCACATTGCCGCATCCGATCCGCGATTTGCCAGCCGCGAAGACGTGCCGGCCGCGGAACTTGATAAAGAACGTGCATTCTTGTTGGACCAGCTCAAATCGGACCCAAAAAATTCGGGCAAGCCGGAAGATGTGCTCGGCAAGATCATCGAAGGCAGGTTGAATAAATTCTACGAGGACAATGTCCTTGTCGATCAGCCGTTCGTGAAAGACCCAAGCAAAACCGTGGGCGATCTGGTAACCGAAAAGATCGCTTCGATCAAGGAAAATATCTCGATCCGACGGTTTACACGCTATAAGATGGGCGAAGGCATCGAGAAAAAGACGGACGATTTCGCCGCCGAAGTCGCGTCGATGGTGGGAAACCAGTAAGGCGATTAGCAGCAGCGGTTGACAGTCATAAATTATTTGCCGCCAACGGCCACTGCCTTCCACCGACTCAATTATGAAAGAACCGCTTTTCAAGCGCATCCTTTTGAAGCTTTCGGGCGAGGCCCTAATGGGCGGCCAGAACTACGGCATTGATACGCTTGTAGCAGAATCGGTCGCCCGCGAGATAAAGGCCGTGCACGATCTGGGCATCGAGGTCGCGATCGTTGTCGGCGGCGGTAATATCTTTCGCGGCGTTTCAAAATCGGCTGGCAATATGGACCGCGGGGCCGCCGATTATATCGGGATGCTGGCAACGGTAATGAATGCCGTTGTTCTGCAGGACGCCCTTGAAAAACTGGACGTTTTTACACGTGTGATGTCGGCAATTGACATCCCACAGCTCGCTGAGCCGTTCATACGCCGCCGGGCTATTCGGCATCTTGAGAAAATGCGCGTGGTCATCTTCGCCGCCGGTACTGGAAATCCGTATTTTACGACGGATTCCGCGGCGGCGCTCAGGGCTTGCGAGATAGGGGCCGAGGTCATCTTTAAGGCCACAAAGGTTGACGGGATCTATTCTGCCGACCCGATGAAGGATTCGGCCGCAAAGCGTTTTGAAAAGATCTCGTACCAGGAGGTGCTTGAAAAGCAGCTAAAGGTAATGGACGCTTCCGCCATCTCGCTTTGCATGGATAACAACTTGCCGATCATGGTTTTCAATATGACCGAAACCGGCAACATTATGAAGGCGGTCGAGGGAGACCTGACCATCGGCACCCTTGTTTCGGTCAGCGGAAACGCGACAACGGCCGGATCCTAGATCATTTATTTTATCGAAATAATTTATGAGCGTTGACAGCGTAACAAGTGCGGCAAAACCAAAGATGGAAGCGGTGATAGAAGATTTTAAGCGCAAGCTTGCCAATGTGCGCACCGGCCGGGCGACCGTGGGAATTCTCGATTCGGTCATGGTAGATTATTACGGCACGCCCACGCCACTGAACCAGATGGCTTCGGTCGCGGTCCCTGAGCCTCAGCTTCTGACCGTTCAGCCGTGGGACATAACGCAGCTCGCGGCGGTTGAAAAAGCCATAATGGCCGCTAACCTAGGCATGAACCCGTCGAACGACGGCAAGATCATTCGCCTCGCCGTTCCCGCCCTGAATGAAGAACGCCGCAAGCAATTCGCAAAGCAGATCCACGAGATCGCGGAAGAACACCGCATCGCAGTTCGCAACGTTCGACACTCATCGAACGACGTTTTGAAAAAGATGTTGAAGGACAAGGAAGTTTCCGAGGACGATGAACGTTTTGGGCTGGACGAGGTCCAGAAACTCACAAACACCTACATCGCCAAGATCGACGAGCTTTCGAAAAATAAAGAGCAGGAAGTAATGAGCGTCTAAGGAGCGATCATTGATTTTGCTTTTCCATTTCTTCGGCCTTATATTTATCGAATTGCGTCTTAAATTCGCGGCATGTTTTTGCCAGTTCGACTGTATCCGATTTGTTTTCCTCGACGCTTTCACGGATGCTGTCTTTGATCCTGTTTAGAAAGGTCGCCTTTCCCGCTTTAACGATAAAATTGTCGTCGCTGTTGTTGAGTTCGACTTCGATCGCGTCCATCACCTCGTCACACTCCGGAACCCCGATCTTCGACGTGCCGACCGTCGAGTCCACGATCTTATCGGATGTTGTCTTTTCCTTCTCCGCCTTCTTATCCGATCCGATGAAACCGCATCCGAGAACGGAAAACAACAATACCGCGAACACCATCGATAACGTAAATTTGTTTCTCATCTCTTTCGATAACTCAGCCAAAGTCCTCCACTCCACTGACGCTATGAGACTAGGCTTTTTGCAGATTTGCGAATTTTTCGATCAGCTTTTTCATTCCGAAACCTGGAAAACTTACGGTAAGTTTGACGTTGTCGCCCGTCCCTTCGCGACGAAGAACAAGGCCTTTGCCGTATTTAGAGTGCCGCACATGCGAGCCTGGAACCATCGGTCCGCCCTCATCAAGCTCGATCCTCTGCTCCCCTTTTATGCCAGAAACCGGCGGCTTGACGAGAACCGGAGGGAGTTCTGATTTCGCGGACGATGAAGCGCCAGCATCGCCGCTGCGGACCGGTCGCACATTAGCCCCTTTTTCCTTGAAGAACTCGGCAATTGCGTCCGCACTGTTGTAGGTTTTTCCGGTATAGGCATTCTTTGGCTTCTCAGGTTTCGCACCTTCATCACGAAGGCCGGCAACGGCGAACTTGCTCTTTGGCGTGGTCGATCCTCTGGCGAACGACAACCATGACGGGCCGCGCGAGAGATCGTCGATAAATTCAAGAGGCAACTCGTTCAAAAACTGTGAGGGCTCGGCGGCCATTTCTTCGCCATAGACGCGACGCCGCATCGAATGGGTCACGTAAAGCAACTCCTCGGCCCGCGTGATGGCAACATAAGCGAGCCGTCGTTCTTCCTCCAATTCCTTCGGGTCGTTGACACTCCGCGAATGGGGAAAAATTCCGTCTTCCAGGCCGACAATAAACACGATCGGAAACTCCAGCCCTTTGGCGGAATGAGCGGTCATCAGTGTTACACCGGCATTGCCATCGTATTTGTCGGTGTCCGCCGTGAGTGCGGCATGGTCGATAAAATCGCGGAGTCCCCCTTCGGGAGACTTGTCATAGTCAACCGCCGCATTTACAAGTTCCTCAAGGTTCTCAAGTCTGGCTTCGGCCTCGTCAGAATTCTCAGTGCGGAGCATCAGCGAATATCCGCTGTCGTCGATCGCCGCGATGACGACATCTGAAACTGGCTTGTCGGAATCGACGGCCGCATCGGCCTTTGCCCGCAGCTTTTCTATTGTTGTCTTGAAGCCCATTACCGCAGCCCGGGCCCGCGGTGCAAGTGTTACGGGCTGGCTGCCTTTGATCTCGCCTATCGACTGGATAACTTCCCAGATCGATCCATTCATAGTTTTCGCGGCGGACTGAAGTTCATCCAGCGTCGATTTTCCAATCCCGCGTGTTGGCGTGTTTATCACTCGCAGCAACGCAATGTCGTCGGCGGGATTCAGGGTAAGCTTTAAGTACGCCACGATGTCCTTTACCTCGGCCCGTTCGTAAAAGGAAAAGCCGCCGACAATGTTGTAGTCGATGCGGAGGCGACGCAATGATTCCTCGAAGACTCGCGATTGGGCGTTTGTGCGATAAAGGACGGCGATCCGCTT
>JBGTJP010000079.1:0-7459 GCA_041745075.1 Pyrinomonadaceae bacterium | reverse complement strand
GCGGGAGTTTTTTTGGGAAGACCTGCCTGAGGACGACGAGTTCAGCGCGTCGGATTTTTTTGGCGAGGTACTGGTGCAGTATTATTCGACCGATTACGTGCCGCTTGAGATACATGTACCTAACGACTTCGAGGACCGCCCCGTGTTGGAAAAGCTTCTGACAGAGCGACGCGGCCGTCGCGTACGGATAGTGCTTCCTAAAATCGGTGAAAAGCGCAATATGATCGGCCTGGTCGAGACCAATGCCCGGATCGCATTCGAGCAGCGGTTCCGCGTACTAAAGCCCGATTCGCAAAAGGTTCTTGAAGAATTGCAGGAAGTTCTTGAGATGTCATATTTCCCGCAGCGGATCGAGTCGTTCGACATCTCGAACATCTCCGGTTCCGAGAATGTCGCGGGCATCGTCGTCTTTGAGAACGGCAAACCCGCCCGCGGGTTGTACCGACGGTTAATCATTCGGTCCGTTGACGGGCAGGATGATTTTGCCTCGATGCGTGAGGCCGTGTATCGCCGCTACAAACGCATTTTCGACGAAGGCGGCCAGCTTCCCGAACTGGTGTTTATCGACGGCGGCAAGGGCCAGCTTTCGGCGGCGGCCTCAGCAATGCGCGAACTCGATCTCGAACAAATAAAACTCGTCGGTCTGGTCAAACCGCCAAAGCGGCATAACGAGATCTCGCATCTCCTGATCCGCGGCCGCGAGGATAAACCCATACCGTTCGACCGAAATTCGCTGGCGTTTCGGCTGATCCTGAACATCCGCGAAGAGACGCACAGGACGGCGATCGAATTCCACCGAAAACGCCGCGAAAAGCGCGACTTTACATCCGAACTGTCGGAAATTCCCGGCATCGGCCCAAAGCGAAAAATGAAACTCCTAAAAACCTTCGGCTCGATCGAACGCATCGCAAAAGCCTCGATCGAAGACCTAAAACCCCACGTGGGCCCAAAAGCCGCCGCCGACATCGCTTCCCACTTCGAAACCCAACGCTCCCTCAGCCGCAAATAGCAAAACAAATGACAGTTTGAAGGAACTAGTGACCGTTTTCCTCCAACTCTCCCATTTTTATGTCTTGCGGCAGTTTTACTTTGGTTGTGTCGTTGACCCGTTTTGCGGTTGGTTTTGGGAACGGAACTCGGCTTCTTCGATGATTGCCTGGGCGCTGGCGTTTGGGAGGTAGCGGTTTCTTGTTTCGAACTGGTCGGGCGTCGGGACTCGTTTGCGGTAAAAGTAATTGACCGGGATAACAAGCATTTCTGTTACGGAGCAGGCGACCAAAAGGATGATCGTACTCACCGTTCCGCTGTAAAGAAGCTGCAAGAGCACAAACCCAATCACAAATGAGAAGGAGTTGAACGCAACGTGGTTGAGTACGGACATACGCTCCTGGCCTTGATGCTTTTCCCGCGAAGAACTACGGAGAAATCCGACGAGACCGCTCGCGACAACCGCCGCGGCTCCCACGATCTTGGTCACAATAAGTACGAATGTCAGGTAATAAAAAAGATCGTCCATTTTCAGTGAGGGACGCCGCCGCTAAAATGCTCCATCCGCAAACGCCCCGAGCGTTTCCTGCAATGTATCACCAAAAATAGCTGACCGGCAACAGAAATGCGGAAGCCCGCACGTTAGGAAGGGCGTAATGATCAACGTTGGAGGTTACGCCCTTGCTTACGCGCAGGCTTCTGCATCACTTGACATCCGGCCTGGCCGTATTGTGGGAAAGCTAACATACATCTGTTTATTTTGGGATTATACTTAGACTATAAAGTATGTTTTGGTTCATGAACAAGGAGAGAAATTATGTCGATACCAAATAAAGACGAAGTTGACGGCAAATGGGAACAGGCGAAAGGTTGGGTGAAGGACAAGGCGGGCGAGGTTACGAACGACCCGGAGCTTGAGGCGGAAGGCGAAGCGCAGAATGCCGCCGGGAAGGGACAGGAAACGTGGGGCAAGTTCAAACGCGGTGTCGGTGACGCGGTTGACTCGGTCGGCGAAGCGATCAGCGACGCCGGTGACGAGATCAATAAATAACACCGAATTCGGAAGACAAAAAGCCCGGCTGCGTGAAAACGTCGGCCGGGCTTTATCGCGCGCGTGGGTCTGATTACTAGAAGATCACATTCGGCGCGTCACCGGGCAGCGGTTCGGGGAACGGCGGCGCCGGGTCGCCTTCTGGGACAGGTTCGATGTCGGGCGGCGGCGGCGGATCGGTCACGGGATACGGATTCGGGTTTTCGTCCGGCTCCCGCACGGGTTCGGGCGTGGTGGGGCGCGGCCCGGTCCGCTCATCCGGCTCGTTCGAAGGATCATCGGCCGCCAAAACGTTCGGTTTCACTTCGTTGTTCATATTTTCTCCTCCCGACATCTTACACGCACACAGGTTTGCGGTATGTTAGCCTTCGCACAGTAACAGGATGCAGGTGGGCCGGTCGTCAGGCATTAAAGCCGCCGATGGCGGTTTTCGGGGAAGGTTCGTCGGGGGTAAAGATCGCCCGTGCGCGGTCGAGGTTTTCCGGGGTGCCAAGGAGGACGACGGTGTCGCCTTCACCGAGCGAGTACTTTGCTCCCGGGCTGAGCACTGTTTCACCATCCCTTAAGACCGCAATGACCGACGCGCCGCTTTTGCCGCGAAGGCCGATTTCACCTAATGTCTTCTCGATCACCGGCGACCCGGGACCGAGCTTTACCGTCTCGGTGCTTGCCGCATCAAGGGCAACGCTGATCTCGGGTGTGCGGATAAACGGCATTGCCGGCGTACGCAGCATCTCGTAACCCTGCCGCCTGACATTCTCGATCTGGTTCTCGATCACGTTGCGCGCAAATCCATATCGGTTCAGAACGCGCGAGAATATCTCGATGCTTGTTTCAAACTCTTCCGGGATCACTTCGTTGGCCCCGAGTTCGTAAAGCTCGGTGATCTCGGCAACATATCTTGTGCGGACGATGATGTGCAGCTTTTCGCTTTGCCGCCGGGCCTGATCGACGGTTCGGCGGGCCGCCGGTGCATCCGACATTGCCAGGACCATTGCCCATGCCCGCTCGATTCCCGCGTGCAGCAGTACCTCGCGCCGCGTCGCGTCGCCAAAGTTTATCTTCTCGCCCCTCGCTTTTGCCCGACGCACGACTTCGGCATTTAGTTCGAGAATAACGTAAGGTACGCCGACCGTGCGAAGCACCCGTGCCAGATTGCGGCCGTTCAAACCGTATCCAACGATTATTACGTGCTGCTGAAGCCCGCCGCTTGAGGTCATGTGAATATCTTCTTCCGAGTTTTCTAGGCCGGCCGCGTCTCCATCGTTAAAAACGCGCTGAACAAGGTAACCGATCCGCGGTGCCGCCGCGATAAGGAACGGCGTCGCCATCATCGAAATGATCGACGCGGCAAGGAAGCTTTGGTAATCGGCGTCAGGCAGCAGGTTTGCCTCTTGCCCGGCCCGTGCCAGCACGAACGAGAATTCGCCGATCTGAGCCAGCCCGAGCGCCGCCATTATCGCGATCCGCTGCGGTGAGCCGAGAGCCCTGACTATCACCCAGACGATCACGGCCTTTAACGCGACAAGCCCAGCGACCAGAACAAGCACCGCCGCAAGATTCTGTACAAGCGCACCCAGCGACAGCAGCATTCCTATCGAAACAAAGAAAAGGCTGTTGAACACATCGCGAAACGGCAAAATTTCCGCCGTCACCTGATGGCTGTATTCGGAATCGGCCAGAACCATCCCGGCGATGAATGCCCCAAGTGCGAGCGACAGGCCAAAATGCGACGTCACCCACGAAAGCCCGAGACAGAATAGCACCACCGTCAGAAGGAACGCCTCGGGGCTGCGAAGGTGCGTTATCTGCTTTAGGAAGATCGGCAAAAGGAACCACGCACCGACGACGATCGCAACCAGCGCGACAAGCGAACTTCCAAGGTCCAGCACGATCTTTGTCGTCGAAACAACATCGTCACCGCCGAGGATCGGTACAAGCAGAAGCATCAGCACGATGCTGATGTCCTGAAAGAGCAAAATGCCGATCGCCGTGCGGCCGTGCGGTGCGTCCACCTCATTGCGCTCGACATAGCTTTTTAGCACGATGGCCGTGCTCGACAACGCGATCAGAAAGCCGAAAAAAACGGCCTGGCCTGCTCCGCGCCCAAAAAGAACAGCGATCAGGGCGGTAAGACCGACGGTGATCACCACCTGCAAACCACCGCCCACAAGCACCAGCTTTTTCATCTCGCGCAAACGGCGGAGCGAGAATTCGAGCCCGATCGTGAACAAAAGCAGCATCACCCCGATCTCGGCCAAAACCTCGATCGCACCGATCTCGTGGATCCAGCCAAGGCCATACGGGCCGATCGCAATACCCGAAAGGATCAAACCCACAAGCAGGGGAAGCTTTAGGCGCAGACAAAAATACGCCACCGGTACCGATACCAGTAGAATTATCAAAAGATCCGCAAATAACTGGGGCGTGTGCATTTTCCAGAAAAACCGCAAGCCATGTGTTTGGGGCGTTGTGATACATTTTGGTTCTCTTAGGAAGAAAACTCAATCGGAGATTCGCGGTTTTTACGTTGCCAACCGTAATGGAGCGTACGCAGTTTCGCCACCTTGAACCTCTATCAAAACTGAAATTGCCGATTGATTTCCTCTCGGTTTTGCGGTAACAATGGCAAAGTTTTTTACAATCTTTGGGGGTGAGCAATGAAATCTGTTTTCGTGTTGGGGTTCCTGGTCTTTGCGTTTACATTTTGCGGGCTTGGCGAACGGATAAAGCAAATGTCGGGTTCGGGCAGTTCGTCACCGGACCGGCCTGACCCGGCAACGGGCGGCGATGCGAGATCCGCCGATGGTAAGGCCGAACCGGCGAAGATGACCTCTGAGCAGCAGGCCATCGCCGATGCCGCCACAGAGACAAAATGGGAGGATCAGGGCATCAGCTGGCGGCTGCCGTCGGGCTGGAAAGAGACCGATATGAAAAAAGAAAACGCCCTGTTCAGCTCATCCGATGGTGCTTTTCTGATACCGACAATTTCGATCATGCCCGACGACTTTCCTTCCGAGATCAGCCTGAAGGCGACCTATGACAGCGCCTTGCAGCAGCTAAAAAACGGAAAATACGAAAGTGTAAAGTATGTGGAGATCGACGGAGTGAAAGGTGTCGAGTGGCTGGAAACAATGCCCGAGGACAAGACCGGCCCGAGGCGGCATCAGTGGATAGCGTTCCGCAACTATTTGGGCCAAAACCAGCAGTTGAACATAATGCTCTCAACCAAGGGAACTAACTTCGACAAGCACCGGACGGATTTTCCGGCCATAATGTATTCGATGAAGATCAGCAAATGATCTACTTCAAGGCCGAGGTCACTTTTTGAAACGCGCGCAGGGCTGCGGCGGTGTCAAAAAACTCCATAAAGCTGATGATCAAATTGTTCTTGAGCGTGTGGACATGAACCCATTGTGTGGAATAGTGGCGGCCGGTAGCCTTGACCGTTGAGGTCGAGCGGCCAAGCACGACAACGCGGTCACCCCGCGCAATAAACTCGCGGGCTTCAAAATCGGTAATTTCCTCGGCATGGTTCAAAACCTCAAAGAACTCCTTCACAGCCTCGCGGCCATGCCAGATCCCGCCATGCGGCGCATTTTCAATCTCAGGAACAGTAAAATCTACATCTTCGGAAAGATGTTCCAGTAAGCCCGCAATATCGCCACGCGCAAATTTCTCGTAACAGATCCGAATCGTTTCGGTGTTAGCATCTTCGTTCATTCTTACCTCGTCCCTGACCGCCCCGAAAAAGGGCGCGGACTGTGAGCCGGAGGAGTCGGGTAGATATTGAACGGGATTATAGACCAGTTTATGGCAGGTTGAAAGTATAATTTTTACATATTGGACGAAATTAGTACGAATCCGGGTGTAAAATAAGAAATAGTTAAGGTTAGGCTGACAAAATTTAGTTGAAGCACGGACAAAAAAAAGTCAAAAATAGCGAAGATTGCTTTAAAGGGCGGTTGGGGCGTCTGAGTGGGGAATAAAGCATTTTCGACAGCGGGCTTCGTATTTATCGCTGGCCCCGACCTCAACGCGGGCGTCGGACTCAACTGTTCGCTGCGTGTAATTGGCCGTTGATCCACATTTTACGCAGATCGCGTGGATCTTTGTAATGTATTCCGCAATACATAAAAGCTGCGGCATCGGTTCAAAGGGTTTGCCGGTGTAGTCCTGATCAAGGCCGGCGATGATGACACGTTTGCCTGAATCGGCCAGTTCGTTGACCACGTCAACCAGGCCGGGGTCGAAGAACTGCCCTTCGTCGATCCCGATGACCTGCGTCGCGGGTTCGACCTGCTCGAACAGCTCGGCCGCGGTGGTAACAGGTTTTGAAAGATGTTTGCGGCCGGAGTGCGAGGCGATCTCTTCCACTGAATAGCGGGCGTCGATCATCGGTTTGAAGACTTGCACCTTTTGTCGCGCGATCCGGGCTCGGTTCAGTCGTCTGATAAGCTCTTCGGACTTGCCCGAAAACATCGACCCGACGATAACCTCGACCCAGCCAGTACCATTTTGCCTCTGTTTTCGGCGTTCCTCGGTGTTGTCGAACGCAAACTCTTCAACCATAGACAGCTTAATCTTACTTCCTGAAGTGATCTATTTAGGAAAAAGAAGATTAGCACGAATCCGTGGTGAAGTCATTTTTGAGGCATTTAGTCAGGCCGCGTTGTTACGCAGATCGCGGCCCGTCATCTCGGAGGGAATTTTAAGCCCGAGTATGCCCAGGATGGTCGGCGCAACGTCCTCAAGCGAGCCGCCGGATGAAAGCCCGGTGTCGCCGTCCTGCGGATCGATCAGGTGCAGCGGAACGGGGTTGGTAGTTCCGGTGGGAGCTCCCGCGTATTTTGCCTCCGCGTTCATCTGCTCGCAGCCGGGGTGCGACGAGGTAATCAGTGCAATGCCATTCATTTCGCGGACCTTGTCGATAACGCCGCCGAGGCAGGTATCGACAAACTGGATAGACTCGACCGTCTTTTCAATATTCCGCGAGGCCGAAACAAGGTCCGAGGCAGGGAAATTGACGACAAATATGCCAGAACGGTCCGACTCAAGGCCGCGGAGGACGCTGTCCGCGATCTTAAAACTGCGCGACTCGGGTCCGGTTTCCAGAGCTTCAAAACCCGAGGCCGGCACGATAACACGATTTTCGTAAGTGCCCGTTTGATCGACACGCCAGTTGAAATAACTGGAAACGTGAGGTGAACGCGACGTTTCGGTTATACGGTAGTTTCGCAGGCCGCAATATTCAAAGACCGAGGCTAATACATTCTTCTGGTCCTGTTCCGCAAACGCGACCGGCAGGCCGAAAGAGGTATCGTACTCTGTAAGGCAAACCGTCTCGATCTGCGGTTTCGAGGTCGAGGCATCCGGAATTGCGAGTGAGCGTACAAGCTGACGCATCGGTTCGGCGGTGTG
>JBGTJP010000078.1:0-15340 GCA_041745075.1 Pyrinomonadaceae bacterium | reverse complement strand
TGGCCTTGATGGCCGCGGAACGCTCAAGCCTGGATCGGTCGCTGACGTTACTATCATCGACCCGCAAATGACATGGACCTACCTCAACGCCGATTCGCGTTCGAAATCAAGAAACTCTCCGTTCGACGGCTGGCAGTTCACTGGCAAATCAGTCGCCACATTCGTCGGCGGCAAATTATCATTTGAGGATAACTAAACCTTGGTTTCGCCTTTCAATGCCGTGATAACCTAAGATTAGACAAGGGCGATATGAAACAAAAACTTCTTACCTTTTATGTTCTTGGGATTTTATGCATTTTGACTGCTGTGATGTCTGCGTACGCGCAGCAACCGGTGATAACCGAAAAGGAAACACTCGTGACGAAGTTTCGGAAACTGACTGGCGCCGATAACGTCAATCTCAAGATCAATGTCTCGTTTGAAGATACAAAGGCCGAATGATCGCGATGGTTAATGATGATAAAGAACTAGCAAACGCGCAAAAGCCGGAACTCCTAAAGGCGGCCGTTGAAGCCTACGATCGACTCGACAAGCAACTGAAAGCTTTCCTTAATGATGGGCCAACGATAACGAAAATGTCGGAAAGCTCCGTTTTTCAGGTTTACGATCAAACGTTCTCGGAAGCAGAGTTGCGTGAACTTATCGCGTTCTACAGCACAACAACCGGACAAAAAGCACTCAAATTTCTACCCACTTTGTCTGCTCAGGTGCAGAATGCATTTCAATCTATGCTTGTTCCTAAGCTTCAGGAATTTATTACTCCAAAGAGCAAGGCTGAAACCGACCAACTGAAGCAGAAGATTCAAGAAGCGAAAACTAAGAAACCATAGATTTGGTTTTGGTTATTTTCTCGGAAACCGACTGTGATAATTCAACTTTGAAAAAGGTCTCTTTACATTAATGACCGAGCGGCAATTTTATGATTGGCAGACGGCGGGCGGCGGCGGTGATGTTTTGCGGCTTGTTGAGACCCTTGAGCGTGAAGAGATCGCCTGGTGTGCGATTGGCGGCATCGCGGTCAACTATTGGGCCGAGGAACCGATCGCGACCGCAGATGTTGATATTGCAATTGCCGGTAAGGATATTGAAAGGGCCGTTAAGGCGCTGGAAGAAGCCGGCTTCGTCGCCTCCGCGTCTGAGTGGTCTGTAAATCTTCGCGGCATCTCGAAAGTGAGCGTTCAAATCAGTACTGAAGAAGTTTATTACGGGTTTCCCGATCGCTCCGCACCAGCCGATGTTCACGGCATACTTCTTCGTGTCGCCTCGCTTGAAGACACTATGCAGGGCAAACTACTTGCCTTCCGCGATAAGCGTCGCCGACCGACTAAGCGGCAAAAGGACCTGCTCGATATAATGCGGCTCGTCGAATCGCATCCGGAACTTGCAGCCAAACTTCCTTCCGATGTTCGCGAAAAACTTATGGAGGAGTAGTCTTTTTATGAAAACGATCACAATTGCGGCGATAATGATCTTTACCGCCGCTACGGCACAGGGTCAGATCAGGAGTTTGTACAGCGTGCTTTCGGACAAGGGCTGCAAGACGATCGAGGAGAATGCGGACGAGGGCGGTTCGTATCGGGGTGAGTGTCCCGGTGTAGGCGGTTATAAGCTGGAACTGGTCGAGGGCGACCTGCGGCAGACGCTGAATGTGATCGATCCTAAGCGAAAAAAGCACGAACTGGGGCTTTGGAACATTTTTGGCGGATTCTCTTCGATCGGCCACACCGCCGAGTGGCGGTTAAAAGGTGGCAAACCTTTCGCCCTTATCGTCCGTTTTAACGTAAGCGAAAACCCGGAGGACTCGACGAAAATTACTTCGTATTTGTTGGTAGCAAAAATAACGCCGTCCGAAACTTGCGTCACGGATGTGATCAAACCCTCGCGAACTCAAAACACCGCAGCCCGTAGGGCCGCCGACAAGTCGGGTACAAGTCCGTGCCGTAACACCAATTAGACCCACTTGTTTGCGTCCCGTTCAGACCGGAGCCCTCTAAGGCTCGCCACTTTCGAAAATCAATACGATTCGTTTTATAATCTCTTAGCTCTGACCCCGGAGAAACTGATCAATTATGGAATTTCTTGCCGACCCCAATGTTTGGATCGCTTTTGCGACTCTTACGGTGCTTGAGCTTGTACTTGGCATCGACAATGTAATATTTATTTCCATTCTTTCGGGAAAACTGCCTGCCGAACAGCAGCCGAGGGCGCGTTTTATCGGGCTTTCTCTGGCGCTGGTGATGCGGGTCATTCTTCTTTTTTCGCTGGCATGGATAATGCGGCTTCAATCGGATCTTTTCTCGGTCTTTGGGTACGGCATTTCGGGCCGCGATCTGATCCTGTTGATCGGCGGCCTGTTCCTGATCGCTAAATCGACGCACGAGATCCACGGTTCGCTCGAGGGCGAGACGGGGCATGAGGCCAAGAAGGCATATTCCTCCTTCGCCAGCGTAATTATTCAGATAACGCTCCTCGACATAGTCTTTTCGCTCGACTCGGTCATAACGGCGGTCGGGATGGTCAGCACGCAGTTCGGCGAAAATGGCCTCTGGATCATGATCGGTGCGGTCGTTATCTCAATTATTGCGATGATGCTCTTTGCGGGCCCGATCGGGGCGTTTGTCCAGCGACATCCGACCGTGAAGATGCTGGCGCTCTCATTTCTGCTGCTGATCGGAGTAACCCTGATAGCCGAGGGCCTCGACCAGCATATTCCAAAGGGTTATATCTACTTCGCGATGGCCTTCTCCGTCCTGGTGGAATTTTTGAACATGCGGCTGCGCAAAAAACCGAATAAGCCGGTTGAGCTGCATGATCCGTATCACGACGGCGAACCGGAGACGGTTGGTTAGGCGCTCCTTTGTGCACTTTGTGTCTGGACTTTTGTGCTCTTTGTGTTGGGATCCATTAAACACAAAGAGCACAAAGGTAAGACAGGAAGTTCGCAAACAAGTGCGAAAACGCGATTGACACAGTCCGCATTTGTCGGCATTTTACTTTTATGAAACCGATAATCTCGCTTGCGACGCTTCTCGTTCTGGTCTTGTCTCTTCTCCAGCCGGCATTTGCTCAGGTCGATGCAAGATACGATCTTGTTATCAACTACGCACGCATCGTGGACGGCACCGGCAATCCGTGGTTTTACGGTTCAGTTGCCGTAAAGGACGGCAAGATCGCCCGCGTCGGACGGTTTACTTCTGAGAACGCCGAGACGGTCATTGACGCAAAAGGCCAGATCGTTGCACCCGGTTTTATCGATGTTCACGCCCACACCGAGGACATCTTTTCAAATCCGACCGCCGAGAATTTTCTTCGAATGGGCGTGACATCGCTGATTACCGGAAACTGCGGCGGGTCGGCAACGGACATTGGCGAATTTCTTGGCCGTTTCAAAACAAAGCCTTTGGCCGTCAATCTTGGAACGCTGATCGGGCATAACTCGGTCCGCTCAAAGGTGATGGGGCTGGATAATCGCGACCCGACGCCGGATGAGCAGGCGAAAATGAACGCGCTTGTCGAACAGGGCATGAAAGATGGGGCAGTGGGCCTTGCGACCGGGCTTATCTATGTGCCGGGCACTTATTCAAAGACCGAAGAGGTCGTTGAACTCGCCAAGGCCGCTTCAAAATACGGCGGCACTTATGCCAGCCACATTCGCGACGAAGGCACCGAGGTCGTAAAGGCAATAAACGAGGCGATCAACATCGGCGAACAGGCGAATATGCCGGTCGAGATCTCACACTTCAAGATCTCGAGCAAAGCTCTGTGGGGACAAAGCCCGATGACGATCGGCCTGGTCGAAGCAGCCCGAAAACGCGGCCTGGCCGTTACGGTCGATCAATATGCCTACACCGCATCTTCGACCTCGCTCGATTCGCGAATGCCGACGTGGGCCATCGCCGGCGGCCGCGAGGAGGGCAAAAAGAGATTGGCCGACCCTGAGACGCGGAAAAAGATAGTCGCGGAAATAAAGGACGACCTAAAGAAAAAGAAGTTCAAGGACTTGGGCTATGCCTATGTCGCCAGCTATCGCGCAAAGCCGGAGTACAACGGCAAGAACATCGCCGAGATAACGCAGATCGCAAAAGGCAAGAAAAAGCTTGATGCACAGATCGATCAGATGATCGAGATGTACGAAAACGGCGGGGCCCAGATGGTCTATCGGGTGATGAACGAAGACGACGTTCAAGCTTTCATGAAACAGCCGTTCACGATGATCGCCTCGGACAGCGGCGTGCGTCAGTTTGGTTCCGGTGTGCCGCACCCGCGCGGATATGGGAACAACGCCCGCGTGCTTGGCCGGTACGTCCGCGAATTGAAGGTAATTCCGCTTGAGGATGCCATTCGCAAGATGACTTCCCTGCCGGCTCAAACATTCAACCTGCGCGACCGCGGCCAGATACGGGAAGGTTTTGCAGCAGACCTGGTGATCTTTGATGAGAACAAGGTCGGCGATAAGGCGACTTTCGAAGCGCCGCACCAGTACGCCGAAGGATTTTCGTCGGTAATAGTTAACGGCAAGGTCGTGTTTGACGGAGAAAAACTGACCGGAACCATGCCCGGCGTCGCTTTGCGGGGCCTGGGATTTGAGCAAGAGTAGAAAACGCCTGGGAACATATTGATGTGGTCACTTTCACGAATGTTTTCGCTCTCGCTGGCGGGCTTGATACTGGCCGCCTGTTCGGGTTCTACGGTCGAGATAGCTAAACAGGATTTGATCTATTTTGCGCCGGCCGAGGTTTGTACTTTTCCCGCCCTGAGCCCGGCTAAGACATTTAGCAGGCTGGGCGGCGGAAAATGGGGTTCCTCAAATCCTGAGACAGCCGGGGCATCTTTTGAATGTGTCGGAGCCAACGGCAGGGTCCAGATGTTCAACGATACAGGGCGTACCATCGACGTTGATTATTTTGCAACCGGGGTCGAAGAAGGCGCTTCATTAATAACGCTTAGCTATGCGGCGGCGGGAAGCGGGCCAATAACGAACGAGAGCACATACAGGAACGTATTTGCAAACCTTGCCGAATTGATCTCGAAACAGGGCCTAAAAGCCGCTCCGTCGGAGCTGTTTCGGAAGAAGCTTTTAAACCTTGTCAGTTATGACTCGCCCGGGAACGGCGGAGACGAGATCTTCGATGTCGGTGAAGGGTTCGTGACCCTTAGCCGCGAAGCGACGCCGGATAAATTGAACATCAATATTTCGGTCAAATTCTACCCCGATGTTGCGCTAAAACTTAAGAAATAGCCGTTGGATCGAGTTCGCCGGTAGTTTCAAAATTGAGATCGACGCGGTGTTCCAGCGACTGTCGCCCGCCGCTGGTCGGATGCCGAAATGCAAGTTTGTAAGCATGAAGGCAAAGTCGGCTGAATTCCCGGCCGCCGCGCTGAACGTCTCCAACGATCGGATGGCCCATCGCGGCGCAGTGTACCCGGAGCTGGTTGGTTCGGCCTGTAACGGGCTCGAGTTCCAAAAGCGTAGTGTCGTCATTGCGGTGAAGGACACGAAACCGGGAGATCGCCTTTCGTCCATCATCTTTTACGCCCCACATTTTTTTCTCGATATACCGCCCGATCGGCGAATCGACCTCGCCGGTGTCTTCGTGGACCGACCCTTCAACACGTGCCAGATATTTCTTTTCAACCGTTTTCTTCTCGAACTGCGTCGCCAGGATACGGTGTGCCCGAGTATTTTTTGCAATGATAAGCAACCCGGACGTATCTTTGTCCAACCGATGTATCAGGCCGGGCCGAATATGCGGCAAAGCCTTATCCTGATTCAGATAATACGAAAGCGCGTTGAGCACCGTGCCCGATTTGTCGCGGTGCGACGGATGGACAAGCATGCCGACCGGTTTGTTGACAATTATAAGGTCGTTGTCTTCGAAAAGGATCTCCAGCGGAATGTCCTCGGGGACCATAGAATTCTGCCGCGTGGGGTCAAGTTCCACTTCGATAAAATCGTTTGCTTTGAGCTTAAAACCACGGTTCTCAAACCGCCCGTTGACCTCGCATTTCTCTCCTTTCACAAGTTCGCGCAGGTAAAGCTTGCTGAGCGTCCTGAACCGGTCGAGCAAAAAGTCCTCAAGCCGCTTCTTGTTCTCCTCCGGCCGAACTTGTATTCCGATCCGCTGATCCATTAGCTAAATTCTACCGTAAAAGTCCTGCAAACTTCACTTTCGTCCGACAAACTTCAGTTTGTCGCTGAACGCTGCATTCGCTTTTTTTGTTGTGATTTACGACAATATTGTCGGTCGGCGGTTTCGAAAAGCTGAAGTTTGTCGGCCGGTCGAGGCAAGCCAAAACCTACACTATTGTAATTTTATGAGTGGGATCATCGTTACACTAAAGGAGATAGCCGATCTACTCGCTTTGGATTCATCGAGTACGGTGAACCTCAATCCGGTGGCCGATCGTCTTGTATCGGGGCTCGGATTCGAACGGGCGTTCGTCCTTTTGTATCGTGCAAACGCGGAACGCCTTGTTGCTTCGGCATCAAGCGGCCTTAGCGTTTCGGATTTCCGTAAACTCGACGCCCAGTCGGAAAGCGGCATTTTACGGGAAGCCTTTGCCGGCACGGACGACGCGGTGTTTGTTTCCATTGCTGACGAACCGGTACTGGATTTTCTGTGGTCGAATGGAGTGTCGGATTCGCTCATCATTGTTCCGATCAAAAGCGCCAAAAGGAACATCGGTCTTTTGTGCGGACAGCCATCCAAACAGGCCTCCGATCTTTTTCGAGAGGATGCGAAAACGCTTGAATTGGTCGCGGCCCTTATAGGACAAGGCTTGCGGGTAGAAATGGCGGTCTTGAGCGAGCGCGAAAAGCTACGCGAGGAGAATCTTCATCTCAAGCAGGAACTAAAGGAAAAGTACGACTTCTCGCACATCATCGGCAACTCAAACGCGATCCGCCTTGTTTACGATCAGGTGACACAGGTCGCAAAATCCAACGCAACAGTTTTGCTTCGCGGTGAAAGCGGCACCGGCAAGGAGATGATCGCCAACGCGATCCATTACAACAGCCTTCGCAGCAAGCGTCCGTTCATCAAACTTAACTGCGCCGCCCTGCCGGACACGCTGATCGAATCCGAGTTGTTCGGCCACGAACGCGGAGCGTTTACGGGTGCCGAACGAATGAAACGCGGACGGTTCGAACTGGCGGACGGCGGCACACTGTTTCTGGACGAGATCGGCGATCTTCCGCTCCAGACGCAGATCAAGCTTCTTCGTGTGCTTCAGGAACGCGAGTTCGAGCGTCTCGGCGGGAGCGAAACGATCAAATCGAACATTCGCCTGATCACGGCCACGAACAAAAATCTGGAAGACGCGATTGCGGACGGATCGTTTCGCGAAGACCTCTACTACCGGCTTAACGTTTTCTCGATCCATCTACCGCCGCTTCGTGAGAGAAAGTCCGACATTCTGCTGCTGGCGGAACATTTCCTTGAAAAGTATGAGGCAGAGCACGGCAAACGCATCCGCCGCATCTCAACGCCGGCCATCGATATGCTGATGAGCTATCATTTTCCCGGTAATGTTCGTGAGCTTGAGAATGCGATCGAAAGGGCCGTGCTCGCCTGTGACGCGAACGTGATTCACGGCCATCACCTGCCGCCGACGCTGCAGACTGCCGAGGTTTCCGGAACCGTGACCGATCTTTCGCTTTCTGCCGCGGTTGAGGCGTTTGAACGCGATATTATCCAGGACGCGCTAAAATCAACACGCGGGAATGCAGCAAAGGCGGCCAAGATGCTTGATTCGACCGAGCGTATTCTCGGATATAAGATCAAGAAGCTAGGTATCGTCGCTTCCCGATTTCGCCAATGAACACGCTGGAGATTCTTGTCCGTGATCTGCCCTCGCCGCAATCCGCGCGGCGTTTTTTTGAACAGTTTGCCGAACGAAACCCCTCAAAACTATCCCGTCTGCAAAAGAACGAGGGGCTTTTCTCGGACATCCTGACCCTTGCGTCGTACAGCCCGCTTCTTGCAGCGACATTGATACAGAATCCGGAGTACGTCTCGTGGCTTGGCCGAAAACGTTCGGATTCATCGGTCCGAAATAAGGAAGAGCTGCTCGAATCGCTGGCGCGTTTTTCTTTGACGAACTCGCAACTAGAGCCGAATGTGTTGTTTGCCCGCTTTCGGCGACGCGAGCTTTTGCGCATCTTCCTGGGCGACATTCGCCGGCTTGGAACGATCGCCGAAATTACGGAAGAGATATCGAATCTCGCTGACGCGATACTTGAGAACGCACTCCGCCTCGCTCGCCAGGAGATGGACAACCGTTACGGAGCGCCGTTTGAGATTGACGACAAGGGCCGTCAGCGCCCAAGCGACATCGCGGTCGTCTCGCTTGGCAAGCTCGGCTCGAAAGAGCTGAACTATTCCTCCGACATAGACCTTTTGTTCATTTATTCCGCCGAAGGTTCGACGACCGGCACCGGTTCGCGTGGAACGGTGACCAACCGAGAATATTTTGTAAAGCTGGCCGAAACGGTTACGCAGCTTGTCGGACGGCAGAGCGGCGAAGGTGCCGCGTACCGCGTAGATATGCGGCTGCGGCCGCATGGCCGTGTCGGCGCTCTGGCATTGTCGTTGACGGAAACGGTGCGCTATTACCTGAAAGATGCGAGAAATTGGGAGCAGCAGGTGCTTATCCGTTCGCGGGCGAGTGCCGGCAGTGCGGTAATTTTCAAGCGATTCTTCGCCAAGATTGAAGACACGGTGTTCAAGCCCGGTCGCGAGGCGGGCGAAGCTTTGCGTGGCGTTTATCGTTCGAAAGAAAAGATAGATAAAGAACATCGCACGGAAACCCTTTTCGACGTAAAGCTTGGCCGGGGCGGGATTCGCGAGATCGAGTTCATCGCGCAGGCGCTTCAGCTTGCGCACGGCGGCACGGACCACTGGCTTCGGGTGCCGCACACGCTGATCAGCATTTCGCGGCTTGCGGACCGCCATTATTTGACCGAAGCCGAGTTGTCCGGCCTTTCGAACGCGTATGATTTTCTTCGCCGGCTTGAGCACATCCTCCAAATGGAGCACGGCCTGCAGACGCACTCCCTGCCGACCGACGCCGAGAAGCTCGAACTGATCGCAGCCAAAATGAGGTGCGGGAGCGTCGAGGCATTTCAAACTGCTGTTGCCGCGCACACAAACTACGTTCACGAAACATTCGGGCGCGTTTTTGGCGAAGACGCCGATGTCGCCGACCGTGAAAGAAAGATCACGCACATGCGAGACGAAGACCGGCCGGCGGCTGATGAAACTTCGAAATCAGCGGCCGCACGGCATGTTGAAGCCCAGATCATCGCGTCGATTGGGAAGCTCGGCCACTCGCCCGAATTGACAAAGCGGCAGATGGCGGTGCTCCGGCAAGTGTCGGGCGTGTCGCCGAAGTTCGCCGGGATGATCGCGTCGATGCCGCGGCTTGCGGCGGAGCTGAAGGTTCCCGACAAGTCCTTCACTGAGCGCGATTATCATGCTGCGTTCGCGTCCGAAGTCGATATGGAGTCCGGCCGCTCGGCAATTCTTAGCTCGATGCGTATAACTTGGTCGCGGCTTCTGCTTGAGATCGGGGTTGCGGATATTTACGAAGCGGTTCCGATCGCCGAGATCCGCCGTATGCAGACAAAACTTGCCGAGGCGAGCATCGATACCGCGATGCGTGCTGCCGTGAGCGATATAGCTCGACGGCATGACCATCTCCCGCTCGAACCGGCGGTGCTTGCACTCGGAAAATTGGGCAGCGGCACGCTTGATTACGATTCCGATCTCGACCTTATCATCGCTTACGACGACGACACGCCGGCTGAAGTGTACAGCCGCGTGGTTGAACAGTTTGTCACGCTGCTTTCGGGTATGACCCGCGAGGGTAATCTTTACCGTGTCGATCTTCGCCTGCGGCCGCACGGCAAGAACGGCCCGAACGTCACTACGCGGGCGGCGCTGGCGGAATATGTTGAACGGTCGGCTTCCGTTTGGGAATTGCTTGCTTATGTGCAGATGCGCGCCGTTGGCGGCGGAAAGGAGGCGGCGGAGATCGAATCGGCCGTCCGCGAGGCGATCGGGCGGCGGACCGCTCGCGAAGATGCCGCATATGTCAAAAGCGAATCGCGCGCGATGCGGCTGCGGCTTGAGGAAACGCACGGCCATTTGCCGGGCGGGCGGGAGGTGAATATTAAGTTCGGTTCGGGCGGATTACTCGATGTCTATTTTGCGGTGCGTTACCTGCAGTTGACTGCGGGCGAGGCGATCGACGGTGAAGTGCGCTCCACATCGGCCAAACTCAAAGCGTTTCGTGCCGCTGGACTTCTTTCGCCCGATGACTTCGCGTCTCTTCATGCCGGGCACGGCTTTCTTTCGACACTCGACCACAATATCCGTCTTATTTTGGGCCGCTCATCGCGATTTCCGCGTGCCAACCACGCCGCGCTCGAAAGCATTGCAAAGCGAATGCACCTTGATTCGGTCGAAGAACTTCACCAACAACTCGCCCTCCACCGGATCGAGATTCGCGCGGCCTTCGATAACGTTCTTGATAATTAAGGGCGACCTCGCCTGCAACGCCGGTTCTCCCGCGTCAAAGGTTGAAGGTTCGACAAGTCCGTCCGGGAGCGATGCTCCGGTGCAGGCGGGTCGCCTGCGGTCACATGCCGGATCACAGGCGCAATAAAGGGAGGCCGTCTCCCACTACAGCCCCCCAGGTACGGAAACGCCGTCTGGCGACGACGCTTAATTCCGTGAGTTAAAGGTATGCGATTTATCTCTAAACGTCAACCTGCGGAGATGAAAAAGTATCCAGGTTTTGGTCTCAGTCTTTAAAGAGCTTCGGAACACAAGTAATTGTAGTAGTGGAACATCCGTGTAATTCCGAATTGTGACAGTCGATAAAAGTTCAACATTCCACCGCCTTTGGTTCTATGCAGCGTGTTTTGATGTCATAGACATCTGTCATCCCTGGAGTTTGTTGTGAAGACCCTTAGAATACTAATTTTTATCCTTGCCGCCGCCGCGTCGGCGTTGGGCCAAGGCGAGACTCTTACGAACGCTGACATTGTCGAGATGACAAAGGTTGGCCTTTCGATCGAGATCGTCATCCGAAAGATACGCACATCGAACACGCGGTTCGACATCTCGTCATCGGGCCTGATCGAGTTAAAAAAGGCGAATGTCACCGACGACATTATTAGCTCAATGATCGACCGTCAAGAGGTAATTCCGCCGAACGATGGCAACGCGAAAACGCCCGCCTACTCTGAAAGCGGTGCGACACCGAACAGCTTTGTCTCGCCTCCCGCTCTTCCCGAAAGCAAAAAGGATATCCTCGCTTCGGCAAGGACTATTGCATTCGAAAAAGATTCGCTTCAGCCCTCGCGGCAGGCCCTTGAAAAGGAGCTGATGAAGCGGCCCGAGTTCCAAAAACTGAACCTTACTATCACGCGCTACAAGGACGCGGCCGACCTTTACGTCGAGATCGGTTTTGTACACGGTTCGCTCATCACGCATCGCTATATCTACCGCATATACGACCGCCGGTCGGGAGCCGTCCTTGCGGCGGGCGAGACGACATCGTGGGGTTCGCTGGCAAAAAACCTTGCACGCAACATCAGCCGGAGCCTCGCCACGGTCGAACGTATTTAAGGCCGCGCTCAAATTTCTTTTCGATGCCCGCAGTGGAAGGGTATAATCCAAGGTGTGAAGCGATTTGTTCTGACATCGGCGGTAATAGGCGTGCTGGCCTGCGGGGCTGCGGCGCAGTCGGGCCGGACGAAGAATTATTCCGAAAGCCGTGCCGTGACCGAACGTGTAAAGGTCACGACCCCATCAACATCGGATACGGCCGGGAATCCGGAGACGGACATTATCAAGGTCGAGACCGATCTAGTCATCGTACCGTTCCGTGTCACCGATAAGAAAGGCCTCCCCGTAGCCGACCTGAAACAAAGCGAAGTAAAGATATTTGAAAACGGAGAGGAACGCGAACTCGCTTATTTTTCGGACGTAGATCAGCCGTTCACGGTTGCCCTTGTCCTGGACATGAGCTACTCCAGCGTCTTTAAGTTAAAGGACATTCAGGACGCGGCAAAGAAATTCGTCGCGCAGTTGCGGCCGGCCGACCGCGTTATGGTCATCTCATTCGCGGAAAAGCCCATTGTGCTTTGCGAAGCCACGGGCGACCGACGAATTTTGAACATCGCTGTAGAAGGGGCGCGGATCGCCTCGGGCACCGGGCTTTACCTGACGCTGGACATGGTGCTGAATCAAAAGCTAAAGGATATATCGGGCCGCAAGGCCGTCGTGCTGCTCAGTGACGGCGTCGATACGACAAGCGTTTTTGAAACGGCGGAATCTGTCGGAAAGGACATTGTTGAATCGGACGCATTGATATTTCCGATCAAATACAATACGTACGACGATGTTCAAAAGAACCGCCGCACCACGGCGCCGATCCAGTACGACGAGGACGACCGGCCTTACACAGCGGATACGGGGCCCGGAAAAGGCGAAAGAGTAGAAGATTACGCGGCAGCGAAAGAGTTCCTGCGAATGGTCGCACAGGATACCGGCGGACGTTTATACAATGTGACCTCGACCACCAACCTTGACGAGGCCTTTGCAAATATCGCAAATGAGCTTCGCAAAATCTACAGTTTAGGGTATTATCCTAACAGCGAACGGGAAAGCGGAGCTTCGTTCGATATCAAGGTTCGCGTCTACCGCCCCGGCCTAAACATTCGTACAAAGGAAAAGTTTACACGACGCTGACCTTGGATCCCGGCTGCACCGTTTTCTCTCCCGCCCTATCAAATAATTATTGAATTTGCTTCAGGAGATATATTTTCATGAAAAGACCAAACATTCTCGCGTTTTGTATTCTTGCCGCGGTGGTTTGCCTCGCATCCGCCTTGCCCGCACAGGCCCAGGAACCGATGACCAACGACGAGGTGATCAGCCTTGCAAAAGCGGGCCTCAACCCGTCGCTCATCGTAGGCAAAATAAGAACCTCGAAAACGAAGTTCGACCTTTCGACCGATTCGCTCATCGCGCTGAAAAAGGCCGGTGTTTCGGACGAGGTCGTCGCCGCGATGCTCGAAGCCAAGAGCGGCAAATCGATCAGCGCTCAACCGGGTGTTAATTCGACCGGGGCCGCGAGCCCGGGAGCGCTGGGCGACCCGAACGACCCCATGGCGAAGCACAATTACGGCATTTACCTTTACGAAGAAAAGGACGGCGGACGCAAAATGACGCCGCTAAAGGCTAACGTATCCGCCCAGAATCGCACCGGCGGGCTGTTTACGTCGTCAATGACCTACGGCATCGGAAAAGTAAAGACAAAGTCCAACCTGCCCGGGCGAAATGCCGATCTGCAGCTGCAGGACACCGGGCCGGTCTTCTATTTTTATCTGGACATAACGAGCGGCGGCCTCAACACCGCGAGCGGCGTTCCGTCCGACCCGAAAGAATTTACCCTCGTACGATTCAACCAGCGAAGCGACAACCGTGAAGTCACGATCGGCAAATCGAACGCCTTCGGAGCAAAGGGTGGTTTGTCGGATGAGTATGTTGTTGACTTCAAGGCCGAAGACATGGGCAATGGCATCTTTAAAGTGACACCCGCCGCCGACCTTAAGAAAGGGGAATACGGCTTTATGCTCGTCAACTCCGGCAACTCTAATACCGCTGCGGGCGTCGGAGCAAAATTCTTCGATTTTGGCGTGAACATGACGCCTTAAGTCTCGGTTCTATTTGCGTTTTTAAGAAAAGGCTGTCTGCAAAGGCAGCCTTTTTCAATTGGGAAATCTGGGAAAATAACAACATGAGCCAGTAAAACCAGTTCGATTTTCGTGCTTTCTTCGTGTTATTTAGTGGTTTGGTCCCGTCTAAGCCGATTCCGTCTGGGATTCCCATGTCTCAAACCAGCAACGCGTACAAAAGCGGTGCTTTTTTCTTTCTTCGGGCGTGAAATCGGCTGAGGCGGGCAACCGCTCGGCCACGATCCTTTCGTCTTCGGTCAGTTCGCTCCACGCGGCCATCTTTTCGAAGTGGCATTTCGGGCATCGGTCTAACGGGTGCAATCTTTCCATTTCGTTCGTTTCAGGCTAATATCTTAAGATCGGTAAATCTCAAACTTAACAACCTTTAAGATGAAACTCAAAACGATCCTGCCCGCCGTAGTTTTCTGTTTAGCGTCCGCGGTTTCTGTCTTGTCGCAGACCGAGCCAAAGTTCGACTTCTACACGCGCGGCGATTACCGGCCGAACGTGCCGCGTCCGCAGTCCATTCTCCGCTATGACGTCGGCGATCATCACACGACCTATGCTCAGATGGAAAAGGTCGTCGGCGACATTGCAAAAGCGGCCCCGGACAGGGTAAAGATCTACGAGATCGGAACTACGAATGAGCATCGAATGCAGTATCTGGTCGCGATCTCATCACCCGAGAACATTGCCCGCATCGACGAGATCAAGGCCAATAATGCCCGGCTGACCGATCCGCGAAAGACGTCCGCCGCCGAGGCAAATGCGATCGCTCAGAGCAATCCGACAATTGCGTGGATGGCATACACGATACACGGCAACGAATCCTCGTCATTCGAGGCATTTATGCAGGTCGTCTATCAACTTGCGGCCTCGAACGAACCGGCGACGCTCGATATCCTGAAAAACACGGTGGTGCTCGTCCTGACGGGTGAAAATCCGGACGGGCATGAGCGTTTCGCCACTTGGTACAACTCGGTGGCCGTCGGCAGCCCTGACCGCAACGCTATCGAACACCGCGAACCGTGGGCTATTTGGGGGCGCGTTAATCACTATCGCTTTAATTTGAACCGCGACACATTGGCGTTCACGCAAAAAGAATCGCGTAACATGCAAAAGGCCTTTATGGAGTGGAACCCGCAGCTCGCGGTGGACCACCACGGCCAACCGTCACAGTATTTCTTTCCGCCGACCGGCCTGCCGACAAACCCGAATCTGCCCCAGCCCGTCACCGCAAAATGGGAAGAACGTTACGGCCGGGCCAATGCCGCCGCATTTGACCGGAACAAATGGGATTATTACGTCCGCGATGTTTTCGATGCGTTTTATCCGGGCTATTGGGACATGTATCCGTCGCTCAACGGAGCGACCGGCATGACGTTCGAGACGGACGGCGGCGGGTTCAAGGGTTTGAACTGGACGCGCGACGACGGCACGATCGTGACATTTCGGTCGTCGATCGCGAAACACTACGTCGCATCGATGACGACCCTCGAAACAAACTCAAAGAACAAGGTCGAACGGATAAAAGATTTTTACGACTTCCGCGTCAAGGGCATGGCCGACAACGCCCGTGCAAAAATGAAG
>JBGTJP010000077.1:0-10731 GCA_041745075.1 Pyrinomonadaceae bacterium | reverse complement strand
CACGGCGAACGATACTGCCGGCTTTTTGCGCGAAGGCCTTGACGCGGCAAATACCGCAAAAACGTGCCGGATCCTCGGCCCGGCCCCGGCCTCGATCGCACGCCTAAAGGGCGAACATCGTATCCAAATGCTGCTCAAAAGTACGAACAGAAAAAGCCTGCGTGAAGTGCTGGATATTGGTTTGGCCGAAGCCGATGAAAAAGGCGCCGATCTTCGGATAGTACAGATTGAGATCGATCCGGTGAATTTGATGTAAGAAACGGGGCCTCCGAAATGCCGGAAGCCCCGCCGTTAAGAAATTTTCGAAGTGCTTAATTCACCGCCCGCGAGGCAAGTTCTGCCTGGCGAAATTTTATCTGGGCGTAGATCTCGGACAGTGAGACCTTGCAGTTGATGGAATCGAGCGAGACCACATCGTCGCGTTCGTTGTAGATGCGATAGATCCACTGTTTGGCGTTTTGGCGGGCGTAATGTTCGACGCGCATTTCATCTTCTTTCAGCAAAAGGCATTCGCGGATGCTTTCCATTTCAAGAAAGCTTTCGACCTTTTTGGTCTTGTCTGCGGTGTTGGTCGTGCTTGAAAAGATCTCGACCACCACCGTCGGATTTAACAAAAGATCAGCATTGGCGTCGGCGAATTTCGGCTCGCCGTTCACAACGACGATGTCCGGATAACACATAAAATTGTTCGCCAGCTTTACGCGCATATTGCTGATATAGATCTCGCTTTTATGCCCGTGCATCTTGCTGCCGGCCGCAATTGCGGTGTTCGCGACTATCAGATTGTGCCAGCGGTTCGAACCCGATCGTGCGATCATCTTCCCGCTTCCAAAACTCCCGATATAATCTTCGGACGAGCCCTTTCCGTGCGCTTGATTAAGGCCTTTCTCATTCATACAACTTTTTACTCCAGGATTTTTTGCTATTTGTGAGCGTGACGAAGTGAGCGTTTGCAGAAGGCTTTGCTTGGGTAGCGTTCTCTGCTACAAATAGTGTTGCATATCGAGCGCACTTTTTTCAAGGATATTTCTATGAAACTTTCCGAGCTTGCCGCCGCGACGTTCTCGACCTTAGCGAACGGCTCGCCCGATCTCGAAATCAGGGCCGCGGCCGGTTTGGACATCGCAGGCCCGGGCGAAGTGACCTTTCTCGCCAATCCGAAGTACACGCCCCAGATCGCATCCACCCGCGCAAGCTCCATTTTTCTCGATGAAAAGACCGAAACCGGACGCGATGACCTGGCCGTTCTGCGTTCGTCCGATCCGTATCTGGCCTATACTCGAGCGTTAAGGCTTTTTCATCCCGAACCGGAGTTGACGCCGTCGCGGCATCCGACAGCGGTCATCGACGGGTCAGCGGTCGTTGACTCAAATACAGAGATACATGCGAATGTAGTTATCGGGAAGAACTGCCGCGTGGCGGCCGGCGTCCGTATCTTTCCGAATGCGACGATATACGACGGCGTTTCGATAGGTGAAAATACGGTAATCCATTCGGGTGTGTCGGTGCGCGAGAATTGTGAAATAGGCCGCAATTGCATTATCCATAACAATTCGACCATCGGTTCGGACGGTTTCGGTTATTCAAAAGATGAGAACAAGCACTGGCTCAAAATTCCGCAAACGGGCCGCGTTGTGCTTGAGGACGATGTTGAGATCGGGGCAAATACGGCTATTGACAGCGCTTCGGTGGGAGAAACCCGCATCAAACGCGGCGCAAAAATAGACAATCTGGTTCAGATCGGCCACTCGTGCACCGTAGACGAAGACGCCCTGATCTGTTCCCAAACCGGCCTCGCCGGCAGCTCGGTCGTAGGCAAACGCGTCGTCCTCGCCGGTCAGGTCGGCATCGCCGGCCATTTGAAGGTAGGTGACGACGCCGTCATCACAGCCAAATCCGCAACCAGCCACGATGTCGAACCCGGCAAGGTCATCTCCGGCATTCCCGGTTTTGATAACAAAGATTGGCTCCGCTCGACTGCTGCATTTCGCCGGCTAACGGAATTCTGGCGAACGATCAAGGAACTTAAGGCCCGTGTCGAGAAACTAGAGTCCCCTAACCATAAGTAATTTGTCCACGATCTTATAACGCGAAGGCAATTTCGCTTTTGGACACATTTGTCAGCCTCGACTAAATCGGCATCCGATTCGAGCAAAGTTATTTGCGCATTTCGTCATAGAATGATGAACCCGGTTAGCGGATTTCCGTAGAAAGCGTCGGTTTTCCAAGCCATTTTATCCCATGGCCCGTCCTGATCACCGAGCACCTGCACCGGCACGATGATGCGGTCGCTGCCGAGTTTGTTCATTGTTGCGATGCCGTTGTCCACTAATTTCCCTTGAGCATCGACTGCAAATTTGAACGAGCGAATCAGGCGTCCGCCATGAAGGACTTTGACTTCGTATTCGCCCGGGTTTTCGTTGAATAGGTAGAGACGGCCGAACATGGTTTCATTCTTGTCCGAGCTCCTGTTCCAGGGAATTACGTTTGAGAAACTGCATTTCCAACGCGTCCACTTGAAGCGGCCCTCCGGGTTTGTGATGTGCGTGGTATTATTCTCAGCTTCGGTAACGGAACAGTTTGGTGTTCCCACCTCCCCGCCGTTGTAGAAAAGCTTGCCCACTTCCTTCCCACCAAAGAAGAGATGAGGCTCCGCAAACCCCGATGTTTCACCGCGCGTCCAAAATGCGATATTGAATGTAGGCTTGGCCCAACGCCTCGGATCATCCGGGTCCCATCGATTGTCACTTTCGTAGAAAACATATCCGATCGGCAGGTTCCAGTCATGATCGACGTAGTAAACTAAATGGTTAGCAACCTTTGGGCCCACATCATTTGTGCGTACCTTGTCCACCTTCATCTTTCCGGTAAAAAGCACTGTCTCGCTTCCGGCCAGTTCATTCAGGAGTCGGATGGAAAAGTTGACGATTCCCGTGTGGATACTGCCTTTGTCTTCCGGGATCTGACGCCCGCCGCACTCAGATTTGGAAGAATAGCCCGCCCCGGTCGCCTCGGTCTTGCAATCGAATTTTAGCCAGGAACCCCGGCCGGGAATCGTAAATTCAACTTCGACTCGGCTGCCGCTTGCGATCGGTCCATTTACCCTGTACTTGACCTCCGGCACCCAGCTCCATACGTCATAGTTCTTTTGGTAAACATTGAAGGTAAAAGCCCTTATCTGAATCGAGTCTTTGGCAATGGTCGGTTGGTCGTTACCACTAACAACTTGAGGACCATTGAGAGCCTCCTGCTGACGCGCTCCTGGGTCGGCGCGGCGTTGGCCGTCCGGCAACGGCTTTTCCGCCTTCGGCTTTTCGATCTTGATTTTCGGTATTTTTAGCGGAAACTGGGCCGCGGCAGATGAAAAGTTAATTCCTAAAATCGTTAATAAACCGGTCATCACAATTAAGTTCTTTCTCATTGTCCTACTTTTCCTTTCGCCCGCTTGAGCTGACAAGACGGATCGAGCTGCGAATTTTTTCGGCTAGAGTCTCAAACCGTCGGCTTTCCGTTCGCCCCTGCCGGGCGGTGGAAACGCCTCCGCATCAGTCTAATCTCCAATGGATACCCATGCGTTTCTTGATGCGATCAAGCTCTTCGAGCTTTTGAACGAGGGTAGCATTGGGATTGGCATTCATCCATGCCGTGAACTTATTGTGTGCCACACCGAGTTCTGCCATTTCTAACTCTGCAAGAGGCCCCGGGAGCTTCCGCGGAGGCAGACCAATATGTTGGCGCAATCGATCGACGGCATCTCCTATGTCGGTGTCGAATCGCTTGACCCCGGGCTTGCCACCGGGCACGACGCCTGGCTTCATTGTGTCGGATCCGTACCCGACGGTTGGATTACCGGGCTGGGGAGCAGGCGTGGGTGTCCGGGACACCGGCGTTGGTGTGGTCTGCCCGGCCGGCAGCTGCCGCTGAGCGCCTCCCTCTAAAAGGGCCGTGCCTCCCTTTCGGGTCAGCAGGCGGATCAAGCCAGAGGCTACAGATATTAGGGCCAGGATGCCCTCGGCTATCTTCCCCAATACTACAGCGACCTCAAGGACCTTAACGACGCGCGTCGCCCCGCGAGTTGTTGCGTCGACATATTCATGCACCGCTCTCGCGCACCACTCGGCCTGATAGGCGGCGAGCAGTGCATATTTTCCCGCTTCCATCAGTTTGCCGGAGTTGATCAAATGCAAGGCTTGTACATAGACCTTGTGCGGCTGGTCCCAGATACGCTCATTGGGCCAATCGGCACGTCCAAACTTGTCGGACACTTTTGAGGTGATATAGAACTCCGAGCGATGTGCGGACCACCAGTTGTGTTCGTTCCGTCCCAGATCTATCTGATACGACACGCTGTCGAGCGCTTTCTTCAGTTGTTTCATTGTTGGGCCCTGATGAACCCATTCGTAGTAGCCTGCACCGAGGCGGCCTACGCTAAGCAGCGCCTTGCGGGTCAAGCTCCCCCTTTCTGTCTGGATCTCTTCGACAAGAGCACCGGGTTTGAAGCCCAACAGCAGCCGGACACGCCATTTTTTGGGGTCACTTGGATTCATCTGCTGAGTCACGTAAGCCGCGCTCGAATCAAGCACGAGCCAAACGCCGCGATGCTCGAAAACCTCTGCAACGACGAGCAGGTATGCCGCCTCGTCAGGGTTGTCGGACGTAGTTTTCAGAGCATCGGGCGAAAGTAGTTTTCCGAGATCGAGGCGAACGACGTTTTCCACCGGCTTTATGGTGATCTTCTGCGCCAGCACCTTGTCGCGCTGGGCGACGCCCACGGGATTGCGAAGGTATTGATTGGAATGCACGATCTTGCCCCTGATCGACTGACGGTCAATTGCCGCTCCTTTGCCTTCAATGTCCGCGTTTATTACAGCCGCATCCAAGATCCGCTGCAGCTGGTCGATGTGCGCCGCTGTCAATTGCGGAGCGACGTCTGGAAGGGACGTTCGTATCAACGTTCGGACATCGACGGCTTTCAGTTCGGTTGCGCGTTTTCTTTCCTCAGCTCGTGTCATATTTGTACCTCGTTATCTGGACTTATGATTTGTAAGTAGTTTGTGCACTGGCTCTCGACTTGCTAATCCCGGAGGCTGGATTCTGTAGCAGAAAGCCCTTCGTACAGATATTCAGCCGCTCATAATGGGTCTTCGGTGCGGCGTCGGCCTTTCAATTGATTTTCGCGGTCTGCAAGGCACGCAACTTCCAGCTGCCGTCCGCTTTCACAAAGACTGCGGTATATCGATGAGCCTCATAAACATCCTTGCCTTTTATCACAAAGTGCATATTTGTCAGGGCCGCAACGATCGCGGTACGTTCGAATTCGCGAATCCAGAGACGTTCGGTTGTTACCGATTTGGTCTTTACATTGGCACCGCGTTGTATCGCTTCGAGTTCTTCTTTTTTCGTGCGTGTGCTGCCGTCCAGAGTCGTAACGAAAAGGTCGTCGTCATACAGTTTTTCGAGCGCTTTCATGTCTCGGTCGCGGACGGCGTTGCCCCACGCGCAGATCACATCCATTATTTGATCGCCGCTCACTGTTCTTCGGCTATTGTCGTCCGTCATAAAGAGGTCGCTTGAACAAATATCCTTTGACTCGATTTTATTGATCTTGCCTTCCGGCGTGGCTTGCGCGGGTGACGGGAAATGAAAAAGCAGGATCGCCGAGATGATGAGCAGAATTTTCTTCATATCATGTCTCCTTAACTTCTATGCTACAATTCTCACACTCGACGGTTTAGACTCAATGGGTAATATTTTTTGCCATCGAAGTCCTTTGAAATCGCTAAGAGACTTCTAAGAAAACTGTTTGAAGACGCTCATGTCATTGCAAACGAGGAATTTAGAGTTTGGTGAGTTTCTTCTTGATATCGAGGAAAAGGTGCTTCTGCGAGACGGAGAGCGGCTCCCGATCAACCCAAAAACCTTTCAACTTCTTGTCGCGCTTCTTGAAAATCATGGACATCTCGTCGAAAAAGCGCAGTTGATCAAGACGCTGTGGCCGGATAGCTTTGTGGAAGACGCAAACCTTTCGTTCACGGTAAGCCTCTTGCGAAAGGCGCTCGGTGACGACGCTCAAAAGCCGCGGTTTATCGAAACCGTCCCGCGCCGAGGCTACCGCTTTGTTGCGGATGTCCATGAGATCCTCAACGGGAACGGAAGTTCAGGTCCTTCAGTCACTTCCATTGAGCAAAAAACCGCCGATTCTCCCAAATTGCGGAAACTTGTTTTGGGGGTCGCGGGCTTCCTGATCCTTGGCCTGATCGCCGGCGTTCTTTGGTATGCGAATGGTACTAACTCAAGTGACGCGGCTCCGATCTTGTTGGCCGACTTCAGCTCCGAACAACTCTCGGTGGACGGAAAGGTAGTCAGCGCCGCTATCTCACCTGACGGTAAAAATGTTGTTTATACTTACACCGCCGACGACAAGGCAAGCGTCTGGCTCAGAGATCTGGAGTCTTCGACAAATATCCAGATCATTCCGCCATCCGAGAATCGCTATTTTGAGCTGGCGATCTCGCCCGACGGCCGGACCCTCTACTTCGCACGCGTTCAACAACCTTGGCCCGCCGAGCAACGGCCCGACATCTATCGCGTTTCGATCGTGGGGGGAGTTCCGACAAAGATCATCAGCCAGGCTCAGGGCTCGTTCGGCCTCTCACCTGACGGCACAAGGATCTCATTTCGCCGCTGCAGTTACACCGAGACGGACTACTGCTCGCTCTGGATCGCCGACAGTGACGGAAAGAATGAAAGGCGTATATTGTCACGACCGAGTCCGGTACGGATCGGCGACCCGGAGATATCGCCCGATGGGAAGACCATTGCGTTTGCCGTCGGCCAGTCTCGAAACTGGGCAAACGAATTCAGCCTGGCCGAAGTGGACATTGAAACCGGAGTGGAGCGCGAGATCACGCAGGAGAGATTCTTTGACATCAGGCGAATGGCGTGGCTCCCCGATCAGCGCGGACTGTTGTTGGCCGCGAAAAAATATCCGGACAACAACTTTAGGATCTGGCGGGTTTCGGCCGCGACTGGTCAGGCGACGGTACTGACGAACGATGCGGAAAGTTATATCACTTTAAGTTTGAATAAAGATGCCAGCGTCCTGGTTTGCACGAAGCATAGACCGGATTACCGTTTAGTTATCTACAACCGGGAAGTCAACCTCGGCCCTCCTCGCGTACTGGCCGAGGCGTCAACGGTTGCCTTCACCCCCGCCGGAAAGATCATTTTTTCATCTGCTATGACGGGCAATCATGAGGTTTCGACCGTTAACGTGAACGGCGGCGAACAACGGCAATTGACAAACGACCCGGCGGTCGATCTGAACGGGATCGCTTCACCCGATGGAAACGTCATCTTTTTCGATTCGAACCGCACGGGAGAGGCTCAGGTATGGCGAATGAATTCGGATGGAACCGATCTGCGTCAACTCACTTATGGAAGCGGCGGATCTCCGCGCCTGGTTTCGCCAGACGGCAAATGGCTTTATTTTGTTTCGGCACGCGACCGGAAGCTTATGCGCGTCGTGACCGACGGCGGAGAGGAAGAGTTGGTTTTCGACAAGAGTTACAATCATCATTTCGCCATTTCACCGGATGCCTCCCGCGTTGCCTACTCCGAATCGCATGAAAAGAGCACGGTCATCCTGATTGTTTCGCTTGAAGACAAACGCACCATTCAAACTTTGGATGTTCCGAATGAAAAAACCGGAATTGTTCAGTCTGCTTGGTCGCCAGACGGAAAGAGTCTCTACTATGTTGCGCCGGATGACACGTCCCCAAACTACGTTGTCTGGCAGCAGCCGTTGGACGGGAAATTGCGAATTCGGTTAGCTGATCTGGGACCCGATGAGTTGCGTGAAACCAGAGCTTTCGCAGTCTCGCCCGATGAACGCAGTTTCGCGGTGATCCAAGGCAGTTGGAAACACGATGCCGTGCTGATCAAGGGCCTGAAATGATCCTTCAGCCTGTGGTATCCTAAAATGAATATGACACCGGAACTGCAGAAATACCGTTCGGACGCTGGCTGTGACATCACTCCGCTTGACGCCGGGGCGATCGAGCGTCTCGCTCAGGATCTTAACGAAGAAGAATATCGTGTTCTACTTGATCACGGGACTGAAGCCGCGTTCTGCGGCACGCTGCTTGATAACAAGATGGACGGAACATACGTTTGCCGTCTGTGCGGACTCCCGCTATTTTCATCGAAGCACAAATTCGATTCCGGCACCGGTTGGCCATCATTTTTTACGCCATTCGATAAAGATCACCTGAATGAAATTGAGGACACGAGCTATGGAATGCGGCGGATAGAAATACGCTGCGCCCGCTGCGGGGGGCATCAAGGGCACGTATTTCCCGACGGTCCCCCGCCAACGGGTCAGCGATACTGCCTAAACTCGGCTTCGCTGGAGTTTTTTCCGGATGGTGAGGATATACCGCAAAGATCCTAGCCCGACTGAAAGTAGCCGAAGTCACCAATTCACATAGCCGCTGAATAGCGTCGGATCATCGAGCACCGGGTTTTTCTCGGCTGCCCGTTTATCCATCAAGGCATTCATCGCTATGCCGAACTGGGTGATCTTATTTCTTGTAAGCGATGGGTTTAGCATTCCGGTGATCGTCAGATTGGTTTCCATCAGGCTGACGATCCAGTTATCCATATTTACCACCGTGTCGCCGATGTTCTGCCGTGTCGTACCCGCGGGGCGCGATCCTCGGTTTTGCTTGCCTTGCCGACAGGCCGCCTCAAGACGCAATAAGTTAGTCTGGATATGCTGCAGTTCCTTTTTTGCCTCCTCGACTTCCTCCAAAAGCGCTCCGTACGAACGTGCCAGAATCTCCGCCGCCTCTGCCTGGCTCATCTTATTTTGTTTCAAAAGGGACTCAACACCGTGAAAGGTCCCTTCCCTCATCAACACCGAAACCTGCTCGCTTGTAAGTTTACCCATACCGTTCAACTCCCGTTAAATAACGGACGATATTTTAGTTATTTTCGATCCTTAAAGCTATCAAAAAGTTCCGTGTGCCGGCTGGTCAGCGGGATCAAACGACCATTGATGAATATGTATTTTATGTTCGTCCGCGGATCCAGGATATCACCGTCCGCAACGACCACATTCGCCATCTTGCCGACCTCGATCGAGCCCATGCGGTCCGCCACGCCGAGTATCTGTGCCGGATAGAGCGTAACGGACTTTAGTGCCTCGTCCTTTGAAAGGCCGTAAGCACCGGCCAAACCGGCATGGTAAGGCAGATCGCGGTTCTCGGCACCACGGTCGCCGGTCGAGATCGCAAATTGGACACCGGCCTTCTGAAGTTTTGAAGGCGATTCGTAAAGCGAATCGTAAGGGTCGTCCTGGCGAACAGGCAGGCTGTAGATGTTTGTGTAGATCACCGGAATATTGTTTTTCTTGAGGTCGTCGGCTGCTTCCCACGCTTCCTGGCCGCCTACAATTATTCCCTTCACTTTCATTTCAGCTACGAATTTCGCGACGGCTTTGATGTCCTGCTCGCGTTCGGCGGAAAAAAGTATTGGCATTTCACCCCGAACATAAGGGACCAGGGCTTCAAGGCTAAGGTCGGTCGCCGGGGCGGGCAGCGTCTTGTCCTTTGCATACGCATCCTTCGCACGACCATAATTCAAAGCCGCGGTGAAGGTCTTTTTTAGCTCATCGATCTGCGTATCCCGACGCCGAATGGCCTCGTTAAAATCGATCTGCGGCCCTCCGAACCCGCCAAAGCCACCACCGAATCCGCCGCCAGTCGCGATCCTTGGAAAATTGATCACTAATCCAAAGGTCGGCTCGACAGCCATGTCCGCCTGCGTCGAACCGTTAAGGTTTATGACGGTGCCTTGTCCCGCGATCAGTCCGCCGATCGGGGCAGACATAACGGTTGTAATTCCGTTGACGCGTGTAACGTTTACATGCGACGAATGCGGGTTAATACCTGTTATCGCCTTTGCATTTGCGTTATTTGTACCGGTTTCGGCGATGTCGATGGTCGCGTTCGCTCCCTGGCCTATCTCGGCCAGACCAAGCCCGGTAGCCGCGTCGATCATACCCGGAAAAACCGAAAGTCCTTTCCCATCAATGCGTTCCGCACCAGCAGGTACTGACGCATTTGCACCGACCGCTGTGATCTTTCCGTTCTGAATGACAACCGTTCCGTTCTCGATCACGCCGCCCGACACGGTAACAACGCGTGCTCCAACGATCGCAAACGTTCCGGCGCGCCCTGTTTTATTCTGCTGCGAGCCATCACTCTGCCCGACGATCAAAAAGGCACTCGCCAGCACTAACAATGCGGAACCAAAAAGTCTTGACACCGAAAATCGAAAATCAAAGATACCAATTCTCATTTGTTGTCTCCGTCGCCATATTCGGCCTCGTCTCGCTCGCCGCGAATCCGTTCAGTAGGTACTCGAGGTGGAGTTCCTCCCGATCCCGGGGCCTTGTTTACATCCAATTTTTCCAGTTCTTCACGCTCCTTTGCCAACAAAGACCGCTTCGCGATATCAGCCGCACGATCAAAATAAACTTCGCCTTCGATCATCGTGATCTCGGGGTGAGAGAATGAACTGAACGGATGAGCACTCCAGATCACGAGGTCGGCGTCCTTACCTTGTTCGACCGAACCTGTCCGCTTGTCAATACCCAGCTGTTTCGCCGGATTGAGCGTTATCATTTTGAGGGCGTCCTCTTCAGGCACACCCCCGTATTTCATGACT
>JBGTJP010000076.1:0-11238 GCA_041745075.1 Pyrinomonadaceae bacterium | reverse complement strand
AAAACTGCGATTGCTCCAATTATTTTGAACATAATCTTACCTCAACTTATCTATTGAGCTCTTTGGGGCCGCGGGGTGTTGCCGGCGGTTCCTCCGTTTTCTCACCCGTTTCCGTGAACACCTCTTTTATCGCACCGATGCTCGAAAGCATAGCTGACGTTTCCATCGGCATAAAGATGACCTTCGAATTTTGCGTTCGCGTCATATCACGAAGGGATTCGATGTAACGGGAGGTGATCAGATATTGGGCCGTCTGGTCCGGATTACCCATTATTTTGGCGATCTGATTTATGGCCTGGGCCTCAGCGGTTGCCGCCGTCAGCCTGGCTTGTGCCGCACCTTCTGCATCAAGGATGGCCGATTGCTTATTACCTTCGGACCGGGTCACCGCCGCCTGTTTTTCACCCTCGGCACGCGTGATAGCCGCCTGTTTGTCGCCTTCCGCCTGAAGTATCAGAGCACGGCGGTTGCGTTCCGCGGTCATCTGCTTTTCCATCGTGATGCGGACGTCTTCGGGCGGATTGATATTCTTAACATCGACGCGGGTGACCTTGACGCCCCATTTATCCGTCGCCTCATCAAGGATCACGCGAAGTTTGCCGTTGATCTGGTCTCGATTTGACAGCGTGTGGTCGAGGTCCATATCACCCATTACGGAACGCATGCCGGTGATGGTCAACTGAACGATCGCACCGACGAGATCCGCCACCTCATAAACCGCTTTCGTGGCGTCGGTGATCTGCCAATACACGACCGAATCGACATTGATCGTTACATTATCCCGCGTAATGACGGGCTGCGGCGGCATGTCGATGTACTGTTCACGAAGATCGATAAACGTTGTGCCCGGCCGCACGTTGGACCAGTAAACAGCTCGGGGCGATTCGAAAAAGGGAACAATGATATTCAGGCCGCTTGCCGCAACGCGATGAAAGCGCCCAAGCCGTTCGATAAGCAGCACGCTCGACTGCGGCACGATCTTGATGGTTTTCCATGCGACCGTAAGTAAAGCAATGCCTAAAAAGAGCAAAAACAAAAGCCCGACGCCGCCAATTATCCCTTCCATTTATCTCCTCCGATCGTTTCGAATATGTCCAAATATACCTTATTTAGGGGCGAAACGCGACTCCATTCGACCCCAAGGTGAAGTAATTTAACGCGTTGAATCCGCTGGCCGCTTTTGATGCTATAATCTCGCCAGATCATGGCCGTAACACTTCCGGACATCGAAGCCGCCCAAAGGCTGCTAAAAAATATCATCAATCCGACACCGATAATCGCAGATGAAATGCTGTCGGACGAGGTTGGGGCCCCTGTTTTTCTTAAGGCCGAATGCCTGCAGAGAGGCGGATCCTTCAAGGTTCGCGGCGCCTATAACAAGATCTCACGGCTTTCGGATGAGGAAAAGAAACGCGGCGTGATCGCTGCCTCGGCGGGTAATCACGCCCAGGGAGTCGCACTAGCTGCCCGGTTGATCGGCATCAAAGCCACCATCGTGGTGCCGGAGTTCGCACCGCTTACTAAGATCATTGCTACAAAAGCCCAGGGTGCCGACGTTATTCAGAAAGGCGAGAGCTTTGACGCGGCTGTCGCGTTTTCGCGCGAACTTCAGGCGGAACACGGTTACACCTACGTTCATGCGTTTGACGATGAGCGGGTCATCGCGGGACAGGGCACGATCGGACTTGAGATCGTTGAAGATCTGCCTGACGCGACGGTGATCGTTGTCCCGATCGGCGGAGGCGGCATAATCTCGGGAATAGCGCTGGCGGCAAAGGCACATCTGAAGAATGTCCGTATTGTCGGCGTCCAGGCGGAGAACGTTTCGGCGGTCAAAGGGTCGCTGGCCGCGGGAACTCCGGTGGAGACCCAAAGCCATCTGCCGACGATAGCGGATGGTATTGCGGTCAAGCGGCCGGGTGAATTAACACTTCCGATCATTCGCGAACTTGTTGATGAGGTCGTAGAGGTCAGCGAGGAAGAGATCGCCCGCGGGATCTATCATTGCGTCCAGAACGCGCGGCTGGTGGTCGAAGGTGCCGGCGCAGCGGGCGCGGCGGCTTTGCTCGCGGGGAAGGTCACGGTCGAAAGTTCGGATAAGGTTTGCGCGATCCTTTGCGGCGGGAACATCGACGGAAACCTGCTGGCACGCATTCTCGAACAAGTGATGGTCCGGCAGGGCCGCTATATCATCTTCAAGGTTCTTGTTCTCGACCGGCCCGGAATGCTCGCGGGCCTTCTAAACCATGTGGCCGAAACTGGAGCAAATGTTGTCGAGGTCTATCATCAGCGGGCGATCTGGCTGGCTCCGCTTGGACGCGTGGGAATCGAAATGATACTCGAGGTCCGCGACCAGCAGCACGCACGCGATATTCACGCACATTTAGAAGCCGCCGGCTATCACGTCGAGCGCGAAGGCCAAGGTGATTGGGAGAAGTAGCATCGCATCGAATCCTCTGCTTCTTCTTGTTCATCTTCTTCCGCGGTTTGGCGTTTTTACCAACGAAAAAGGACGAAAGGGAAGGAATAAGATGACAAGACGGACCATTTTTGGGTAGTGGGTCAGTTTGAAACCCTTCGTGAACTTTGTGTCTTCCTTTGGTGCTCTTTGTGTTAAGAAAAGCCCAAACACAAAGGACACGAAGGGCGGACACCAAGTTCACGAAGCGGAGAAACCGCAGAATTTTCAAACTGACCCACAACACATTTTTGGATTTTCATGTCGTCATTTCGGATCCGATTTTCCAGTGCGTAAAGGCGCAAAAATGGCCGGAACTGGACTTGCCTGTGTTCCGGCCGGATTTTGATCAAAAATATATCGGAAATTCTTAAAGCGTTCCGCCGTTTAGAAGCACAAGCTGCTCCAGTACTGTTCTTTGGTCGCGGGTCATATCATTGAACTGAACGCCAAACCCGATTCCGTCATGAACGTAAACCACGGTGCCTGCGATCTCTTCGCTGCTCCCGTTTGGAAGCAAAATTTTAAGGACTACGACTTCATCGGGCGGAACCGCCGCGATGCAATCGACATAACATCCACCCAGGCTAAGGTCGGTCAATCGCACCTCGCGTTTGCCGGACGAACAATCGAGTACGACAGTCATAGGTACGGTCACCCGGTTGTGCTCTCTGTCTATCATTACTTCCATAATACTCGGTCCCTGGGGCAATGCAGAAACTTTTTTCGATAGGACTTGTGTCCGGCACTGCTTCTGAACAATAAAACAACTAATGGGCAAAAGATTCTTGGTTTATTTTGGCCGAAGATCGTCGGTGTAAAGATCACGATAAATACGATAGTTGTTCATCACCTTAAAAACGTAGTTCTTCGTCTCGGCAAAACCGACCTCGGCTGCAAAAACGCCGGGGTCCTTTGGCTTTGTGCGGTTCAGCCAACGGGCGGCGTTGTCCTCGCCTCCGTTATAGCTGGCCGCTATCGCTTCATAAAGCCCGCCGAATTCGTCTTTAAGATCGGCGACATATGCAGAACCAATTGCAATACTCACCGCCGGCAGGTACAGGTCGTCGGGCTGAAGGTTCGGATAGCCAGCCTGTTTGTTGTACTTAACGGCCGTATCGAAAACCAGCTGCAAAAGGCCGCGGGCTCCCGCGGGAGATTTGGCACGAGGGCGAAAACTGCTTTCCTGCTTCATGATCGCAAGCAGAAAACGTGGGTCGATCTTGTATTTTCTTGATTCGCGGAGCAGTTCGGTCCGAAACATAATCGGGTAGCCCGATGTGCTCCCTCGGCTTATGGACGCGGTCGGTTTTACCTTGCCTGCCATTTGCTTCTCTTCTGCAAGGCCGCCGAAATAGGACGAATCGCTTATCGAACCAAACGCGACGGCGGCATCGCTTTTCCTGCCTGCCTTTTCAAGAGCGAGTCCGCGTAGATATTTGATCTCATCGCTGCTTGCCATTGCACCGGAAAACGATCTTCCGGCCAGCAGGTCGTCCGCTGCGGCGATGGCGGCACCCCAATTTCCGCGAAATATTTCCATTCTAAGACGGGCGTGCAGGGCATTTACCTCGGAAGGCTTACCGGCGAATTTTCGGACCGTGGCGTCCACCCATTTATTTGCCTCATCAAATTTGCTGGCCTCGCGGTACGCGTCGATTATGTTAAGGTGGGCCGATTCGATCCGTTCGCCGTCCGGGAACATTGCGGCGTACTGTTCATAGGTCTTCGCCGCTTCGAGATTCTTGCCCATTCTGACGTAGGACGCCCCTTTGAAAGCGAGGCCCTCACGGCCTTCCTTGGTGCCGAGGTGATCTTTTGTGAGCCGGTCGAACCAATTCACCGCCTCCGAGTATTTACGCTCCCACATATAAGAACGCGCGGTGCCGAACAGAACCTTTGGCATGCCTGGGTCTTCGGGAAAATTGTCCATCACCTTCTGCCAGTGCTCGCGGGCTTCGGGAAAAAGGCGGTTTGCGGAATAGGCTTCGGCCCGGGCCATGTGTTCGGCAGCTGTGAGCGTGGGCAGGCTGCCGGATTCGTCGCGCGATGCCCGGTCCGATTCCATCGCCCGCCGTAAGGCCGCGTCGGATGTTTGTCCCAGGATCGAAAGTGCCGAACTGGTTATCGCAAGTATTAAGATCAGAGTTTTCATATTAAAGGCGGCGGGCAACTGGGGATAACAAAACAGAGTTCTTTGAAACATTTGTACTTGTTTCGGAATAGGTGAAAACTGAAAAAAACTCTTAACCTGTCACTTAATACCTATCACCTTTCACATATTCCGAAGAAATTGTGGAGGTTGGAGCACCTCAGGGTTTCCAAAGGACTCAAACAGCTTATCCGATTCTTAGACGAAAGGGCAATACAATGGGTTGCCGTGTGTTTAGCCTCCAGCTGCATCGTGCTAAAATTATCGACAGAAAAAGGATAAAGACGCCTGCGTTTTTTCGCCGCAAGGCGTTTGGGAAATAAGTTATGAAAATTGCTTTGAACGGGGCGACGACGATGCACGCCGATCTGCTTACCGACATAAAGGCCGCCTCTGCGGCGGGCTTCGATCTGCTTGAGATCTGGTCGGCCAAGCTTTATGAATATCTGAAAACAAACACAGCGGCCGACCTGAAAGCCGCGCTGGCCGAGCACGACCTCGAGCCTTACTCGATCAACTCCATCGAGCACGTTACTTTCCGAACTCCAGAGGATTATTCGGCGGTCAAGGCGGAATGCGAAACCCTGTCTAAGATTGCGGGTGAGCTCGGCTGCCCCTATATCGTGGTCGTACCGGGCCTGATGCCTGAGAACGGGACCAGGGAACAGGTGATAGAGGAATCGGTGCAGGTGTTGAACGAGCTTGCCGACATCGCGGAGCCGCACGGTGTTTCGCTTGCCTTTGAGTTTCTGGGCCAGGCAGATTGCTCAGTGCAGACGCTCGATCTGTGCAACGAAATAGTCGAAAAGGTCGGCCGGGACAGCATCGGCAACGTGATCGACACCTTTCATTTTTACGCCGGAAATTCGACTTTCGGTGCGATCGATTCGATGCGTCCCGAGAAGCTCTTCATTTTCCACATAAACGACGCCGAAGACCTGCCCAAGGAACAATTGACTGATGCACAGAGGCTCTATCCGGGTACCGGAATTCTGCCTATAGCCGAGATCAAAGAGCATTTCGACAATATAGGCTACGACCGGATGGTAAGTATCGAGATCTTCCGCCCGGAATATTGGGACCAGGATCCGTTTGAAGTCGCCCGAAAGGCAAAAGCGGCGACCGAAGAGGTCCTTGGCCTCGGCAAATACGCCGCCGGCGGCAGTTGGTAATGTAGGGCAGACTTTCCAGTCTGCCCGCGGCGACAGGCTGGAAAGCCTGTCGTACGGAAATTCATGGACAAAGTAAAGATCGGCATTGTCGGGACGGGTTATATCGGCAATGTCCACGGAAGAATATATTCGCGTGACGAGCGGGTAGAGGTTTCGGCGTTATACGACATCGTTCCCGAACGAGCTGAGCGGACCGCACAAACGATCGGTGGAAGGGTGTGCGCATCGCGCGCGGAGCTTCTCGATAATTGTGACGCGGTGCTTGTTACGGCGCCGAACAAGACGCACAAGGAAATAGCGCTTCATGCGATCGCCGACGGTAAGCATATCTTCTGCGAAAAACCGTTTTCGATCGGGATCGATGACGCAGCCGAGCTTCGCGATGCGGCGAACGCAGCGGGAGCCATTTTTCAGGTCGGGCATAATCGGCGCTTTGCACCCGTTTACGCGACATTGAAAAATTTGCTGGCCGAAGACACCGCTCACTCCGCCCACATAAAAATGAACCGCGGCGAATTGAAGAATCCCGTCTGGACCGGCGATGTGAACGTGACCGGCGGGTTTCTTTACGAAACGACGATCCATCTTTTCGATATGATGCGGTTCCAGTTTGGCGAGATCGAGGAACTTGTCGCGTACGGTTCTCAACACGAATACCCGGAGCTTGACGAATTTTCTATTATTTTCAAATTCAAGAGCGGTTTTCACTGCACATTTGCGTCTTCTTCCGATGCAAGCTGGCATTTTCCTTTCGAACGGATCGAGGTTTTTTGCCATCACAGGACAATAATGACCGAGGAAATGGAGCGGCTATTTGATTCCCGCGGTATGGACGCAAATTTTGAAACGGTTTCTTTTCATATGGCCGAAAAGGAAGAAAAATGGGGCTATTTGCAGGAGGACAAGGCGTTTATCGACTCGATCGTGAACGGAACGCCGCCGCCGGTCTCGGCCGATGACGGTTTCAAATCGGTCGAATTGGTCGAGTCCGTCTATCACGCTATCAAGACCGGCGAACGCGTCCGTTTTTGACCCGGCCATCTCGGAAAACAGGAACTTTCTCTGTTATTATTCGTTAGCAAGAGTTGTGAGACCTTCCTTGCTGATCGCACCGCTTATGATCCAGTGCCAACAATGTGGACAGGGAAACGCCGATCAAACCCAGTTTTGCCGGTTTTGCGGCAACCGGCTTTTGGAGCCACAGCCAAACCCGCAGATCGACTACCAGATCGCACCGCCGCGACCGTATGCCTGGAAAACCGACGAATATCAAACCCAGAGCGAACCGCGTGTCCAACCCAAGCAATCGACTCAGCCGCTTTATCCCGCCAATATTCAATACCCGACGGCCAATCCACTTGCATACAATGGCCCAGGTTATATGGCGTCTAATTATCGATGCCCGAATTGCGGAACGACCGTTCTTCCCATAACCGAACGGCGCATATCGACTGCCGGCTGGATAACCTTTGCACTGCTGCTTGTATTTACGTTTATCTTCTTCTGGATCGGCCTTCTATTAAAACAGGATGTCAGCGTATGCCCGGTTTGCCGTGTGACGCTAAGCTGATTTCACCTATAATAATAGCCTTTCGGGTGTTCGATCTTTACCTCGGGGTTGGTACTGACCACCTCGACTCTGTGATATCCCTTTTTCATATGCGTCGATAAGTAGGACAAAAGGAATTGGCGGTTCAGAAGTATCCGCAGGTCCTTAAAGAAAGGAAGAAAGCTGATCGGCGCGATCGATCCCTGAAAAAAAGCTCGCCCGCCCGTTTCATCAGACAATTTTAAGAGCGATCCCTGCCCGTTCAACACCAGGGTCGAGTTGCCGCCTTCGGTCAAACTTGCCGGAGAATAGAAGGAAAAAACGGCAACGGACCGGCGTTGAGCGCGGAGTATAGCGCGGTCCAGATCGACACTTTGACCGGGAGTTGATCCGGCAACGCCCTGTGACACATCAAGCCCGTCAGAAACAAGCAACACCGCCCGACGCCCGGCAGGTAAGGCATCGAAACGGTTGAGGGCGTCTATCACGCCGTCAAACGGGTTGCGCGGGGCCGCGCTCGATGTAGATGAAACGATCCGGAACGCCCCTGCCGCCAGTTCAAGATCGTCGGTAAATTTCTGGCGTACTTGTAAATTCCCGCCCCGCAGATATGCGACCATGACCCGCGAGCCTTTTGGAAGATCGCGGACAAATTTGGAAAGGTCCTTGATCTGTAAATTAAAGTTTGAGGCAAGATCTTCCTGGATCAGTATAGCCAGCGCCAACGGCGCGTCGGTAACACTCCGGATAGACAAGATCGTCTGTTCTTCGCGGTCTTCGCGGACTATCAGCCGGTCGGCCTGTACATATTCCGACATCTGGCCCTCGCGAAGCTCCTGCTTTGTGAAGATCGATATCGGTATAGATACGGTCCGTACCTTTTGCTTTTGGCCATCCGAATCGGGCTGGCAAATTGCAATCTGAGTTCCGGCAGATAATGCCGCTGCCGATATGGTAAAGAGCAGGATCAGAAGTTTTCCGGTCATAAGATCATGCGTTTCCGCTGGCGTTGTTAGTCCATTGCATACTTAGGGTTAGTAATTTACGATGCCTCCAGATTGAATTAAGTTTGCACTGTTTGTAAAGTAAATGCGAATGGACCAGTTCATTTCGAAATATGAGGTAACCGATCGCGACCTCGCACGCGGGCGGAACCTAAAGATCGCCGCGTGGACCGCTCCGCTGTTGTTGACGGGAATTCCCGCGGTCGGGTTTACGGCGCTTGCCTTTTTATTTGGAACAACGCCTCCCGTCGCGTTCACGCTTTTCGTTCTTGGGATCATCTTGACGGCTGTGGGCTTTGTCGCCGGAATGGCCCTCATGGGATTTTTCCTTTACAGGCGTTCAACTTGGACCAGCGAAATGCGTGAAAAGATGGCCGCCGACGGCATCAAGGCGGAGGAGATCGAGTGGTTCCATCAGGAACTTAAATCCAGCGAAAAAAAGGCTTTAAGGGACCTCAGCCGGGCCGATCTGCTGCTTGCGGACGCTTATCGCGAGACATTGGCGTCCCGTCTTACGGCCACGAGGATCGTTAAATCCTCCAGGCGTGAGCTTGCCCTGACCCAACGGCGCCGAACGAAACTAGGTCAGTTTAAGGCTGAACGGGGACAAGAATTTCGCCAGCAGATCGAAAAGGACGCTGCCAAGATCATTTCGATCCAGGACGAGGCAAAAATGATGCTCGCCGAGGCCGAGGCCCGGCTTCAGATGATCGAAGCCGCCGCAGTGCGTGGCCGCAGCCTGGCGGACTCTGAATTGGCGCTTAAGAAATTGTCTTCGCGGTCGCAGAATCTGCCGCTCGCACTGGAAGAGGTGCGGCTGACGGAACAGATATCGAGAGAACTTGAGAGGGAATTGGAGTTGGACGGAAATGCAAAACTCGACCCGTTAGACGAAGCCGAGTCAAAGACCAGCACGATAAAATAGTTGGGCGAGAGAGAACCGCGGGGCCGTTCCAAACGCCTGAATTGAACCTGCTTATAACAGGTGGGCGGCGATCTGCTTCTTTCGAAACATCATAGCCGGTTCCTATGGCAAATCTTCAACATGGAAGATTGCACCGAAATCGGCATTAGCCTCCCGCAATTCAAGTGTTGGCTCAATTATTATTGCGCTCGGTAACGAACCTCGCAGTAAGAATCCTTCGCCGAAATAAAGTCTAGCACAGTGGGTGAAAACGTGAAAGGAAATTTGGAAACTAGAAGGGCGGCCTCGAAAAACCTATTGTGTCATGAACTTGCCGTGGAATTTTGTTCGGAATAAGTGAAATAATGATAGGTGAAGTTAAGAGTCAGAAAAACTCTCGGTTTGCCGCGAGATCTTTTTCACATTTGCGCTTCTACTGCTCCATTTCAATTTCCTGCTGCGGCAATGCTTCCTCGTATTTCAGAACGTGGTCAAGGAGTTCGGTGCATTTTCCGCTCCGCTTGGCAAGATCTACGTCGGTCTGCTCCAGATCAAGCTTTGCCTGATGAAGTTCGTCTGCAATATGAAGCCCCGCCAGGATCGCAACCTTCAGCGAATCCACCGTTAGTGTGCCGGAAGAAATGGCCCGCATTTTTCCGTCAACGTATTTAGCCAGCCTTAGGATATATTCGTTGTCGCCATCGGACCTGATGCTGTAGGTTTGATTATAGATCTCGACCTGAATGGATTGTTCCGCCGATTCGGCCTTTCCGCTTTTCATAGCTACCTCCCGACCGCCTCGGCCACTTCGGCATCGATCGTCGTCATGGCGTCGAGCATCGCTTCCACCTTTAGCTGAATTGCATCGCGTTCGGATAGAAGCTGTTCGACCTTCTCCTCAAGCCGGCTGTTTTCGAGGGCAAGGCTTGCTGACTCGCGTTTCAAGGCTGCACTTTCCCGCTCGATCTTTTCTTTCTCTTCACGCAGTTTCTTTGCAAATTCGATCGTTAGGTAAATTTTATCTTCGAGATGGGAAAATTTTTCCATCCCCGTCAAACCATTCATTCGAGGTCTCCGTAAATTTAGGATACTAATCGGATCGGTTACGATTATGTGAATTTTTTCGCAAAACTTCAAGTAACCTGTCAGCTTTCTATGCGCGCGGCGAAATACCTAATGTAGTATCTAAGGTTTCCAATATCTTGTCGTGTACCGCTGAAACCTCTTCGTCAACCAGCGTGCGTTCATCATTCCGGTATTCGAGCCTCACGGTAAGCGATCTTTTTCCGTCTTCGACACCCTTTCCTTCGAAAATATCGACAAAACCAACGTTTCTGCAGATATCCGCGCCATGATCTATAACTGCCGACCGGACATCTTCGAAGGTCGTGTCTCTGCCGACCAGAAACGAAACATCCCGCACGACTGACGGATATTTCGGCAGCGGATGATACAGGATAGGCGACATATTTCGCGAAAGGACGGCATCGAGGTCCATCTCGGCCACAAAGACCGGGTTCCTGAACTTGTAACCGGCAGAGATCTGCTCGCTCAACCGTCCCAGAGTGCCGACAATGCCGCCATCGATAAATAGGCCCGCGGCTTGTCCCGGACGAAGATGGGTGACATTCAGTTCCCTGGATTCGACCGATGGAAAACCAACGGCCTCGAGCGCCGCCTCAATGGCGCCTTTTGCATCGTAAAAATCCAGCGGCCTAACCGGTTCAAGATATTTTTGAAAGGTTTCGCCGCCGGTGACGGCGATCGCAAGCAGCTCGCGTTCGACCGGCAGGCCGTCCTCGCCGCTGCTCGCCGCGAATACTTTGCCGATCTCGAACAATTTCAGATCGCGTTTTTGGTGATTGAGATTAAAGCGGACAGCGTCGAGCAATCCTGACAACAGCGTCGGGCGCATACGAACCGCTCCGTCGATGACCGAATCGCGCAGCGTCACAAATTTTTGCCCCGCATTTTCGTCAAGGACGCCCGGCACGATCGC
>JBGTJP010000075.1:0-36434 GCA_041745075.1 Pyrinomonadaceae bacterium | reverse complement strand
AAGAACTTCAACGTGGCGAGAGTCAACGCTCCATTGAACACAACGGTCGCAACCGGGTTCAACACTCGAAATCTGGGAGCCGACCCGACGCCGATCGATGTCGGGCTGAAACCGCAGACGGTCAACGAAATGACTGCGGGTTTTGAGCACGAGATCAGGTCGAACCTGACCTTCGGCTTCCGCGGCATCTATCGGGCGCAGGGTTCGGTTATCGAGGACGGATCGTTCGATGACGGAGACCATTATTTCTTGTTCAATCCGGGTGAACCGTATGGCCCCGGACCGGGCGGACCGCTCGGCAATACGGAATTTCTGGCCTGTAACGATCCGAACATCGGATGTTTCGGCCGGGCACGCCGATACTATCGCGGTCTTGAGTTCACGCTGAACAAGCGGTTTACGGATAGGGTCGCGTTCAACACTTCGTACGTGTACTCCAGCCTGACCGGCAATTACGAAGGGCTTTTCCGTAACGATAATGGACAAGCAGACCCGAACATCACATCGCTGTTCGATCTCGTCAGCCTGCTGGGCAATGCCTACGGTCGCCTTCCAAACGATCGCCCGCATCAGTTCAAGTTCAACGGTTCATATGAGACGCCGTTCAAACTTGTAGTGTCAGGCAACTTCTATATCCAGTCAGGAATCCCTTTCAGCCAACTGGTGCCGCATCCTGTTTACGGTAACAACGAAGGTTTTGGCGTTCCGCGCGGCACCGCGATCATACCCGATCTCGGGGCAAGTTCGTTCGGCGTTACAAGCGCTGTCGGCAGCAGCCGGACCCCGACGACGTACAACCTTGACCTCGGATTCTACTATCCGATCAAGTTTTCGGAAAGCAAACAGCTGCGGTTTACGGCAGACTGGTTCAATGTGACGAACACCCAGCGTGCCGTCACGCTTGACCAGACCTTCCAGATCAACAGCGGCGTTGCCGGCATCCCGCCGGTAAGCAATCCGTTTTATGGAACGGGCCTGGTCTTCCAGTATCCTTCCGCATTTCGCGTTGGAGCAAAATTCAGCTTTTAATCTCTTGTAGCTGAGTCATTTTATTGACCTTGGGAAGCAGTTCGCTGCTTCCCTTTTTTTGCGCCGTTCGCCTCAGAAGATCTTTGGAGTCTACTTTTTTTGGTTGATAGTTAGAGGGCGATGGCAGCACTGCTCGCCTGAGGCAGCCAAGCATTGCCACTTCCGCTATTCGGTGATATAACAATCCCGTCCATTTTTTTGAACACAAAACAATATGAAAAACCTGCTTCTGCTGACGGTGTGGACGGCGTTGATCACCTGTTCCCTTTTTGCCCAAAGCGGATTCAAAGAGATCTCGGTGCCGTCCGGGGCGGCATCGGTGGAACTCGGAGGGCGGCTCGTACGGATACCGGCTCCTGAAAATTTCACGGATACGATGGTGCTTTACCCGCATATTGCCGCGCGGCTCATCGCCGCCGAAAGCCCTACGAACGATGTCCTTGCGGTACACGTGACCAACGAGATATTGTCGCGGATCAATAATGGAGAGGAGCCCGATCTGCCGTTCTACACCAAAGTGTCTGTGTCGAAGCAATTGAAGGCCGCTGATATTGAGGCATTAGAATTTCAGACACTTACCGCCGAATTTGAAAAACAGTCGCCGGGTGCATTGCAGTCGATCGTAAAGACGGGGGAAAAAGGGGCTGGCGAGGCACTCAGCAAGCACTGGGGAACGGACGCACGCCTAAAGATCGGCGAGACAAAAATGCTCGGCTATTTTAACAAACAGCCGCAGGCGATCAGCTCAATGTTTTTGATGAACCTCGAAATATTTGACCGCAAGCTTCTCGTCCTCGGTTCGATGTCATTGGTGCACGTTAACAAGCGCATCCTTTTCCTGTACGTCTTCCGTACTGCCGACAGCGATCAGGCGGTCGTGGCGGACTTCACCAAGTCGTGGACCGCAAAAACGGTTGCGGCCAACCAATAGCCTCAGACCCAGGCGGGCCGATCCATTCTATTTGCTGTCCACGATATAACTGTCGCGGGAGCGCACCACCAGTTTAGGGCGATCTACGCGGACGCGTATGGTCCTTCGGTCGCCCGGTTCACCGGTCGTTTCGGGGTAGTAGCCGAGGACATATTGGCGGCGGAGTTCTTCGGCGATGCTTTCAAAAGCCGCGGTCAGGCCGCCCGGCGTCGATTCGGCGCGAAACAGCTTGCCGCCGCTTACCTGAGCAAGTTGGGTTAGATAGGTACGGCCGCGGCCGTAATCCTCGGACACTTGCTGGGTCGCACGCACGCCGCCGATCGAGCCCGGCAGCCCTAACGTAGGCGTTGTGGTCATCGGGCCATTGCCGCCTCCGATACCGATATTTTGAAGGAATGTGTTGTAGTAGATCGGAAAGATCACGGCCTCGGATTCCTCCGCATCCTCAAGCGTGCTTTGATACCCGGCACCGCGCGAAGTGGTATCGACGCCGTCAGTGAATAGAACGATCGCCTTGCGGCCTTCGATCTTGTCGAGCCGTTTTCGAAGCGTAAAATCCACCGCCTGATATAGGGATGTCCCGTTGCCAAACCCGGTCTTTCGTATCGCCTTGAATATTTTTTCACGGTCGCCGGTCGGTTCGGTCAGAACGTCAACCGACGAGTCGAACTCAATAACCATTACCTGATCGTGCGGCAGAAGCTGTTGGACAAAAGCCGTAGCGGCGGCCTGGATATCTTCGATCTTATACGATGTCGAAGGACTGACGTCTATCAGCAGCACAACAGTGAACGGTTTGTCGGATGTACCAAAGTACTCTATTTTTTGCTCTACGCCGTCTTCAAAGATCGTGAAATTCGCCAAACCGAGACTCGGAACATAAAAGCCCTCGCGGTCGGAGACCGAAACCGGAATAGTGACCAGGTTTGTTGCGACCTTGATAACCTCGCCGTCCTCGTTCGGATCGCCCTGTTTGACAACCTCCGCGGATCGCGTGGGCTTAATGTCGGCGTTTTGCTTCCCGGTTGGTTTCGAATCCTTTTTCTTCCGCGTGAGCGGAACGGAACGGGAAGGCGACGATTCTGAATATCCAACCGACGGCTCTTCGCCAAAACCGCCATCGGCGGTCGTCCGCTGAACCGGCGGCTTCTGATCTGTTGTTGTCGAAGCCGTCTGCACCCGTCGGCCGGACTGTCCGTTAACCGCCGTGAACAAAAATACCGTAAGTGCAATTAACCCTATATGTTTCATTTTCAAAACCTGCCGAAAAGCCTGGACCGCGCGGACGGGGGAAGAGTTTTCGGTATGATGCCCGCGGGCCCGTGAAGGTTTCCTTAAGCATAGGCACTTGCCTTTAACCGGGTGTTGGGGCTTTTTCTAACTTTTCTGCCCTAGGCGTTCTTTGCGGCCTTTGCGAGAAATTGGTTTTTTTTTTCAAAGAATGCAAAGAAACACACATAAAACAAACTTGAATTTTCCCGATGCCGGGATCGGTCTAGAAACGAAAAAGGCAAGCCCAAGCCTGCCTTAGATCACTGAAAATTGGTGGAGATGAGGAGGATCGAACTCCTGACCTCTGCATTGCGAACGCAGCGCTCTCCCAGCTGAGCTACATCCCCAATTGAATATCGATAGTAAAAACGTCGACAGATATTGTCAAGGATTTTAGCCTTTCCGGCCGAAGATCACTGAACGCCGGCAGCAAGAAGCGAGCCTTTCGGGTCGGAGGCGAACGCATGTCCGTCTTCGATCTTGCCGATCAACCCGTGAAAACTGATATCCTCGCCCGAAACCACGACGACCACGTCGCCGGGGCTGACCTTTTTTTCGTCAACCGGAAACTTAATAACCGTGGCGTTGCCGTTATCATGCGCGACGGCTTCGAATTCAAAAGTTTCCGCATTGAAACTGAGTGTCTGACAAAAAGCTACTTCCATGTTTCTGAGTATAGACGGTCGGGCGGCGAAAGCGCTACTCGATCCAGATTATCTTCTTCTCGTCCGTTCCCTGTTCGGTCTCAAATTTTACTAACTCTTCCTTTTTGATCGAAAGCTCGCGGGTCGTGTCATAGTCCTCCAAACGCGTATCGGAACCCTTCGTCGATTCGCTTTTACTGGCGTTGTAGTAAACCGTGTCGCCCTCGACGCGAGTCACCTTGTCGGCATAAAACCAACTTTTTCCGTCGTTTTTCTTAAATCGATAGGTGATCTTGTTGCCCGGCTTTATGGCCTCGATCTCGGCCTTTGTGACCGAATTAAGGCCGCAGCCGGCCAGCAGTGTAAATGCAGCAATAATTACGAATATCGTTCGAAGAAACATCGATGTTCCAGCCTCCCGCGTTTGTGATATGAAAGCGATTCTACTTCAGGACAGCGAAAAATCCAAAGTTATCGCGTCATGATCGGAAAGCGGCGTGCCTTCGCGGTCGACCAGCTTACCGATTGTATTCGGCTTTGTTCCCGCCGCTAATTTGATACCTTTGCCCGCAAACCAGTCCAGCCGACCCGAAACGCTCCCGCCTACACGGTTCGCCGCCCAGAAAATAAACGGAAAGCACCATTCGGGCACCCAATCGCGGAGATTCGTGTTTTTTTCAATGCTCTCGACGTGATAATGAAGCGTGGCGGTACCGATATTGTTGAGGTCTCGAAACTCATATCCGCGCGATTCAAGTTCGGCAAAAAGCGGGCGTTCAAAATATCTTTCGGGATAGGGAAGATGATTTTTTGCCACATTCTTTGGCCCCATAAAAACGCGCCGCCAATAACCCAAGATCGCCCGCGTCGAGCTTTGCGAATTGAATGTGGTCGTGTTCCAGTCGCCCCCCACCAGAGTCGGTAGTTCGGGAAGCGTGTCCAGATGATCGAGAATGATCTTGATCTGTCGCTTTCTGTGAGTACGCGAACAATGGGCATCGAGATGAATGGTCACCGCCCGAAAGGTTCCTGCCGGGTGCTCGATGTCGGCAAACAGCGCTCGAAGAAACCCAAGCCTTTTCTCCTTGCCCCACATCTTGTCCTTGCCGTTCGGCAGTGGAACTGCGTGAACGTTCGTCATCGGCCATTTTGAGAACATCGCCAGCCCATGTATCGACAGGGTGTTCTCGCCCTCTATTTCTGATTCAACCCCGCTTCCCTTTTGAAGAGCGATATAGACGGGTGCAAACGAATAATTAAGATCCAGTTTTTCCGCCAGTTCCTTCGCAACGAACCTGTTACCGCTGCGGGCCATTCCGTGATCGAGCTCGGTCAGCAAAAGCACATCTTTGTCCTTTAGCCCGTCGTGGTTCTTGAGTGCGTCAACGATCCCGTCAAAAACGCATCCGCGCTCAATATTCCACGCGAGGGCATTGATCACCTGCGGAGTACCCGATTCATCGAGTTCCGACTTAGGAAAACGAGGGCTGCGAACAGATTCGACGACCACCGCGTTCATTATCCGGTCTGCATCGGCCTTGACCCTTTGCCAAACACCCGACGCCTCCATCTCGGCCGTCGAGTCGAATTGCAGCAGCTCAGGAAAATACTGATTAAGTTCGTGGTCGAGAATGCTCGGCGGGCCAACGTGATTTTCGAATGACGCGATCATAAAGTTCCCGTCAGTTCGACCTGAGATCGATCTCAATTACTTTATCTTTCTGATCGGTGTTCAGGATCGCGGTTTCAATTGTTTCAATATGCGGTATCAATTGTTTTAGTCGCGTATCGAAGACAATCAACACTACAACGATGACGGAGTACTTTTCAAGATTCTGCTGGAATTGTAGGTTTCGATCAGCGGTAAGCAGATAAGTTAAACCCTCCTCTCCCATTGCAGAGAGAAGTTCGCCGTTTTTCTTTGATTGCCAACCGAGATCGGGAACGGAGGTTACATCTAATTGAGTTGAAAAATAGTTTCTTAACCGCCTGTCAAAATTTTCGTCAAGCAAAACTCTTCTCATACGCGTCTGCTTCGGAAAATGTAAAGGTGTGCTCAGCCAAAGTCAGCAATTCCAAAACTTGTTCGCGACTCACCGACGGAAAGCCTTCTAAAAACTCGTCGATGGTTTCGCCGCCTTTTAGGTGATCGAATAAATTCTTTACCGGAACTCGAGTGCCCGTAAAGACAGGCTCTCCACTCTGTATGTCCGGCGAGATTGTAATAACGCTATTCACGACCTTATTTTTACAAATATGACGCTAAAACTCAATCGTCATACCTCTCCTTCGCCGGTGCGACGGCAAGGAAGTCGTTGGTGACACGCTCGCTGTAAACGTCCAGCAATTGTTCCAAACGCTTTTGCTTTTTCGAATAGAAGATCATCCCGACGTGTTTTGGTTTTGTTACGCGATAGACGATCTCGGAGTCGGTGTAATGCGAAGTGTCGGGCTCTTCCTGATTGGCGAGAGCGAGAACGACCCCGGCGAAATCCTTGCGGAGCTTCGGAAGTTTGTAGGGATTTTCGGGCGTCGCCGTTTCCAGTTTTGCCCATTCGCGCCACAGGTTGAAGTTGCACGCGTGTTCGAGGACGTTCGCGATATACGCACCGCCGACGCGGCATGCGACTTCAAGAAGATAAAACTTGCCGTCCGCTTCGCTCTGCAAAAACTCGGCGTGTGAAACGCCCTGCTCATACTTGAACGCTTCCAACAGGGCTTCGTTGAGTTTCTCTAACTCTTTTCTTTCCTTTGACTTGTACGGGACGATCGAGGTCGTAAAAACTCCGCCGTAATGCGTAACGCTGAAGGGCGGAGTGCCGTATTTTGAAACGCCGCAAGCGAGAACCTTGCCGCCGCTGACGATCGAATCCACGTGATAAACATTCCCGGCAATGAACTTTTCGAGCACGAATTGCGACGGATGGTCCCGCCAGTTGTTGCGATTATCGAGATCATTCAAAACCTGCCAGACACTTTCCTTTGTTTCGCATTTGCGGATGCCGAACGCCGACACTTCGTATCGCGGCTTTACGATCCACGGATCGGGAACGCGGTCGAGAAAATCCGCGATCTCCTTTTGATTGAACACTCCGGTAAATTCGGGGCACGGAATCGCGGCCTCGCACGCTATATTACGCATCGACAGTTTGTCGCGAAATCGAAGCGCGTGCGAGCTGGTCATGCCGCCAAGCTGCAAATGTTCGCGGGCCCGTGCCGCCGTCATCACGTCAAATTCGTCCATTCCGGCGACGCGATCGATCGGGCGCGACCCGGCAATATTCGTCACGGCCCGGACAAAATCTTCCTGCGTGGCGTTGTCCTCGACGGTTTTTACGTCGTTCAGCGTCGTCCACCACCAGGATTCATTTAGCAGCTTTTTCTTGGTGACAAGTGTAACGTGCCACCCGGCATTCTGCGCCTCGTCAACAAACTCATTTCCCTTGAATTCGCTTGCGATGCAGACAATGTGGTTTTTCATAATGGAACGCGGACTTTAGTCCGCACCTCCAACCCCCGGACAAAAGTCCGCATTCCGGCCTACTTCCTCAAAAAACTGTCAACGCTCCAATCGCCTGCTCCTTTCAGCAGAAATGCGAGAGCGATAAAGAAATACAGAAATGCAAGTTCCTGTTTGTTGAACGGATCGGCCCCGTGAACTCCTATCAGGGCGACGAGCATCGTAAACGCGATAAAAAAGCTGGAAACCCGAGTCAAAAGGCCAAGCGCGAGACAAAGGCCGCCGAGGAATTCCGACATCGCCGCCGCCCACGCGAAAAACACAGGCACCGGAAAACCGAGCTCCGCCGATCGCCCGATCAGGCCCTCACTTGGCGGCACTTTGCCTATCCCGTGAGCCAACGCAAGTGAAATACCGGCAAAAACCCGCAAAAGCGTCACGCCCGCGTTAGCGATATACGAAAGCCCCGTTTCGCCGCCAAATAGAATGGTTTTGACCAACGACTTTTCTCCTTCTAAGTTTTATTTTGAATTAAAAGAATGTCACAATTCAATGTGAAACACAACAGATTTAAGGTGATGGGACCATTTGCCTCGCAGCGAACGTCCTATTTGCTTTAAGCCTTTTGAATCGCTTTTATGGGAAACATCGACATTGCCGATTTTTTATCCAAACTGATCATTTACATGGTCGTTTGGCTGTTTGCTGTCTCGGCACACGAAGCGGCCCATGCCTGGATGTCATTGAAATTCGGTGATGATACGGCAGAAAGGCTCGGCCGCGTCACGCTAAACCCGATCCCGCATATCGATCCGCTTGGCACGTTCATTCTGCCTATTGTGGCCTTTATAGCAAGTTATTCGCCCGGCGCCGCGGGCTTCCCGCTGCTGATGTGGGGGAAACCGACACCTGTAAATCCGTTGAAATGGCGGAACAAAAACCTTGCGAATTTCATGGTTTCGATCGCCGGAATAGCCACGAACCTGATCATCGCGATAACGGTTTCGGTGATCTTAAAGGTCCTCATTGCATTTGAGATATTCAACACGGCAAATTACAAGACCGGGATCGCGGCACCTGTTTTTACGCTCCTGCTTAGCACGATCTTTCTAAATGTCGGCCTGGCCGTGTTCAACCTTATTCCGCTGCCGCCGCTAGACGGTGGCAAAGCTCTTCAAAGCGTGTTGCCGGGCAACCACGACGCGGTCTTTGAATTCCTCGAAACCTATGGAATTCTGATCCTTTTCCTTTTGATGTGGATGGGCGTAATCGGCTATATCGTCGGCCCGTTGAACAGCTTTCTTCTTTATCTTCTTTTCTAATGATGCGAAAACGAATCTTCAGCGGCGCCCAGCCCACGGGCAGCCTTCATATCGGCAATTATCTCGGAGCGTTGAAGAATTGGGTCGAGCTTCAGGATGAGTATGAGGCGTTTTACTGCATCGTAAACCTGCACGCGATAACGCTTCCGCAGGACCCGAAGACCTTGCGGAAAAAGACGCTCGACCTCGCCCGCATTTACCTTGCGGCAGGTGTCGATCCGCAGAGATCGACCATTTTTATCCAGTCCGATGTTCCCGAACACGCCGAGTTGACGTGGGTGCTTTCCTGCATCGCCCGAATGGGTGAACTTGAGCGGATGACGCAGTTCAAGGACAAGTCTCGAAATATTGAGACAAAAGCGACAATATTAGAAAGCTTTGATAGAGTGCAACAGCAGAGAGGAAAACCGCCGACCACTTCAAACATACCTAGCGTTGGAGTTGGTCTATTCACATATCCGATCCTGATGGCGTCGGACATCCTTCTCTATCAAACCGATCTCGTTCCCGTCGGACAGGACCAGAAACAGCATCTTGAGCTATGCCGCGACCTGGCGGAACGCTTTAACCGCGATTTTGGTGAAACGTTCAAAATTCCCGAACCGTTCATTCCGAAAACGGGTGCGAGCATCAAATCGCTCCAGGACCCGGAAAAGAAGATGTCCAAATCCGACGAGAATGCGAACGGCTCGATTTTGCTGCTCGACGACGCGGACACGATAACCAAAAAGATAAAACGCGCCGTCACCGACAGCGGCACAACGATCGAATTCGATGAATCGCGTCCTGCGATCCACAATCTGCTCACCATTTATCAACTCCTGACGGGCAAAACCGCAGACGAATGCGTCGCCCATTTCGAAGGCAGCGGCTACGGCCAATTTAAGGGCGAACTCGCCGAAACTGTCGTCGAATTCCTGCGGCCTTTTCAGGAACGCGTGAAGGAGTATGACGACGGCACCTTAGCGGAGATTTTGAAACAGGGTGCCGAGAATGCACGCTCCGTGGCGCGCAAAACCCTGAGCACGGTTTACGTGAGAACCGGTATTGCATGACCTTTCCAGATCCGCATTGAACTTCAGTAAAATATCCCGCTTTCGTTTATCTTCCGCGCGGTTTTGGTGTTAAAATTGCAAAACCCTGCATTTTAATCCGAAACCTGTACAGAACAGGTTCCACATCGCATTTAAGGAGACGCCATGGACGCAACAAAACAATCTTTTGACATCCCAAAATTCAAAGAACAATACGAAAACTACATCGGCGGCGAGTGGGTCGCGCCGAAAAGCGGCGAGTATTTTGAATGTATCTCGCCGGTTGACGGCAGATCGTTTACAAAGATCGCCCGTTCGAACGAACAAGACATCGAAGCGGCTATCGAGGCAGGACATAAGGCGTTTGAGACTTGGGGCAAGACCTCGGCAACCGAGCGGAGCAACATTCTGTTAAAAATAGCCGACCGAATGGAGCAGAACCTCGATATGCTTGCCCGCGTTGAGACGTGGGACAACGGCAAGCCGATCCGCGAAACGACCGCCGCCGATATTCCGCTTGCGATCGACCATTTTCGCTATTTCGCCAGCGTCATCCGTGCCGAAGAGGGCAGCGCGTCCGAGCTCGATCAAAACACGCTGTCGGTCATCATAAAGGAACCGCTCGGCGTCGTCGGCCAGATAATTCCGTGGAACTTCCCGATCCTTATGGCTACGTGGAAGCTCGCTCCGGCGCTTGCCGCCGGAAACTGTGTCGTCATCAAACCTGCCGAGCAAACACCGGCTAGTTTAATGGTCTGGGCGGAACTTGTCGGCGATCTTCTGCCAAAAGGCGTGCTGAATATCGTAAACGGTTTTGGCGTCGAAGCCGGAAAGCCGCTCGCGACAAATGCGAGGATCGCGAAAGTCGCGTTCACCGGCGAGACGACGACCGGCCGCCTGATAATGCAGTACGCTTCGCAAAACCTGATCCCGGTCACGCTCGAACTAGGCGGAAAATCACCAAACATCTTCTTTAAGAGCGTGATGGATGCGGACGACGAATTCTTCGACAAATGCCTCGAAGGCGCGACGCTGTTTGCGTTGAATCAGGGCGAGGTCTGCACATGCCCGTCACGTGTTCTGGTTCAGGAAGATATCGCGGACAAATTTATCGAACGCTTTGTCGAACGAACAAAACAGATCAAGATGGGCCACCCGCTCGACCCGACGACGATGATGGGAGCACAGGCGAGCCAGGATCAGTACGAGAAAATTCTCAATTATCTGCAGATAGGGCGTGACGAAGGTGCCGAAGTGCTCTGCGGCGGCAAAGCTCACAAAAATTCCGAACTCGAAGACGGCTATTACATCGAGCCGACCATTCTGAAAGGCCACAACAAAATGCGCGTCTTCCAGGAAGAGATCTTTGGCCCGGTCACCTGCGTGACCACCTTCAAGGACGAAGACGAAGCCATCGAGATCGCCAACGACACGTTGTATGGCCTGGGCGCCGGAGTCTGGACCCGCGACGCCCACGAACTCTACCGCGTCCCCCGCGCCATCCAAGCCGGCCGCGTCTGGGTAAATAATTATCACAACTACCCAGCCCACGCCCCGTTCGGCGGATATAAAAAGTCCGGTTTCGGCCGGGAAAATCACCTGATGATGCTCGACCATTACCGCCAGACGAAGAACATGCTCATCTCGTACGATAAGAAGGCGATGGGATTTTTCTAATTCTACTTTGTGACGGGTGATCGTGGTCTCCAGATCGCGATCACCCGAAATCACTTCCCGTCTGCATTTATCATGTCAAGAATTACACGCTGGGAAACGCCATTTACAAATTCCTTTTATCCTTCTGTTGTAATGTTTGCGGTCCCATTGCCTCGGCCGTCTCGACAGACGAATAAAGTTTTGGTTCTAGTCAGTTCTGGGGATGAATACGAGTATTTGGTTGATTTCGGCGAAGTGTTAGCCTTCACATGCGTGGAGGAAGGCTGCGCCCCTGAACGCGATTTTGTATTGGCTGACTTCGATGTAGCCGATCGATCATGCGCATATATTTACGTCGACTCCCCGTGGCTCAAATCCTATGAGCCGTGTCACGATCCATTTAGCGACGGGAAGTTTTCTCATTACATGATTTTCGGCGGGGATAACAACATTGAAGTAATAACAAGCAATGTCCCTCAAATCCGGGAGGTCGTTCGCGGAGAAGTGATAGCGAGCGAATTTCAAATCTAATCGAAAGACGGAGTGGGCCCGGGTTTCGGCCCGCTTTGCGGGCCAAGAGTTAAGCTACACGCGTAAGCGTGTAGACGGCGGTAAGACGAGGAACGAGCCCGCTTTGCGGGCGACAGGGGCAACGTAGACGAGTAAGTTCTGTCGTCCGCAAACGGACTCCGTAATCGTTGACAACCTAACTCCACGCGCACGCGTGGAGCTTTAGTCTTGGGCCCGCAAACGGGCCCGACGGCGCAATGATGTGCCTGATCGAATTGACGGATAATGATCCAGCCCGCTTTGCGGGCCTAAAGAGTTAAGCTACACGCGTGAGCGTGTAGACAGATACAAAATCACGAACTAGCCCGTTTGCGGGCGACAGAACCGAACATGTCATACACCAATCTCCTTTTCCACATTGTCTTTGGAACCAAAGGCCGCCTGCCGATGATAAACGCGGATATTAGGCCCCGATTTCATCAATACCTGGGCGGCATTGTGCGAGGCCTTGGCGGGATCGCTCTGGAGATAAACGGCATTGCGGATCATGTTCATCTTCTGGTCAAACTAAAACCGACGACTCAATTGTCCGACTTCATTCGCGACCTCAAAACGAACTCGTCATCCTGGGCAAAGGAAAACGGAATTGCGAAGTTCGCCTGGCAGCGGAGATACGGAGCGTTCACAGTCAGCGAATCGCAGATGGCGACCGTTCGCAAATATATTCAGAATCAGGAGCGGCATCACAAGAAGTTCGATTTCAAAGCCGAATTTGAGACAATGTTGTCATCGAACGGTATCGTGATCGATGATTTTACATGGCAGGAATGATCTGCCGCCCGCAACGCGGGCTAATTCCGTTCGTTTACGTTATCTCCACGCTCACGCATGGAGCTTAACTCTTTGGCCCGCAAACGGGCCCGGATCCAAAGCCCGCGTTGCGGGCAGCAGAATTGAAGTTACATGCGTCAGCGCAGCTAACTCCACGCAAACGGCCAAAGTTGTCTTTTGGTCTCCAGCCCGCTTTGCGGGCAAAAGAATTAAGCTACACGCGTAAGCGTGTAGACGAATGCGAAATAATAATCAGCCCGTTTGCGGGCGGCAGATAAACAAAATGGACCTAATCCCGCGAGTAAAAATAACTGAAGACGCCGCGACGGTCGTCGAGCAACTCCGCGAAAAGAACGGCGAACTGATGTTTCATCAATCCGGCGGGTGTTGTGATGGGTCGTCGCCGATGTGTTATCCGAAGGGCGAATTTATGGTCGGCGGGTCGGATGTTTGGCTGGGCGAGATCGCCGGTTGTGATTTTTATATGGCGAAAGATCAATTCGAATTTTGGCAGCACACGGAACTGACGATCGATGTCGTAAAGGGCCGCGGGGCGAGTTTTTCGCTTGAGATACCTTTGGGATTGAGGTTCGTCACAAAATCGCGCATATTCACGTACGAGGAATCGCAGAATTTGAGTGAAACCCATTCAGGTGACACTGCGGCCGCCCGGACCTGAGGCGGAAACACGAGCGGTAGCGAGTGTGCCCCCATGCGACTATCGGTCGCAACCGCTTAACCGCACGGCTCACATTTGGTCTTGAGAATTGTAAATTGTAAATTGAAGGATTGTTAATTGGAACCAATGAACAATTTCCCAATTAACAATTTACAATTGTTAACGGGACGCACCCGCTTCCGCTTCCGCCTTTTGTTATGAAGATCACAGTTTACGAAAAACCCACCTGCACGACGTGCCGCAAGCTGAATAAGCTGTTCGAGGCGAATGGTGTTGATTGGAAAAAGGTCAATTATTTCATCGAACCGTTTACCGAAAAGAAGCTGACCGAACTCTTGAAAAGACCGGGATGAAGCCGTTCGAGGTGCTTCGCCGGGCAGAGCCGGATTTTAAGCTCGCCGGGATCAGCAAAGATTCATCAGATAAGGAAGTTATCGCCGCAATGGTCAAATTTCCTTCGATCATCCAGCGCCCGATAGTCGAGGTTGGCGACACAGCGATCCTTGCCAGGCCGATCGAACGCGTCCTGGAACTTATCGAAAATACTTAAAACTCCTTTCAAGTCGCGTCCTATCTATGATACATTTATGTATTGTCGCAACGTCGAAGTCTGCGACCGGATCTTTGATAATTGAATCAGGCCGTTCTTTCTCAAAAACCGGCGTAGAAACCACTAAGATTCCGTCTCGTCAGGATAAACCCTTTCTTCGCAGGACTTGCATTATCCGGCGATGGATCGATTCCGGTGACAAAAACTTTTTCATTTTTGACGGAATTTGCCTGTGCGAAAGCGTCTAAGTCGTCCATTGACAATCGTTTACACGTTCCGAACGAGGTCAGAACGCGGCCCGAACGCTCCTGAACGAGCACGGCGGATTTTACCCCGGTGTGATAAATTAGACGCTTGTTAATATGAGCTATACAAACGGCAATGGAAACGGACATAACGTAAAACCGAAGAACGTGCTCGGCACCGAGTTGGAAAGCTGCTGCACCGATCCGATGACGGGATTCTATCGCGACGGTTATTGCCGCACGGGCGTGGATGATACGGGCCGCCACACGGTCTGCATCCGGGCTACGCAGAAGTTTCTCGAGTTTTCGATGATGGTCGGGAACGATCTTTCAACGCCAATGCCCCAATACGCTTTCCCCGGCCTCAAAGAAGGTGATAAATGGTGCCTCTGCATGCTTCGATGGCGTGAAGCCCTGCAGTCCGGCATGGCTCCCGAAGTTTATCTGGAAGCCACACACGAAGCGGCGTTGAGCATTGTGAGTCTGGAAGATCTGAAAAAGCACGCCGTTAAAGATTGAGAGCGAAAAGGCGAGTATCTTTGAAAAGCTCATTTTCCCCGTTGCGACCAAAAAATGCTCAAACTGGCATGCAGGCGAATAGTCCCAATTTTCTTTTAGACCGCCCTTTTTTCTAACCTGTACGGCTTTCTTCGCGGCATCCAGCATTTTACGGCTTCCCTTGTATTCTTCGAAAGGCTTCCAAAACGGTCCCATAAGTGTCCGACGGTGGAATAGTAAAAAAATCAGATCAAATGCAGCATGGCAACGCTAAACCATTGAATACACGGATGCTTACGGCGGCGTGCCGGTCGTTGGCGGCGTCCGATCCGCATCTTCGGTCCGTACACGAGCGATACGGGACACCCCCGTTGTGGGACAGGCCAACGGGCTTTGCGACGCTGCTGCAGATCATTCTCGAACAGCAGGTTTCGCTTGCTTCGGCAAAGGCGTGTTTCGATAAGCTTGCCCTCCGCCTCGGCGACGTGACGCCGCGCGGCCTGTTGAAACTGAACGATGCCGAATTGAAAACGATCGGCTTCAGCCGCCAGAAATCGGCATACGCACGGCATTTGTCCGAAGCCCTGATCGAAGAGCGGCTCGATCTCGACGGCCTTCACAAACTGCCGGACGCGGACGTAAAAACTGAGCTTACTAAACTTAAAGGTGTCGGCGAATGGACGAGCGATATTTACCTCTTGATGGCACTGCTCCGGCCCGATGTTATGCCGAAGGGTGATATTGCCCTCCACGCCGCCTATCAGAAGCTATCAGATGGCCACGAAATGCCGCAGTCGGATGAGTTTCTGTTGATCGCCGAACGCTGGAAGCCGTTCCGGTCGGCTGCGGCCCGCCTCCTGTGGCACTTTTATCTTTCCGAAAGGCGGAAACCTGAGCGCTAGTGCGGGTGCCCGGTCCGGGGTCGGTGTTTACGGTTTCTCTGCGGCTTTGCTGCTCTGCGGAAAGGTTCCTGCTTTAGAGGGCATTACTCCCTACCGGTCGTATTTCCACCAACGCGTGCATCATGTCGCTTTTCCTTTTGCACTTTTCCCCTTTTTCCCTTAGCTTAATCCCGATGAAGATCCTCGATGTAGGCTGCGGAGTCAATAAATACAAAGGCGCCATCGGCGTCGATTACAACGCCGGGACCGACGCCGACGTGATCCACGACCTTGGCCAATTCCCATACCCGTTCGCGGACGACGAATTCGATCTGATCGTCTCGTTTCACGTGATCGAACACGTTCCCGACGTGATGGCACTTATCACCGAACTTTACCGCATTACAAAAGGCGGCGGACGGATCCGGTTCGTAACCCCGCATTACACAAACCCCGACTGGCCGTCCGACCCGACGCATCGAAACCACTTTAACTCTTATTCCTTCAATACTTTCGTACCCGAAAAGCGGGAGTTCAAATTCTATACCCAGGTAGATCTCCGGCCGGTAAGCACGGTAGTCACTTTATTGAACCTGTGGCGGGTACTTGGATTCGAGTTTATGATCAACCTGGACAATAAACTGCCGCGTTTCCGCTTCCTGCGTAAATTCTGGGAGCACTATCTGTGCAATATCGTTCGTGGTAAGGAACTGCAGTTCGAGTTCGAGGTTGTAAAAGCCGGGCAAGACGGTCAAAAGGAGAAACCAAATAATCCGAAAGAGCTTGAATAACGCGGCAACATTTCGCGGCAATTGCTCATCTGTTATGGTTGATACGGTAAAACTTTTACCTTCTGAGGACATTCAATGAAAATAAGAATTCTTGCCCTTTCGTGCCTGTGCGTTCTGGTACTCAACCTCGCCGGTTCGGCCGTCGCTGATTCAAAGCGCAAAGCCGTTTCGCAGGCGAACCAACTTGCTTTGCTTCTGCCGGCTTCGGACGGCGTGGTCACACTTGACGTAAAGCGTTTCTTTTCGGTCGCTTTACCGAAATTGCTGACTTCCAATCAGCCGATGCTTGAAAAAATAACGGCAAAGATAGACGAAATGAAGGCGAAAACCGGTATCGACGTTCGCCAGTTCGAATACATTGCCGCCGGCGTCACGGCAAAAAAGATAACCGCGAAAGAGTATGATATTGATCCGGTCGTCATCGCCCGTGGTCAGATCTCGTCGGCCTCGCTTATAGGTGCCGCCAAATTGGCTTCGAACGGCAAATACCGCGAGGAAAAGGTCGGCGATAAGACTATCTATATATTCTCGGCAAAGGACCTGGCGGACCAGGCGAAACATCAGGTACCGGCCGTCAAGGACTCGGATCTGGCCGATAAAGTGATCGGAACGTTCTCAAAGGATATTGCTGTGACCGTGATCGACACCGCCACCATTGCGTTTGGCGATGTCGCGCTCGTCCGCCAGACCGCAGATGTAAACCGGAAACCTGTTTCGACCGATCTGATCTCGCTTCTCGCCAAAAAAGAAACGTCGGTGGTAAATTTTGCCGGCAAAATGCCAAATGGGATGAGCGTTTTCCTGCCGCTTGAGAACGATGAGCTTGGTAAAAACATCGACTCGATCCGCTATGTTTACGGCAATATGGACATGGCCGCTGAAGCTATGACCGTAAATGTGACCGCCCGGACATTGCAGAACTCACAGGCCACCGCGTTGCACGAAACTCTCGAAGGCCTTCAGCTTGTCGGCAAGGCCCTGCTCGGCGGGTCAAAGGCCCCTGATAAGCAGGTTTACACCCGTTTGCTCGAGAATGCGAAGTTCTCGGCCAAAGGCAACGAAGTAATGCTCGATCTGCAAGTCCCGCAAGCCGACATCGACATTTTGGTCGGAATGTTGAAATAGATAAGAATGCAGAAGCCTGCGCGTCAGCAGTCGCGACGTTGATCCTCACGCCCTTGCTCATGCGCGGGCTTCCGCATTTATCTCCGCCTATAATTTCTGCGTTTTTCTGGCGTGAATTGGTCGATCTCGCGATTAAAACCGCCTTCTTCATCAAACAAAGGATATAGCTGCAGCCGGTGCGAAAGATACGCCGCTCTGAGTTCGACCGGCCTCGAACCGGCCCGGTTTATCACGCGAACATTCGTTCCCCGGACATCGCCTATCCAGCGGGCAAACTGCTCGGCCCGGCCGACTGTGGCCGAAAGCAGAAGCATTCGTATCCGGGGCGGCGTAAGGATGATCGCCTCCTCCCAGACATGGCCCCGCTCTTCGTCCGCCAAATAATGGGCCTCGTCCAGGATCACGAAATCGGTAACGACCTGCTCACCGCTGCGAAGCGCGTCAAAAAGCTGATTTCTAAATATCTCGGTCGTGCCTACGATCAGCGGTGCGTTGGCGTTCTCCTTGCGGTCGCCGGTCAATATGCCGACATTCTCTGCCCCGAATTCGTCCGAAAACTCGACGTATTTCGAGTTGGTAAGAGCTTTCAGGGGCGTCGTGTACCAGGCCTTTTTCCCTGCGGCCAGCAGGCGCCGGATCTCCTCGCGGGCTATCCATGTTTTGCCGCTTCCGGTAGGAGCGGTGACCAGCACATCTTCGCTCTCGATCGCCGAAAGTGCCTCGATCTGAAAATCGTCCGGTTTTAGTGGTTTTTGTTCAGGAACGCCGATGCCGGCAAGGAGCCTTTCAACCGCGCGTTCTTGGGTGGGAGTTTGTTCGCTGCTGCCGCGATCGGCGGAACTTTCACCTGCAAGATAGCGTTTACCTGTTCGTTCTTTATTCGAGGGGGAAGAAGAACGAGAACCGCCTTTCTTTTTATTTTTTTGGCCGTATTTCGAGCGGGGCATATTAACGGATATTAAGGGTTTGCGGCCGCGAAGTCTATTCTTTCAATTGCCCTCGTGAAATGTTAAAATTTTCATTTACACCGCAACGTGAGGGCGGTGCTGTGCGTCTAAGATCTACGGCAGGGTAGTATTGGCTGTAAGACTTTCTTCGCATTATTTTATTGAACTATGTTCGAGCAGGAATCATACGATAGAGCAACGGCCCCGACTGTTCCACAGCCGGGCGAGCTTTTTCATAATTACGAGATCAAGAGCTGGTTTTTCACGCCGACGCTCTATAAGGTCGTGGCTATATCGGCCATCTTGAACCTCGCTTTTTTGGCGGTAGTGTCCCAGACAAATGTTTTGACAGCCCGCGGATGCGACAGCCCATGGGTTGGCCGTGTTTGTCAGGTGGTTGACATGGCGTACGTCGGGGCAATGCTCTACGGGACTGATCGCGAATATGTAGATGAAGCCTACGAGAATATCGACTTGGGTGAAGCCGAAATAACCTATATCGATGTGACCGGGGAAACACCTCCGCTGAGTTATCCGGAAGGTTATTTCCAGATAGCCAACCCTGTTCAGTACGCGATGCTTCAGCAGCAGGCAGCGAATGGCTCCAATGGTGTGAACGCACCGGGAGTTCCTTTTCCCGAATTTCGATCGACCCCGAATAACGGCAGCGACTTGCTTGCCCAAAGGCCCAATCCGCCCGCCCCTCGGCCGGACGCCTTTACCGACGATTCTTCGCCGCCGCTCTTCAAGGTTGAAGATAATTCAGCCGGTGCAGGAAGCTTTCCTTCCCGCAAAGGGCGCGGAGGCAAGATCGGTAAGCCGTCCAACACAAACCCTGAGGTGACAGACCCGGATGATGGCGCAACCGCCGGGGCCAATGCCAATGTAGCCCCCCAGCCAACGGCGACAAACACCGGACCGGTTAAAGAAAGGGCAATCAATCGCCTTCCTTTGAAGGATCTGGCTTTGAAGCTTATTGACCGCAACTCAAAAAATGAGTTGGATCTGGGAATTCCGTTTCTCGTTAGAGCGTCGGGAAAGCTGAACAAGGATGGGAAACTCGAAAAACGAACCTTCCGATACATTAAGGCCGAAAGTGCCGACCCGCAAATGGTCCGTGACGTTCAGGACGGTATCGAGGCGTTCAACAACAGCGGATTTCTGCAGTACCTGTCAGACTTAAGCGGAAAAACGCTTGACTTGACGCTTCAGCAGGATGAAACAAATTTATCGGCAACGGTTCAATCCGAAGTCGAAACAGAAACAAGGGCAAGAAGCCTGGCGACGGGACTGCAGATAGGTATCGACTGGAAGATCAAGGAAAAGCAGGACATGATCGCAAAGATGGAGTTGGAGAACGATCCGGTCAAAATAGCTGAGCTGCAAAACGACAAAGATGATCTTGAACTGCTGAAGAATTTGAAGGTCGAACCTGATGGAAAAAATCTTGTTATCAAGTTCAACGTGCCGAAAAATGTGGTGCTGGCAATGATAAAACGGAAACTCGATGAACAGGCGGCCGAGATCAAAAAGCCAAACGGCAGTGCCATCGCAACGCCGGACAATCATAACGCGACCAAATAAGATTTGAATTCACGAAAGAACCAAAACTCACTTCTTTTCCTGACCACGCTTGGCGTGTATCTCGGGCTTGTGCTTGTGGGTGCGACGCCCGTTTTGGGTCATGCCGCGACTACGCGGAACTTTGAGATCACGGATGAAATAGAGGTAAAGGACGACCTTGACCGCAAGCCGGATGACGAACGGGCTCCGCTGGCGATGTCGATCGGAAATTATTACGCCGATCTCGAGTTCTTCATAGCCAGCCTCGAAAAACTGAAGCGGACCGGCAAGTTCGATCTTGCCGTTGATACTTTTGAAATGTCGCAGGCCACGGCGCTTCCGTGCGTTGCGAATAATAAGGTCGGAAGTTATACGGCTGAGACGCTTCTGACCTCGAACACCTCGCTCCGTCCGGCGCTTGAATACACAAGCAAGCGGATGACCGACGGCTACGGATTTGCGGACTGCGTGCCGAGCGAACGGTTTTCGGGCCAGGAAGCGACGCACTCCCGCTTTGTACTAAAACTTAACGCTGACGGCCTTTTTATTGAGGTGTCAGGCGTTAAAAAATCGGCGGCGGAAACTAATGGTTACCTGCGCGACCTAACCGCCGTCTGGAACCTGTTTCGCCATGAGGCGGTTTCGCCGGCCGGAAAATACATATCCGACGGAACGGTCCTCAGCCGCTCCGGCAATAAGATCCTGGTCGTCACCCGCCTTCCCCGTGCCGCTTTAGTGACTCTGCTTGCCAAAGACGCAAAGTAGGGTGAGCGGAAAACGATCATTCAATAATACATTCCGTTCCGCTTCATCAGGATAAAAACCAATATCGTCAACAGATACGGCCAAAACCGTCCAACAAACTTCAGTTTGTTGCGCTTTCGCCGAGCAAATATACAATCACGCTAAGCCTGTTGGCGGCATGAGATCAACAAACTGAAGTTTGTTGGACACAACACAAGGAACAAAATGGCAACGAACAAATTTGCAGATAAGCTTGTTAAGAAAATATTTGGATCGAGCAGTGATATCTTTCTTAAAAAGGTCAAGCCGGCCGTCCAGGAAATAAACGATCTTGAACCGTCGATAAAGGCTCTCTCCGATGAAGGGTTAAAAGCACAGACCGTCAAGTTTAAGGAACGCATCGCGGCCGCGCTCGAAGGCATTACCGACAAAGCCGAACGGCGTGCGGCCGAGCAGGAGATCCTTCACGAGCTCTTGCCCGAAGCATTCGCCACCGTCCGCGAGGGTTCGCGGCGGGCGACCGGCATGCGGCATTTTGACGTTCAGCTGATAGGCGGCATCGCCCTTCATCAGGGCCGGATCGCCGAGATGCGTACCGGTGAAGGTAAAACACTTGTCGCGACCCTGCCGTCCTACCTGAACGGCCTGACCGGCCGCGGCGTTCACGTCGTGACCGTAAACGATTACCTGGCATCGCGCGACGCCGAGTGGATGGGCAAGATCCATCAGTTCCTCGGACTTTCGGTCGGTGTTATCCAAAACGATATGGATGACGTTGACCGTAAAGAAGCTTACGCGTGCGATATAACTTACGGTACAAATAATGAATTCGGATTCGACTATCTTCGCGATAATATGAAGTTCGATGTCGAATCGCTCGTCCAGCCGGACCATTATTTCACCATCATCGACGAGGTTGACTCGATCCTTATCGACGAAGCCCGTACGCCGCTCATCATTTCGGGCGCGACCGACGACGCAACCGATAAGTACTATGTCGCGAACGAGATCATCCCCAAGCTCGAACGCGGCCACAAGGATGAGGAAACAAAAGTTACGACGGGCGATTACCTGCTTGATGAAAAGAACCATTCGTCCGTGATGACCGAACAGGGCGTCACCAAAGCCGAAAAGCTGCTTGGCGTTTCGAACCTGTACGATCCCGCGAACATGGACCTCCTGCACTGCGTCGAACAGGCATTGAAGGCCCACACGCTGTACAAACTGGACCATCAGTACGTTGTTCAGGAAGGCGAGGTCATCATCGTGGACGATTTTACCGGCCGCCTTATGCAGGGCCGCCGCTGGTCCGACGGCCTTCACCAGGCAGTCGAAGCCAAAGAAGGCGTCAAGATCGAACGCGAGAACCAGACACTTGCCACGATTACCTTGCAGAATTACTTCCGCATGTACGAGAAATTGAGCGGCATGACGGGAACCGCTGAAACCGAGGCCGAAGAGTTCGGCACCGTTTACTCGCTGGACGTGGTTCAGATACCGACAAATATGCCGATGATCCGGCAGGACACGTCGGATGTGATCTATCGCACCCTGCCTGAAAAATGGGATGCCGTCGTCGATGAGATAAAGCAGCTGCACACCGAAGGGCGTCCCGTGCTGGTTGGAACCGTTTCAGTTGAAAATTCAGAACTGGTGGCCGCAAAGCTGAAAGAGATCGGCGTGCCTCATAACGTTCTTAACGCCAAATACCACGAACGCGAAGCCGAGATCATCGCCCAGGCGGGCCGCAAAGGTTCGGTCACTATTGCCACCAACATGGCCGGCCGCGGAACCGATATTTTGCTTGGCGGCAACCCGGAATACCTCGCCCACGACTATCTTCGTAAAATGGAGATCAACCCGGACGAAGCCACCCCGGAACAGTTCGAAGAGCAGCTAAAGAAGGCCAAGGCAGTGGTCGATGAAGAACACAAAGCCGTGGTCGCCGTCGGCGGGCTGCATATTCTGGGTACCGAGCGGCACGAATCGCGCCGCATCGACAACCAGCTTCGCGGCCGTGCCGGACGCCAGGGCGATCCCGGCTCGTCGCGTTTTGTCCTGTCGCTGGAAGACGATCTGATGCGTATCTTTGCCGGCGACAAGGTCCGGTCGATGATGGAATGGCTCGGCATGGAGAAAGGCGTGGCCATTGAATCGAAGACCGTTTCGCGGCAGATCGAACGTGCTCAGAAGGCAGTCGAGGCCCGCAACTTCGAGACCCGCAAACACGTTCTTAAATATGACGACGTGATGAACAAACAGCGTGAAACGATCTATGGCCTCCGCCGCCAGCTTATGTTCGAACCCGAACACCGCGAATACCTTCTCGGCGAGACGGGCGTCGCCAAGGATCTTCTTCACGACCTGACGCACAGCATGCTGACGCTTGAAACTGGCCCGGATAAATGGGACGTCAACACTTTTGCGGCCGAGATCGAGAGCATCTACGCACTCGACCCGGCGGCGGACGCCGATGTCGATTTCAAGCGGATGAACCCCGATCAGATAGAAGAGGCGATCTGGAAAACCGCATCGGCAAGCTATTCTGAAAAAGAAAAGCTGGCCGGCGAGGACAGCCTGCGGGCGTATGAGCGTTACATTATGCTCAACATCATCGACTCGCAGTGGAAGGACCACCTTGCGTCGATCGATCAGGTAAAACAGGGTATCGGCCTGGTAGGTTACGGGCAAAAAGATCCGCTCGTGGAATATAAAAAGCAGAGCTTTACCATGTTCCAGGATATGCTCGACCGCATCGACACCAACACGACCAAGGCCCTGTTCCACCTCCAGATCGTCAATCAGGACGAGCAGGAAGAACAGGAACGCCTCGCCCGTCTCGAGCAGCAGCGTGCCCGCCGCCAGGCCGCCGGCATGGCCTTTACCGGAGCAATGGCCGGTGCCGAGGTAGCCGGTGCCGAAGCCGCCCGCCACACCCCGTTTGTCCGCGATCACCCCAAGGTCAAACCAAACGAACCCTGCTACTGCGGCTCCGGCAAAAAATTCAAAAAATGCCACGGTGCCGGGATGTAACATTAAATTGATTTCGGGCACTAGGCAGGAACGGACAAACCCGAACCTGCCTTTTTGCATTTTAAAGTAGCTTCCGATCCTCGTCCGATTCCCGGCTCTGCCGCCCGATTTGCGGAAAAGGTCTGCTTTTCCGATAATCGCTGAAAGCACCTTGGCGGCTGTGCCGCCGCCACTCGACAAATACAAGTATGAGAACATTGATCTTTCGTTCTGTCTCCGTTTGGGTCATCATATCGGTCCTTCTTTCGGCCGTTACTTATTCGCAGGCTTCGCCGGCATCCTTCTCCGGCAAGCGCGTCAAGCGGATCGTCGTTCGCGGTGCGATGGTCGTGGACGGCAGCGGCAAGCCGGCCGCGGGTCCGTTTGACATTGTGATCGAGAACGACCTGATCACGCAGATCGCCGGTTTCGACCCGATCGCCGCGAAGGAAGGCACGGCACGGCGGCCTGAGAAGGGCGACCTTGAGATCGACGCAGCGGGCAAGTACGTGCTGCCGGGCTTGATCAATCTTCATGGACATGTGCACGACGAGCGCGGAGGCGTGCCGATGCCGGTCGAGTACTGCATGAAGATGTGGCTTGCCTGCGGCATAACCACCGTTCGCGAGGCCTGGTCGAGCAAGAAGACGCTCGAGTGGCGTGACAAGACCGCCGCGAATACCATTGCCGGGCCGCGCATTTTTGCTTACGGCGGATTTCCGGGCCCGAACCAGAACACACCCGAACAAGTGCGGCAGCGGGTACGTGACCTGAAAGCGGCCGGCTTTGACGGGATCAAGCTTTACACCATCGACCGCGACCTGATGGCAGCGATGATGGACGAAGCGAACAAGCTTGGCATGCGCGTGATGCATCACGGGGGCGTCGAGGAAACGAATGCCTGGGACGACATCAAGTTCGGCACGACCAGCATCGAGCACTGGTACGGCATCCCGGATGCGGCGATCGAAAGCGGCCGTCAGAACTTCCCTTCCGATTACAATTACAACAACGAGGTCCACAGGTTTCGCTATGCCGGCCGACTTTGGCGTGAAGCGAACCAGGAACGGCTGATGTCCGTGCTCGACGGAATGGTGAAGGCCAATGTTGCCTGGGACCCGACGCTTGTGATCTACGATGCGTCGCGCGACCTTCAACGGGCACAGGCCAACCCGGCGTTTGCCGATTACCTTCATCCGGTGCTGGAAGATTACTTCCGGCCCAATCCGTCCAACCACGGCTCGTACTTTATCGGCTGGACCTCGACCGACGAGGCATTCTGGAAAGAGAATTACCGCATCTGGATGAAGACACTGTACGAGTTCGAAAAACGCGGCGGCCTGATCGGGGCAGGCGAGGATGCCGGTTTCATTTATCAGATGTACGGCTTTGGCCTTATCCGCGAGCTTGAGATGCACCAGGAAGCAGGCTTTCATCCGTTAAAGGCGATCCAGCATGCGACCGTCAACAACGCCCGCATAATGGGCCAGGAAGACAAACTCGGCCGCGTCCGCGTCGGGTATAAGGCCGACCTGATCGTCGTCAACGGCAACCCGCTTGAGAATTTCAAGGTACTTTACCCGACCGGCACCGACGAGGTCCGCGACGGCAAAGTCGTCCGCGGGGGCGGTATCGAGTGGACCATCAAAGACGGCATCCCGTTCCATGTGCCAACGCTTTCCGCCGAGATCCGCGACATGGTGAAGAAAGCCCGTGCCAAGTGACGCCTCGTGCCGATTCGGCGTTCGCCCCGCGTTCAGGCCGCGTTCCGTCAATGGCCGGAACGTGCAACTCATTGGAACGATTCGCCTTATGCGTTCAAAAGTGCGAAATTCAGCCGATTTTGCAAAAACTTTTCGTTTTCGCGATTCGCCATTTTTTCTACGAACTTATTATCAAGGATCGACCGAACCAGGCGTCCGGTGGGCGGCATATTGTCGCATAAATAGCACAGATTGGTCAATGGTTATTTCTCACGGCCCGCTCTTTATCAGGTCGTGCGGAGATTATGATTCTAACTCCGCAAAAATACGGAGATTATCTTTGCATTGTGCGGAGAATAAAGGGTATAATCTCCGCAATAGTGCGGAGATTATGACGTACATTTATGATTTAAGCGACTGGCCGAAATTTTGTTGGAAAGATTATGTGCTTGCTGCACCTTTGGCGGAGTTGCGGCATCGGCAAGGAAGATTAGTTGGCCGAATGGAGTCGCTCGGCTTTAAGCTTCGGGAAGAATCCGTGCTAAGCACGCTTACCGAAGAGGTCGTAAAGTCGAGCAATATCGAAGGTGAACGGTTGAACCGGGAACAGGTCCGCTCATCGGTCGCACGAAGACTTGGAATGGACATTGCCGGACTGATCCCCGCGGACCGCAATGTTGAAGGCGTCGTGGAAATGATGCTCGACGCTACGCAAAATTACGCCTCGCCGCTCACGGAAAAACGGCTGTTCGGATGGCATGCCGCGTTATTCCCTACCGGCCGCAGCGGGATGTCCAGGATACGGGTCGGCGAGTGGCGTGACGATGCGTCCGGCCCGATGCAGGTCGTCTCCGGTCCGATCGGTCGCGAACGTGTTCACTTTCAGGCCCCCGATGCCCGCCGCCTTACGCGCGAGGTACGAGCTTTTCTCAAGTGGTTCGAGAGTGAAAGGTCCGTCGATCCCGTATTGGCAGCCGGGATCGCCCACTTTTGGTTCGTCACCATCCATCCTTTTGACGACGGCAACGGCCGCATCGCCCGCGCTATTGCCGATCTTGCCCTGGCCCGGTCGGAAAATAGCCCCGAGCGTTTCTACAGCATGTCCTCGCGGATCAGCGCGGAACGGCAGCAGTATTACGACGTGCTTGAGAAAACCCAAAAGGGAGACATGGATATTACGCGATGGCTCCAATGGTTTCTCACCCGCCTCGATGAAGCATTCGAGCAGGCCGAGGAAACCTTAAGCTCTGTTCTCAACAACGCGAGGTTCTGGGACGGTCTGGAAAGTACACCGCTGAACGAACGCCAGCGACTCGTGCTGAACCGCCTGCTCGACGGATTTGAGGGCAAACTCACCTCATCCAAATGGGCAAAGCTCGCTAAGTGCTCCCAGGACACAGCCTCACGAGATATTGACGACCTAATCCACAAAAACATCCTAACCCGCGGCCCCGCCGGAGGACGCAGCACGAGCTACGACCTTGTTTCGATAGATGCTGAATAAGGAATCACGGAGTCCGCCAGCCGACATTCTAAGGCTACAGGTCACCACCATGTTGATAGCCGGATCGCTTTTGCGTTGCCATTCTTCAATACGGAGCTATTGGCCATCGCAATGCCGAACTAATTCCCCAGGAATGATGGTAAACTTGATGCTCCGCCGGGGTCGCCTTAAATATCCATATTGAACTTCGGCGAACTGGAGGTTCTCGTGCTAATTAGATCGCTCGCTTCTGTCCTGATCGTCGTTTCATCTTTCGTTCTCGTGACCGGGCAAACGCCGGATGCTCAGAGGAAGGCCCCGGACACGGCCGCAACGACACCCAACGCAATGGGAACCGAAAGGCTGCGGGACCTACGCTTTCCCGCTGGTGTCAGTCTGCAGATCCTCATCAAAGAGCTGGCAAAAGAAATGGATATCAACGTCTTGTTTGATGCTGATTCGAGGCTCGAGAGCCGATCAGTAAGGATTGAGCTAAAGAACGTAACGGCCGCAGCGGCGCTGAACTATATTCTTCTGCAGGAAGGGCTGATTTCCGAGGAAATGGGACCCAGGACTATCATAGTGGCGAACCGAATAAGGGGAACATCGTTTCCTCTTTTCGGTTTAGGGCTTACGTCGCTGACGCCGCAGCTTGCCCAATATTTTGGCGTCGAGAGCGGAATCCTCATCGACAATGTTCGCCCCAATTCGCCCGGCTCGCAAGCGGGACTCAAGGCCGGCGATGTGATCGTCGGGATAAACGGTGAATCCGTTCGGGGATCGCTGGTCCTAATCCGCTCTATCAGCGACAAGAATGAAAGTGATATTATCCTGAATATCGTACGTGACCGCAAAGATCAGATGGTGTCCGTAACCCGTCCTAACCCTTCGCCCTGACCCCGTCGACGCTACTTCTTATACAAGGGCGCGTTTCAGGGACTGAAACCTGATAGAATCGATGTTTGAGGATAGTCTGAAAAGTCTGCTAAGGTCCAATAACCGTAACTTAATTCGGCTCCGAGGAGCCAAATATTTATAGTTGTCGGAGAACAAATGACCAAGAAAGCTCCGTTAGGGCATTAAACCTCATGAAATCAACAATATGCCGCTCCTACGGAGCTGTATCCATGGTAACGGCTAATTCTATAAACAGGCCGCTCCTACGGAGCTAAAATCGACCGTTCCGACTTTTGAGACATCCTCCTGTTGAATCCGCACTTTCAGCGGCCCGGCAAAAGAAAAAACCCGATGTGCTCTCCCCTTCACATCGGGCTTTTTCAAAATGGTCGCGGATAAATCTACGACCAAGTCTTTCTAGATCTTTTTTCAATAGTCGCTTGCGGGCAGCGTTACTTCGCTTTTTAGTTCTATTTCAAATTCCTCGCCGGTCTTTATCTGAACGTCTTTTCCCTTTTTCAGGAATGAGACCGCGGTTCCGGCCCCGGCTCCGATCCCGGCGCCGATGAGCGCTCCGTTCTCGGTTTTGGTCGAAGTGCCGATCAATGCTCCGGCAGCCGTTCCGCCAAAGATCGATATCATGCTGACGGCCCTCGTCGATCCGGCCTTTAGCTCATCGACCAATATTCCGTCGATCGCCCGCCTAAGGCTGTTCGGGAAGCGGATCGTTTCAAACCGAACCTGCATTTGGCCCTGTTTACCGCCATACCCGGCACTCGATGCCTCGGTTATCCGGCCCTCAATGACCGTACCGAACGGCAGTACGACAACGTTTTCAACCCGGATCGCTTTGGCCACCGTCGTCGTAAAAGTGTCGTTTACAGACGAGATCTTTGAGCTTATTCCGGCATCCATGCTGAGCTTGATCTTTGTGCCTGCCGGCAAACGATAGATCGAGCCCTGACCGCTGACAGAAAGAAAATTGACAAAGAACACAAAAAGGAAAGCGAAGATTTTGGCATAACGACCGATGAAGTTCATTCAACCTCCATCTTCGCGGATCCCCTCAAGCGACATCCGCGAAGAGTAACTGCAATGGCTGTGCCACTGGTTATGTTTAGTTCGAAAAGAATAGAAAACCCTTGGTTTCTCGAATTCTACAAGCGATGGCCGAAGTTTGTCCAGATTTTTTGGTGACAATTTGGTATGAGGCGATGCACGATTTCGGTTGGTTCGCGTTTGCCGTGGTGCGACAAACTGAAGTTTGTCGGACGCTTGCATGTCCAACAAACTTTAGTTTGTTGATCTGCGTGGGGAAACGGCGTCGGAATGTTGAGGCGCGCGGCGGAATGTTGAGGCCCGCGGTAGCCGCCGGGCGACAAACTGAAGTTTGTCGGACGCTTGAGTTTCGGAATTACTGGAGGATCGGGTGTCCGCCGCCTTTGCTGTGGTCGGCGGTCCGTGAATAGCGGCGGCGGTCGTTGTGATAAAGGACGAGGTGCTCGCCCTCAAAGCGGACGATGTCCGAGACGCGTTTCAGATCGCGTTTGTGTTCGGCAATGACAAACGCGGCCGGGTTGTTCGAGATGACCATCCCGGCGGCAAAAATGTAGCCGCCCTGATCGTAGTCGGTCCCCGCGTACTGGGCCGCACCCACCGCGATGTCAGGCGAATAACCGCCGTCGGCGTTCTTTTCGCGGTCGGCTTTTGCCACGAAAACGGTGTAATCGGAATAGTTAAGATTCCGTGAATAGCGGTTCTTTCGCGCGACGGCGAAGAGATCGGTCAGGCCCTGATCTATGGCCGCAAGCATGGCGGCATTAGGCTGGGTGACGGCAAAAATATTCGCTCCCTTTGGCGTCCGCAGGGCGACGGTAAAGCGGTCACCTGTTATCCGCTGAGCTTCCGCGACAACGCGCCTGTTCTGTGCCGCCGTGTCCATAACTGCGGCCGCCAGGATAAATGCCGAAACTAAAGCCGATATAAATATTTTTCGAGTCATGATCATAACCTTGCCCCCGATTAGTTATCGGCAATTGGCGTACCAAACATCATTTTCCCGGCGTGTATGTCCGGGCTGTGTGCCCTTTTAGCTGTGCCGGATAAAAGTAAACATCCCGCAGGTTTCCCGTGCTGTATCGTTCGGCCTGGTCGTTAAAGTGTTTCGATCTGGGGTCGCCGCTTTCCCCGCCAGCCGTTACGGCCTTTGCCCGCACGGTCTTGCCGAACTCGACGACCGCGACAAAACTGTTACCGCTGGTTCCGTACCATTTCTTGGTATTCCGCGTCGGCCGTGCACCAAAAGAGGCAAGCGAACCCCAATTGCCGGACGTAAAACCGACCGGAATGCTCGGGCCCGAATCGGAGAAAGGGTGAACGATATCGCCGGTCAGCCTCTGAAAACGGTTGATCTCGCCCCACGGTGTATTCCATTTGCCGAAATCGGCCGCGAGTTTATCGGAAGCTGAGGTTAGTGACTGAAGCAGCAGGTCTTTACTCGCCTTTGTGTTCAGGTAATCGACCGTAGTCAGGCCGGCCTTTCGTGCTTCGGGTGTAAGGCGTCTCAAAGCATCCTCAGCCCAAAATATTGCAAGCGAGGTCGCGACGGAATCGACCGACCAGCGTAGGTCCCATTTTTGCAAAAGCGCGATCTGTGATGCGGTCTTTGCCTTAAGAGGATCGTCCGCGGGCATCGAGTCCCAGGCCTTGACCAACGCCGGGATCGGCTTTTCAAACCACGGCAGATAGCTGTCATACGCCGCATCGCGAAGTTTTTCAAGCGTGAAATCCCTGCGGTTCTCAAGCACCCTGATCGCATGGAGGCCGCGGGCGGACTCAGTGCCGGAATCGACATATTTCGGATAATCAGCCTGCTTCAAACTGCTCGGCCCGGCCGCCGACCACGGCCAGTTGTTGCTGTTATAAAGCCAGCCGCTGGCCGGGTTGAAAAGATTTGGCGATTCGTCGGTAGTGAGCACGCCTTTGTAATCTGCATCAGGATCGCTCCCGTCAACCGGTTTTGTCCAGTCGAATTTCGGATCGCGGCGCGGAATGTAATTTGTGTGAAAATAGGCGATATTTCCATCCGCGTCGGCATAGATCGTGGCGTTCGATGAATTAGCGTGGAGGTCCATTATCTGTTTGAACTCCTTGTAGTTTTTTGCCTTCGTCCGCGTATAGGATTGCGTCAAGGCTTCGATCGGTTTGTTCATCAGCGCGATGCTGACCCATTGTTCATTTCCGGTCCTTCGAATGATGGGGCCGTGATGCGTCCGGTAAACCGTCACGACTTTTTCCGCCGGGCCGGCGGGCGTTTTGTAAAAAAGTTTAATGACCGATGCAGCGAGCAGGCGTTCTTTATCGCCGTATTTGTAGAAATATTTACCGTCCTTTTTAATGACGGTTTCGAGAAACTCGTCGATCGCGTCGGCGGCGCTTGAAGTATGCATCCAGCCCATGCGCTCACTAAAGCCCTGATAAATAAAGAATTGTCCCCAGGTCGCCGCTCCGTAGGCATTCAACCCTTCGCCGCTTGTAATTTGAAGTTCGGAGCGAAAAAAGAATGATGTGTGAGGATTGATAAGCAGGAGTGCCTTGCCGTCCTTTGTGTTTTTCGGAGCGATCGCGATGCCGTTCGAGCCAGTAGGTTCGGGCGGGAAGATATCGTCCTTAACCTCTGACAAGGCGTGCGTCGATCCGGCGGTTTCATCGTAAAATGTTTTTAGCTGATCGGTATTTATCGATTCGATGTCGCCGCCGATGCTTCCTTCGGTAAAGCTCAATGCCATCCACGGCTCAAACCGCGAAAGCACTTTTGGATGGACATTCGAATGTGTAGCCAGATAAAAGTTCAGGCCATCGGCCCACGCATCCATCAGTTTTTTTAGCCAGTCGGGGCTGCGGGCGTAATCCTTTTTCAGAACTTCCGGATCAATGAACAGCCTCTGCCGCAGATCGGTCCATATCGCCGGTTCGCCCTCTGCCTCAGCCATGCGTCCGAGCGAATTCAGATAGTTCATCTCGATGCGGTTAAAATCATCTTCGGCCTGCGCATAGATCATCCCGAATACTGCGTCCGCATCGGTTTTTCCGTTCACGTGGGCAATACCCCAGTCATCGCGTGTTATGGTTACATTCCGGGCCCGCTCCTGCCACCGCGAAAGTTCGGCTTCGCCTCCCGCGAAAACGCGTGGAACAGATGCAAATAAAACGGCGACAACAAAGAAACGAATGGCAAATACGGATAATCTCATTTACAAAAAAGTATCACGATTTCAATATCATGCATAAAAGGCGATACAGTTGCCGCGTCGTTCGGTTGTGGTCGGCCTTCGCGAACTTCGTGTCTTCCCTTGGAGCTCTTCGTGTTAAGAATGGTCCAAAACACAAAGGGCGTAAAGGGTGGACACAAAGTTCATTAAGCGGAGAAAACGCGGAATTCCATAATGACCCGTTATCATTGACATAAACCTGTTGAAATTTCGCTATCGATATGGTTCATTTATTGAGCGGCTTATGACGGCAACACCAAACATTCCGGTCGAACGGCGAGTCCCAAGCCGACTTGACGCAATAGTTTTTCGCGGCAAGACCATCTTGCTGCAATTGAAACGCGGCTTTGGCGATCTAATTTCCGGGCGGGCCGCGCGGCATCCAAAACTGTCGTCGCTTGCGGCTGCGGCGGTGATCTCCAGCTCGAAAACACCGCTATGGACCGAGATCGAACCCGAAGAGCGTTTTCTGGTAGCCGGCAAGATACATAATCTGCGGCTCGCGTTGCGGCGGCTTGACGGCATCGAAATTCCTGCGAACCAGACCTTCAGCTTTTGGAAGCACGTCGGCCGGGCCAGCCGGTTCAAAGGATATGTCGAGGGCCGCGAACTTCGCGAAGGCTGCATTATCCCAAACATCGGCGGTGGCCTTTGCCAAATATCGAACGCGCTTTACGATGCCGCCCTGGATGCAAATTTTGAGATCGTCGAACGCCATGCGCATACGCAGGTCGTGACCGGATCATTGGCTGAAAAGGACCGCGACGCAACCGTGTTTTGGAATTATGTAGATCTGCGGTTTCGCTCGGAAAGGCCGTTTCGGATCGAGGCAAAGCTGGACGAAAAAGACCTTACCGTCCGTTTTCGCGGCGAGAAGCAAAGCGTTGCGGCATTTCATCAGATACGCCGCATCGCAGTTCACAATGACACGCCGCAGTCGTGTGCTACATGCGAAATGGGCGATTGCCATCGCGTCGTTGAAGCATCCGAACACCGCGATTTTGGCAGGACGGCCTTTCTTGTGGATGAGTTCTGGCCCGAGTTCGACGCCTACGTTCAAGGCGTCCGAACGGGAAAAGATATGATGCTGGCGCCGCTCGATGGCGGGAGGTTCGGGAAACCGAATTACGCCTGGACGACCGGCGGCTTTGGCTGGTTTCGCCAAAGCTTATTTGTAACGGCTATTCGTTCCTATCGTTCGCGAAGGCTTGCCGCGCAGGGTGCCGCCAGACAGTTGAATCTTCTTGCAATGTACGAAAGGCTGGCCGAAGATTATGCAAAGCAGCTTGAGTACGACGCCCTGCACGTTGTCGTTCAGCAGAACCTTTTGCCGTTCGTTTGGAAAAACGGACACCTCGGCGGCAGGACATTCGACGTGCTGATGACCGCACTTCCGATGGCCGAACTGCAAGAACGGCTTGACATTGCGGCAGGGCTTCACCCCGAAAGCACGACGCTCGGAGATTTCCGTGCAAACGAAGATCTGGTAAAGGCCGAGACCGAAGCCCTCAAACACGCCCGCAGCATTATCACTCCGCATTCCGACATTGCGACACTTTTCCCGAACCAGGCCGCACGGATTTCGTGGCAAATGCCCGCTTTAACCAAAACCTCGCGCCCGAATAACCCAAAGCCGAACATTGCATTTCCGGCCGCGACAGTTGGCCGCAAGGGCTGTTATGAACTGCGCGAAGCAATTCGCGGAATGAACGTAAGGCTCACCTTGCTTGGACCGCTTATCGAGGGCAACGATTTTTGGAATGGTTTTGACATCGAACGAGGCGGCGACGATTGGCTGCGAAAAGCCGATCTGGTCGTTCTGCCGGCCCATGTCGAGCACCGGCCGCGACGTCTTTTGCTTGCAGCGGCGGTCGGAGTACCCGTGATCGCGTCCAGCGCATGCGGCGTGAATGGCGTCAAAGGCATCGAAACCATAGCGACCGGGGACCACGTCCCTCTGAAAACCGCTGTCGAACGCCAGTTTGCCCGGCTGGACCAAAATGTTTAGGAACGAAATTTCGTACAGATCGTGCAACCAATGGACGGGTTCGTTTCTCAAAGAAATAGTTGACCCGATCTTTTGCCCATACGGAGAAGTACCTTGCAAGTTGTTGTGAAAATTTTAGTTATCATTGCGTTTGCCGCGGCGGCCATCGTGGCGCAGCCGCCCCAACCGCTTGAGCCACCCCTTTTCCAGGAGGTTTACCTGGCAAAAGACGACGGTACTGGAAATCCGGGCGAGGAAACAACCGAGTTCGCGCCGACCGATATCCCGATCCATTGTGTGGTTCTGCTGGGCAGCGGCCGGCCGGTAACTGTCAAAATGGATCTGTTGGTTGTCAGCGTGGCGGGCGTCCGGGCCGAAACAAAGGTGGTTTCTACGAGTTTTACGACTAAGGACCTGGAGGACCGCGTTCTATTTAACGGAAGGCCGCGCGGCCAGTGGATAGCCGGAACCTACCGCGCGGATATCTATATTGACGGGGTCCTGGCGGGCAAGTTTCCGTTCCGTATCAAGGGAGGCGTTACTCCCGTAAAGCCCGTGTTGAATTTTCAGCCAAAACAGCGGAAGCAGCCGGTGAAACCGCGCTCTGCCACCGCGAAAAAAACCTAGTCGAACCATCGGGCTCAAAATTGGAAGAGAGTGACCACGAAATCACACGAATCAACACGAAAAAAATCAAAAACCTTCAATTTTTCGTGTTCTTAATAGTGTTATTTCGTGGTTATATTTCTTTACGTTTTACTTTTCAGAGAGCCTAACAATAGAAGAGCCGCCTTTTCAGACGGCCTCATCCTTTATTTCGATCAAAGATTAGAACTACCAGCGATTCGGGCTGCCGCCAAAATCATCCCGGCGTCCACCACCACCACCGCCTCCGCCATAGCCTCCGCCACCGCCGCCATAACCACCGCGGCCGCCGCCGTAACCACCACGACCGCCGCCGCCGCTTCGATTTTCCTGCGGCTTGGCTTCGTTGACCTTCAGTTCACGGCCTTCAAATTCCTTACCGTTAAATTCTTCTATCGCCTTCTCGCCTTCTTCCTTCGACGACATTTCGACAAAACCGAAACCACGCGAACGGCCCGTTTCACGATCTTCGATAATGTTGGTCGATTCGACCGTTCCTACCTGTGCAAAAAGCTGTTCCAGTTCCTGCGTGTTCGTTTTGAAGGAAAGATTTCCTACATAAAGTTTCATAGACATACTAAAAAATTTACCCTTTCCCTTCTCGGGAATTCAAGAGAAGCTTCGAACCGGAAAAATTTCTATGGGGAAACGATCCGTATCAGGTGCTCAAAAAACTGCGAGCGGCTTCTTTATCCAATATCCAACCTGCTCTCAAACTACCCAAAAAGACCGTCTTTAGCGGAGCGCATCCTATGATGCGAGAGAAGGACTAACGTCGATTATGATGCACGTTTTGCTGACCAATTGCAAGCTGGTTTCGCAACGAATTTTAACGCAAAACCTGCGGCGAACCAGAGCCGCTTCCGGCTTTGCCGTTTACAATTTCTTCTTGCCGGTAAATGCATCGAGACATTTTTTAATTTCGTCCATCTTTTCCAGCGCGGCCTTTTCTCCAAGCTCCATCAGTTCATTTCTTTTTGCGATCTCATCCGGTCGAATATGCGCGATCTGTGGTTCGATGACGATGTCGGCGCGGTAATGCTGGTTCTTTGACGCGTTGCGGATCATCAGCATCGCCGATTGAAAAAACGTGCCGATCAAGGTGCTCGGTGCGTCCCAAAACGTGGAACCGCAGGTCAGCACATCGACCGCGATAACAATGTCCGCCCCGAGCTTCTTAACGGCTTTCGTTGGCATAGGCGTGGCCGCTCCTCCGTCGATCAGGCTGCGGCCCTGCTCGTCGATCAGCGGCACAAAAACGCCGGGAATCGCACAGCTTGCACGAATGGCGAACGCAAGATCGCCCGTGTCGCGCAATACGACCTCGGCTCCGGTCGCAAGGTCACACGCAACCGCGGCGAAAGGAAGTTTGAGGTCTTCGAATTTTGTCGCGGGAAAGTTCTTTTCGATGAACGAGCCCATTGCCGAGTTCGACAACAGCCCGCGCGGTGAGTAGGAAAAACCCGCCACGCCGAACCAGCTTATCTTCTGTCCGATCTCGACAATCTCGGCGGCACTCATGCCGGCCGCAAGCGCCCCGCCGACAAACGACCCCGCCGAAACGCCCGATACAAGATCGATCGGAATATCGTGGTCGGCCAATGCCTTCAGTACACCGATATGAGCAAACCCGCGTGCCCCGCCGCCTGATAATGCAATGCCGACTTTCTTATCAGCCATAAAAATTTTGCCCGCGAAACACGCGAAACATACGAAAGGAAGAA
>JBGTJP010000074.1:0-6178 GCA_041745075.1 Pyrinomonadaceae bacterium | reverse complement strand
TGCCGACGCCGACCATCGGCATGGTCGGGCTGATCGAGGACACGCGAAAGATCATTACACAGGGCTTCAAAACGCCCGGCGATATCATCGCATTGCTCGGCGTTACAAACGACGATCTTTCAGTCAGCGAATATGCTCATTCCATGCTCGGCCACTCGACTCAGGAAATGATCGAAAGCGGCAGCGTTCCGGTGCTTGACCTCGATCTGGAAAAGAAAGTACAGGACACTCTTTTGAAACTCGCCGACGAAATGCTTCTAAGATCGGCCCATGACTGCTCCGACGGCGGCCTTGCCGTTGCCATCGCCGAAAGCTGCTTCTCCTCGCTCGGCCGCAAAGCGGTGGGCGCCACTATCGAATTGCAAACGAACGGCCTCCCGACCGAGGCGCTTCTTTTTGCCGAATCGCCTTCGAGGATCGTAATCAGCTTTTCGCCGGAAAACCTTGAAAAGGTAAAGGAGATCGTTGGAGGATGTCCGTTCGTGGTTATCGGCAATGTGGCCGATGACTTGCTAAAACTTACGATTGACACAGACCATGAGTTGGCAGCCCCCATCGCCGACCTCGCATTCGTTTGGGAAACAGCGTTGTCGTCAAGACTTTCCCAACCTCCGGATCAAGTGATAGATGGTAGATGAAAGATGATAGGTAAGAGCGCGTCTTCATTATCATCTATTACCTATCAGTTATCATCTAATCCGAAGCTCCTAAATTGCTTATGTCAGCCGGAGTTTATCTTCATTTACCCTTTTGCAAATCGCGGTGTTCTTATTGCGACTTCGCGACCGATGTTTATCGCGATTCCGGAGCGGTCAAGCGTTATGTCGAGGCACTGTACCGGGAGATAACAGGCGGAAACCTGAGCGGTAGCGAGGGTGCCCCCGAAATTCTACAACCAAAGGGCACACTCCCCGCCGGTCGTGTTTCGGCCCGTCCGGTTGATACCGTGTATTTCGGCGGGGGGACGCCTTCGCTGTTGTTGCCGGAGCAGGTAGGCAGGATACTCATTGCGGTTCACGAAAGCTTCACGATCTCGAAAGATGCCGAGATCACGATGGAGATGAACCCCGCGACGGTCACGGCTGAGACTCTAGCGGCCTATCGGGAACTTGGCATAAACCGTGCGAGTTTCGGTGTTCAGACGTTCAACGACCGCGATCTGAAATTGCTGGCACGCGGGCATGATGCGGACGATGCACGAAGCACGTTCCGGCTTTTGCGAGACGCTGGTTTCGACAATATCAGTTTTGACCTGATCGCCGGATTGCCCAGTCAGACGCTTGAGGATTGGCGGCGGAACCTTGACGAAGCCCTGTCGATGGAGCCCGAACATATGTCGCTCTATCTGCTTGAGATCCACGAGGGTACGCCGCTAGCCGAACAAATTCGCAGCGGCCGCCGAACGCCTGTCGCGGACGAGCTTGCCGCCGAGATGTACGAGATAATGCTCGACCGGCTTGCGGCATCAGGATACGAACAATACGAGATCTCGAATTTTGCCAGGCCCGGTTTCGAATCCCGCCACAACACAAAATACTGGCGGCTCGAACCGGTTTTCGGTTTTGGCGTTTCGGCCCATTCGTTCGACGGGGTTCACCGGTTCTCGAACGAACGCGACACGGCCGCTTATGTAAAGAGCATCGAGGATAGTGCGGCCGCCGAGGTTACGTGCGAACCTGTCGATACAGCGTCCGAATTTGTTTTTCTTGGCCTTCGGCTAAACGAGGGCGTCAGCTTGAACGCTTATCGGGAACGTTTCGGAGCAGATATACGAGACAAATACCTGCAGGAACTCTCCGACCTCGACGAAAACGGCCTTATCGAAGTATCCAACGACCGCCTGAAACTGACCCGGAAAGGGATGCTTTTTTCGAACGAGGTATTCGAGGTTTTTGTCTGACATTCGTGCATTCGTGACGGAATTTATTTTCTCCGCTAATGCGCGAATGAAGAGAAGAAATGTCTGGGTCGCGACCGGTTGCGATAAGATCAATTTTGCGAGATAAACAAATTGAGGTCGTTGATCTTATTTTCTTCTTCATCTTCTTCCGTGGTTACGACTTTTGACCGGCGGGAGCAAGAAGATAATTTCTGATAATTCAAACAAACTATGAACGAGAAAAACTTTCGCTTTGCAGCCATATCCCTTTTGATCGTGAGCTTTTGCTTCGCCGTAACTGGCCAGGAGCGCAATTTCGCGCAGTGGGAAAACGACATGAAGGCGTTCGAGGCGGCCGACGCGAAACAGATGCCGACAAAGGGCGTATTCCTTTTTATCGGCAGCTCGTCGATAAGGATGTGGACCGACCTTGCTTCGGATTTTCCCGACAGAAAGGTAATAAACCGGGGCTTTGGAGGTTCGCAGATCGTCGATTCGACGCACTTTGCCGATCGGATCGTGATACCGTACCAGCCGAAAATGGTATTGATGTACGCCGGCGACAACGACCTGAACGACGGCAAGTCGCCCGAACAGGTTTTGGCCGACTACACTGCCTTCGTCGAAAAAGTGCGGGCAAAACTACCCACGGTCAGGATAGCCTTCATCGCCATAAAGCCGAGCCCGTCGCGGGCAAACCTGATGCCCAAGGCCGCCGAGGCAAACGATCTGATAAAACGATATTCGACCAAAAAGCGAAACCTCACCTTCATCGATATTTACACCCCGATGCTCGGCCCCGACGGGCAGCCGCGAAAGGAATTATTTCTCGCTGACATGCTCCACATGAACCGCGGTGGATACGATGTGTGGAAAAAGGCGGTTAAGCCTTACTTGAAATAGGGAGTTGTGCGGAAATGAAAGTTTCTATCTTTTTCCTGGTATTGGTGTTCACATTCTCGTCCGCGATCACGCAGGTTTTGCCGGAGCCCGAACGTGAATTCCGCGCGGCATGGATAGCGACGGTCGATAACATTGATTTTCCGACCCGGAAGGATCTGACCGTCGAGCAGCAAAAAGCGGAGCTGATAACAAATCTCGAGCTGGCAAGAAAACTTCGCCTGAACGCCGTGATCTTTCAGGTTCGGCCGATGACGGACGCGCTGTATCGCTCCGAGATTGAGCCGTGGTCCGAATTTCTGACGGGCGAAATGGGCAGACCGCAAGCGTTCGACCCGCTAGAATTCATTGTTGCCGAAGCACATAAACGAGGGATTCTCGTGCATGCCTGGTTCAACCCCTACCGCGCGTATCACCCTTCCGCAAAGACAATGTCGGACAAGCACATTTCGAAAACGCACCCCGAAATGGTGCGGCAGTATGGCAAGTATTTGTGGCTTGATCCGACCGATACCGCGGGGCAGGCCCATTCGCTGAATGTGATTAAAGACGTGGTCCGCCGGTATGACATCGACGGCGTTCACTTTGACGATTATTTCTATCCGTATATTGAAAAGGACGCGGCCGGCAACGATATTGACTTTCCAGATGAAAAGAATTGGCTGGCGTATCAGGCGAAAGGCGGGAAGCTTAAACGTGCGGATTGGCGGCGGATGCACGTGAATAATTTCATCGCCGCTGTCGGCCGCGAGGCGAAACGCATCAAGCCGCAGATAATGTACGGCATCTCGCCGTTCGGCATCTGGCAGCCGATGCCCGAACTTGGCATCGAGGGATTCAACTCATACGAAGGCCTTTACGCCGACTCAAAAAAATGGCTCCAGGACGGCACCGTCGATTATCTTGTGCCGCAGCTTTACTGGGAGACCGCACGGCGGGCACAGAGCTATCCGATATTGCTCGAATGGTGGAGATCGCAGAACACGAAAAAACGCCACGTGTGGCCCGGCCTTGCCACATATCGCATCGGCCGCAACGCGGACTGGACAAGCGGTGAACTGGTAAGCCAGATCGCACTCACCCGCAAGTCCGATGAGACCCGCGGTGCGGTCCACTTTAGCTTTAAGTCGCTCAGAAACGATCTCGGCGGCGTGCAGCAAGCCTTGACCGTTGGGCCATACAAACGCGACGCGCTGATCCCCGTTTCGCCGTGGATCAAGTCACCGAAACCGGCAGCCCCGCGTGTTTCGATAGATCGAGGCAAAGACCTTGTTAAGATCAGCTGGACGGAGCGAGGAAAGGCAAAGGCTTTCTGGTTCGTCGTTTATGCAAAGGACAAGGACGGGTGGAGCTATTCGATACTACCGGCAAGCGAGCGTTCGATCGCGCTTTCCGCAAAGCGGATGATAGGAAATATTTTGGTGAAGAGTGTTGATCGGCTGGGAAGTATTAGCGCCGATTAGTCCAAATTTTCTTCAAGGTCTTGTCCGGGTTGTCGCCGTGAAAAAATCGATATTGGCTTTCGGGGAGGCTCGTTGGTTCGGCGAATCTGCTCCTCAAGGATCTTTATATCGTTCGAAAGTGATGTGGTCGTTCTATACCTTAATGCAGTATGACAAAGCGCTAGAGCTCCTTCATCCCGGCCCTGTAAATGATTGATGCAAGCAAGCTTGAAGTAAGCAAGTGCCTCATCGTTCTCAAGTAGGCCGCTTCCGTTCAATGCCTTTTTAAGGTCGGCTTCCGCGTTGGACAATTCGTTCGAATTTGTGTGTATTAAGGCCCGGGTAAGAGTGTAATAGGCCGCTTTTCGACTACTTAGCTTCTCTGGAGATCCCACCAAGTCGAGAATCTTTGATGCGGACTCAAACTTATCCCGTTTTGCATATGCGAAGGCCACAAAAACAGGTCCAAAAGCAAAAAATGAATACAAGAAGAAAATCGCCGCGAGATACAAAAAGACCGAGAGTACCGGCCAATCGAAGAAAAAGAGCGCAACGGTTCCATAAATACCAAATATTAGGCTAAGTATCAGTTGTCGATATTTATCGAACATACCTAGAAAAGTCTATTTGTCTGGCGAGGATAGTTTTACCAGGCAAAATCCCTGGCTTAGGAGCCTTTGGACGCTGAAGAGTTTGCAACACAGGTCAAGACGTTTGATTTTTCCGACTTAAGTATCCCGATTCAGTTTATTCTAACGATCCGGCCCTCTAGCTTCGGGCTTATCGTCGAATTTGGGGCCGACCTTATCGCTTGTTCAAACACATCCGAATCCTTTGGGGCCTTATCGGCGGGAGTCAGCACCTTCGCATCTTTGAACATCGTGTAACCGTCGCCGCCGCGTGAGACAAGAAAGTCGGACGTGGCAAGGGTGTAAACAGCGTCATCAATCATCCGCTTGCCGCCGACCATTATGTCCGAAACCCGTTGACCGGGCAGTTTGCGTGTATCGAACCTAAAACTCATCCCGGATATTTGCGGAAAGCGGCCATCTTCGGCACTGCGGGCAACGCCGTGTTCGAGGATGTCGGCGAGGAGTTTCCCGCTCACCTCGACCTTTACTATCGGGTTGTTAAACGGCAGCATCGACAGAACATCGCGCATTGTCAGCGGCCCTGGGCTGTAGGTCAGGTCGGCGCGGATCGAACCGCCATTGACGAGAGCTACATCGGCATCGGCGGCTTTTCGATAAGCGTCCGCGATAAAATTTCCGATGTTCGTTTCTTTCGTGCGGACCGATTGCGACAGAGCGTCTAGTTCGACGCTGGTCGCTCCGACCTTAACGGCCAGTTTCTCTAATAGATCCTTATATTTAGCGGCAACCGATGTGAAGGCCGGATCATCCGGGATCGCATCCGTTATCGGGATGATTTCCCAATCCATGCTTGCCAGCTTGCCGGTTCTTTTATCGATGTAAAGATCGAATTTGCCGACCTCGCGGGCATCGGCCCACATTTTGAAGATCGGCGTTCCATTCGCTGACGACTGCAGCAGCGTGTGCTCGTGACCGCCGAGTATTAGATCAAAATCGGCACACCCGGCCAGCTTTTTGTCCTGGCTCATGAATAGGTGCGTAAGGCCTATGACAACGGTCGCCCCGGCTTCGCGCATTTTTGGCACGAGATCGCGGGCAGTCGTGCAAAAATCAGTGACAATGAGATCGGCTTCCATCGATGAAGTTTCTTTAGCTTCGGGAAGGAGCAGCCCGATAAAACCGATCTTCACTCCGCCGATCGAGCGGACAACAAACGGAGGCGGATCCGCGAATATCTTTCCGGTCTTTGTGTCGATCACATTCGCCCCGAGCCACGTGAACTTCGACTCCTTCATTCGAGCCAGAAGATCGGCCGTTTTCAGATCGAACTCGTGATTGCCGAAAACCGAATAGTCCAGGCCGAC
>JBGTJP010000073.1:0-19759 GCA_041745075.1 Pyrinomonadaceae bacterium | reverse complement strand
GTCGCCAGTCGATTCCAAAATCTGCCTTCAACCGGGTTTGTCTTAACGACTTTTTCCCAAAGCGAAGCCGCTTCGTCCCATTCTTTTGCTTTTGTTTTCGCTTCCGCTTGAGCAAGAGTGCCCAAAAATAGATCGGTTTTTGATGCCTGAGCAGAGGTTTCCGAACACGCCACAAACCCTATCGAAAGAAACAATAAGATCGAGGCCGGTACTGCTTTGTAATTTTTCATTTATTCAATTCAACAATGGATAAAGCCTTAGTTTTGTTTCGGGAGATATCTGATCGGTTCCGCCTGATCGATAAAAAAGAAGGCATCTACGACATTTGACCAAACCGCGGAATTTTCAAGTCTGCCAAGGGCAACCGAAACAAACTTTCCGCGCAGCCAATGATCTGGCGGAGCATTTCTCAGATCTACAAACAGGAATGGCTGTTTTAGTTGGTGTGCGGTTTCCTCAAAACTTTTCGGCGGGGCCGGGCTCATCTCTTCAATCTGCGAATTGTTTCCGCTGCCCTCAGGAAAAACATCGCCCAACCGGCCGCCGTATGCCGTGAACGCAATCGTATATAGATCGTCTCGTAAAAGTGGATACAGATGATGTCCCATGTGATGGGCAGTTTGATACCAGTCTTTATTTTTTAGGTTCTCTATCTGGTTGCCGTTGCGGATAAGGTGTGCGGTCGCAGCCCAAATGATAATTTTTCGGTTTGGATAAAGGTTATTCATCAGCCAGCGAAACGAATCCGCCATAAATTTATCGCGGGCAAGATTCCATTCGGTCCCGCCTTTTGATGTTCGGATATAGGCGATCTCCTCGGACATCAGCGAATCATAGATAAAACGTTCTGCGAAAAGCAGCTCCTTTTGTGAAAAAGTTTTTAACAGTTCTTTTTGATTCGTTCGGAGTTTTTGGGACAGTTCGTCGAGTACCTTGATCTGTTTTTGGCGGTCAGCTTCGGGCGTAACTTCGCTCGAGATAAATCCGTAACCGCGTTTTTGTAGTTTGTCGATTAGGTCCCACTCATCGCTTGTTAATTTCAAGCTAGGATTTCGCAACGCCAGATCGGTGAAATATTCACGAAAAAACTGTGATGATGCACGCGGCTTGCCGCTGTCGAACCCCGTCATCTCAAGCGGCCGGCCAGTCTGCCATGACGTCCGGGCATACTGAAAAACAGGGTCTATCGCCTCTTCGTTTGCCCAGCCGCCTGACATCAAAAACCTTTTTGCCTGAAACAGCGGAATGTCGGTTTTACGCAATGCGGCGTTCATCGCATACGTTTGAAACAATCCCGATTCCCATGCCAGAACGTCGAATCCCATTTTCTGATGTAAAAACCGAACCATCCGGGCCTTTGCCTGACTGGTCGTTCCTTCGCTGTGAGTGCCCTCGCCGAGAACCACGACGCGGGAATTTCCTATTTTCGAAACAAGCGGCGCAAGGTCCGAGAAATCTTCGTCCGTCGGGTTTATCGAACGCACTTTCGTCGCATAAGGGCGGAGCGATTCCGCATTTGGCTCGGCCTTATTGTCCGACATCGTCGATTGGGCCTCAGAATCAGCGGCCGAGATGAGAAAAATTAAAAATATGACCGCCCCCGCGACGTTTTCTAACCGTTCTTTATTCATAACTTTCCCATTTGAATGCATTTGCCGCCATTGCCCCTTATACCTCTACGAAATTTTCCTGATCCATTCGGAAATTGCCCGCCCGATCTCGGTTGACGATTCTTCGGGCAAATAATGGCGGCCTTTTACTTCTACTTCGGTTACATTCTTCCACTTGCGGCAAACTTCCTCGCGGCCGCGTGAGATCAGTGCTCCGGGGTCGCCTTTTATGAAAAGTTTCGGGATCTCGGTCGTCGCCATCCAGTCCAAGTGCCGGAGGACGGTCTCGTGTACGTTCTCCGGATCGCCGTCTATCGGAACCTGCCTGGGAAACGAAAGCGTCGGTCGGCGCGATTCGCCTGCCTTTAGAAAAGGTTTGCGATATACAGCTTTGTCCGCCTCGCTCATGTCCGGAAACTGTCTTAAAAAGACATGCTCGACAAAATGATTGTCATCGAGAACTTTCTTTTTGAATTCGTCCGTACGGAAAGCTCGAAACCAATCGAGGGTTTCTTTGGGTGTGTTGGACGAATTCTCCGAAACGACGAATGTTTCCATAAAAACAATGCCCTTGACCGCATTGGGATTATTCATTGCCCAGTCGAAACCCAAACTGCCGCCCCAATCGTGCACGACGAGAATGACATTTCTTTTGACCTTGAGTTTATTGAGCAGTTCCGCGAGAAATTTTTTATGTTCGGCAAAATGGTACCGGGTATCGCCGCCCGTCTTTAGTTTGTCGGAATCACCCATGCCGATCAGATCGGGAGCGATACAGCGTCCGTATCTTGCGACCGCCGGTATAACGTTTCGCCAGAGATAAGAAGAAGTCGGGTTGCCATGGAGAAATACGATCGGATCGCCGCGGCCGGCCTCCACATAAGCCATTTTCCTGCCCAGTACGCCGATAAATTGCTTTGCTGCTGGCTTGCCGGCCATGGAAAGCGGCTCTTGGGCCGATGCCATCTTTCGTGTCACTAGTCCGGAACCCAAAAATGTCATGGTTTGCAAAAATTCTCTTCTATTGAACATGGTTACACCTTGATCTCGACCGAGTTCATTGACAGCATCTCTCTCTCATAAAAAATCCATCACATCGACCAGCTTCATTCGCTCAGATTCCTTTACCAATTGCTGCAAAATCGGTTTATGCCCCTGTCCGATGATCACTAGAACTCGCTCGTTCGGCTCAGCGATCCGGGCGACGTTGGCGAAGATCTTTAGGTTTCGCTTGTACCAGTTAGAGACAACATCTGCGCCGATGAAATTATCTCCGGCACCGACCGTTGACATATCGGTATAAGTTGACTGGGCTATGTAATTCGCGTCTTCTTTATTGATCGTTTTGAGGATCTCTAAAATGGTTTTGTTTTGCTGCATCTGATTCAGCAGATTTACAATCGCATCGATCTGTGTTTGAAATCGCTTAACGTATTCCGGGTCTTTTTCTTTTGCATAGGCGAGGACCGAATTTATGTCCATGCCACCCGGATTATCAACCAGAAAAAGTTTTTTATGTCCATGGTTTTTCGCAAGGCGGAACCCCAATTGATAAACTTCGTTACCGACCGTTTTCGACTCACCCTTATCGATGTTGAATTTTCCGGCCAGATAATCGGCATATCGCTCATCTGCTTCTTTGGCTCTGGTCGGAGTCCACTCAATGGCAATTTTTGTAGGCTTGAACTTTGAAATTTTGTCGATGATCTCGGCAATTTCCTTTTGCTTGCGTTCGCCCATAATGTCGGCAGATTCAAATTTTGCGTAATCCGCGCCGGGATTATGAAAATGAAATACGCCGAGAATCATGACCGCCGCAGCGTCGGAAGTTTTGCGAAAAGTCGTTATTCGCTTAATTTCCGCGTCGGATTGCGAAAAAACGTTGGTTGATAAAAGCAAAGTCGCAAGAAGAGCGATCACAAATCCTCTGACGACAAAACTGGCTTTTATTAGCATTTGATTTTCTCCGTAGTCTTAAGATCGAACATCCGTCCTAAAGTCGAAAAATGGATGACTGTTCGCCAGATCCTAAAATCTGATTGGTCACTTTGGCTTCCTCACATATATCGCATCCCACGAGGTTTGCCAGGTCTTGCCGCCGTCGGTGGATATCTCCCATTGCTGTCTGACGGTTTTGTTGGCCAGATTGTGAAAACTCAAAATATTGAGAACTTTTGCGCCGCCGGGTCCGACGGTTTCACCCTCTAACCGCATAACCTCGTTTTTATATTCGCCGACCAATTCGAGAACTTTGCCTCCGCTGCCGACATAAAATTGTTTCCATTTGCGCGTGTCGGGGTTGAATACATTAATGCTTTTGCCATAATTGCCACCGGTTCCTTTCCAATTCTCAACGACCGTACAGCCCTTCGTTTCGATCTCGACCAGATTCTCGCCGACTTTCTGGTTTTGGACCAGAACTTCCCAGTCACCGACCCAAAAATCGAACTGTCGATTTTCCGCCGTGTGCATACAAGGATTAGCCGCTCGTTCCATTTTCTCCAAAATTGCGCCAAAACGAGCATCATTGCGGATATTGACCAGATCGGCGTCGGTCTTTATCAGATTCGTCTGGTTAAAACCCAGGTTTATTGCCGCATCGAGCCATTCTATGGCTTTGTCTTTATTTTCGATTAGGGAGTACGAACAAGCCATATTGTAGGCTGTGGTCGGGTCCTTTGAGATGGCGATTGACCTTTCGTAAGCCGCCAAAGCTTTGGAATATTTAGCAAGCGAATGGTAGGCAAGTCCGAGCCATCCCCACGCTTTTTTATTGCCGGGCTCATGCTTGGTGATCTTTTCGAGTGTCGTGACGGCCGAGCTCCACTGCTTATCCCTGATCAATTCCGCGGCGTCTTCTATCTTGGGAACGAGTTCGTTTGTGGATGTCTGAGCAAATACGTTGATTTGCATCGCCACAAACAATAAGAAAAGCGTCAGAATAAAAATTCTTGTCATAATAATATCTCCTGGTCTTAGTCCGCATGCTCGTCTAAGGCAACCCGCTCAAGACAACGGGCCAAATTGAAAAACCATCCCACATCAGGCTAGACAGAGCGATCTAAGGCAAATGTGCGGATCTTCAGGTCTAAAAAAGCGAAAATGCAGCTTATTCGATCTCATCAAAGAGAAAATGGCCGTTGTGTCTTGGAACGTCAATAACGCCGCCTCTGACGGAGGAAGCATGCTCACTTCTTTCCGGCACGTTTCGCACCACGCGCGGATGAAATATCGTTGCCGAGTGATAACTAGGACCTCGGTGGTTTCTATTTTGATCTCTGTTCGTGTTATCGGCATCGAATTTTTCGCGACTAAGTGAAAATTGATCCGGCATTTGTGCAAATGAAAAACTTGGTTACAATGAGGCAAGCTCCTTCAATATGCTGCTGGCACATTTTGCTTTCGCAAAATCCGAATTTGCTTGCCTCATCTGTAAATGAGTTTGGGGGAATTAAGGCACAAATGTCTTTAAAGACTCATAAAATTTTCTTAAAAACTTTATGAAAGACCAGCCAGATCTGTTTTATGAATTCGATAAGTTCTGCGTCGAACCCGCCGAAAGACGGGTGCTCTACGCCGATCAGATCGTCCCGCTTACCCCAAAAGCCTTTGACACACTGATCGTTTTGCTCGAAAACAGAGGTAAGATCATCGAAAAAGATCTTTTTCTGGACAAGGTCTGGAATGATACCTATGTCGAAGAATCGACCTTAGCACAAAATATTTTCACGCTCCGCAAGGCCCTCAGCTCCTTCACCGACGACAAAACATTTATCGAGACCATACCGCGGCGCGGTTACCGGTTCGTCGGCGATGTCCGTGAAATCCTGGGCGAAGAAGAAATTGTGGTCCTGGAACGGCGGCATCAAACCCATATAATTGCCGAACAGACTGAGATCGGTGACTCACCGGAATGGAGTCTGAAAGCTTGGGTTAAGGATCATATTTTTGGGGCGGTTTCTATTGCGGTTGCGGTTGTAACTGTGTTCTTTGTCTGGCAGATTTTGTTACGGCCGGCGCCGCTTGTTCAATCGAAATTTCAAACATTTGGTGTGCAAAATATTGCGTCGGGGGCCGATATACGGCTGGCGGCCATCTCGCCCGACGGGCGATATGTTGCCTTTGTCGATATGGCCGGCGAACGAGAAACTCTCCGTCTCAAACAGGTCGCCAGCGGAAATGTGATCGAAGTGGCGGGATTTGCGGATTCCGCGATCATCGGAGCCGTATTTTCGCCCGACAGCAGTGAGATCTACTATTCTACCTACGATCGTGAACCGGATGCCGCACTCCGGATCGGAAATCTTTATAAGGTGCCTCTGCTCGGCGGTGCGTCTCAGCAGATATTAAAAGATATCGACAGCCCCGCCGCGATCTCACCCGACGGAAAGCAGATCGCATTTATTCGTAACGATCCGCCCGAAAAAGAAACGGCATTAATGATCGCCGATATTGACGGACGGAGCGAAAGAAAACTTGCCGTTCGGAAATTCGGGAGGGGATTTGCTGTGAGCAGGCCCGCTTGGTCGCCGGACGGAAATCTTATTTCGTGTTCTGCAAAAAGCGATAGGGCCGATCAGTCCATGGAGCTTATCGTGGTGGACAGTCAACGCGGCGAACAAAGATCGCTTACGCCGCAAAACAACTGGATGTGGGTCGGCGGATCGGAATGGCTGAGTGACGGAAGCGGAATCGCAGTCGTGGCTTATGGATCAAGATCTCCCAACCTCACCGACGAGATCTGGTTTGTATCATATCCCGAGGGCTACGCCCGGCTGATCACAAACGGCGTCAACGGACTTTCGGGAATATCTTTATCCGCTGATGGTAATTCCATAGTTGCAGCGAAACTCAGCCGGATCACCAGTTTTTATACTGCTTCGTTAGACAACTTGGAGCAGGCCCGCGAGATCGCGACGAATATCGATAGCGAAAGCCTCCTTGAGCTGGGTGCCGATTTTACGCTCGATGGCAGAATAGTCTATTCGCAAACGCAGAACGGAAATACAGATATTTGGATCATGAATGCCGACGGGTCGGCCAAAACGCAGTTGACCGCCGATGCTAGTGCCGATTTTATGCCGACAGCGGCGAGTGACGGGCGATCGATCATTTTTCTCTCGAACCGTGAAAATTCGACAGCCGTTTGGCAAACAGATCTCAACGGGGCGAATGCAAAGCGGATAAGCAACAGAGCGAATCTATATTCGCCGGAACTATCGCCCGATGGTCGCTGGATCTATTACGCGGCTGATGATGAAAATTTCAGAAAAAGTATCTGGAAGGAACCAATTGCTGGCGGTGAACCGATCAAATTAACGAACGTCATCGCCTTTGCCCCAAAACTCTCGCCGGATGGCAAAACGATCGCTTGTCTTTTTTCAGAATCAAGAAAACCGCCACAGTTGACCTTGATCTCCGCAGAGGACGGCAGAATTCTACGGCATTTTGATCTGCCAAGTGAAAATCGCCCGCTGTATGAATGGAGTGCGGATAACCGTAATCTTTATGTTTTTTCGGACGGCTTGGGAACCTCGACTCTCAGGCGTTTGAGTGTTGCTGAACCAAAGCCTCAAAAAATCAAAGAATGGCAGGACCGGGTATTTCGTTTTGCGATCTCAAATGACGGGCAGCAGATCTTTTATGAGATGGGTAAAGAAGCGACGAGCATCCTGCATTTGCAAGATCGCTAGTGATTAAGGAATGTAAGCCCCTTTTTGTCTGATCATCCGTGTCAGACGGAAAATTTGACTCTGGTTTTTAGGTGTGGCCAAGAGGAACCTGGCTTGGTTCTGGTCGGAATGAAAATATTCTTATGGCGGTTGCCACGCGGTGCTTGACTTCAATCCCGTCCTCGATCTCACTTTCCTGCCTCCATTCATCACGAAGAATTTTAGTCAGTGATACGGCTGAAAGTGGATCTCTAATGTCGCACGCTCGATATCAATGATCCCATTTGTCGTCAAGGCTCGCTTGACATATAGCACGTTCGTGCTATATAACTAGCACACTCGGTCATCCAAGTACTATGAAAGCGTCGCCAACAACACTAAAGAGCATTTCACATGGTAACAAGATACGTTTGGAGATTCTCAGAGTTAGCACTGACATTGCTTCCGCCGAGGGTCTGGAGGGACTAACGATTGGCAGATTGGCAAAAGACGCAGGGATGAGCAAGAGCGGTCTGTTTGCCCATTTCGGATCAAAGGAAGATCTACAGCTTGCAACGCTGGAGGCGGCCGCTTTAACCTTTGCAGAACAAATTATTGAACCAACGGCAAATGTCGAACCCGGGGTGAAAAGGCTAGTCGCAATGCTTGAGGCCTGGATCCAGAGTGTTGAGAAGAGCAATTACCGAGGCGGCTGCTTGTTTTTTTCCGCATCGGCGGAGATGGATGACCGCCCTGGAAAAGTTCGCGATCTGCTTGCTGAACTCACTGAATCTTGGGTGATCGCTCTCAATAACGAAGCAAAGCTTGCGGTTCGGCTGGGCGAACTCCGCGAGGATTGCAATGTTGAATTGTTGATTTTTCAAATTCATGGCTTCGTCCAGGAAGCCAACTGGTTTTATCGCTTGCACAATGAAAAAAGGGCTTTTGATTGGGCCCGAAAATCCATTGACCAAATATTGAGGTTTTTGAGAACCGGCGGGGAAAAAATATGAACTCTAAAGCGAACCAAAAAGGAATCAAGTTTTTTGCATTTTTCATTCTAATGCTTTCTCCTTTTGCGAGTGTAAATCCACAAACCGTTTCCAAACCTTTGGGCAAACTGGTTGATATTAGTTACGCCAAAATGCACATCAATTGTACGGGTAGCGGAAGCCCTACGGTTATTCTTGATGCCGGTGCGGGTGGGTGGTCAATTCATTGGTTTGATATTCAAAACGAACTCTCAAAATATACACGAGTTTGTTCTTACGACCGTTTGGGGCTGGGTTGGAGTAGTTTGGGGGAAATGCCTCGATCGGCTAAGAAAGATGCGGCGGATCTGCACGAACTTTTGCAAAGATCGGGCGAAAAAGCACCGTTTGTGTTGGCGGGACATTCTTATGGAGGTTACATCGCAAGAGTTTATTACGATATGTTCCCTAAGGATATTGCGGGAATGGCTTTGATCGATTCGGCTCACGAAAAACAATGGGAACGTCTTCCAGTTACTAAACAATTCCTTGAAATGGGAATAAAAGCTGCGAAGGACGATCTCGAAAAAGCTAGGGCGGGCCGGCTCAAAAAGGAAGACTATACAAAGGGAGTTGCAACGGAAATGCTTCCCCATTATCAAGCTCAGATGTTAGAAGTAAAAACACATCAAACATCGGTTTCGCTTTTCGAAAATATTGCTGAATCCGCCAATGAAGTCGGGAAAACGAAGAAACTTGATGATTTGCCATTGTTAGTTTTATCTGCAGGCAATAGTTTTGCGGCCTTTCTTGAAGACACCGAAAAAAACAAACCACTTCTACAAAGTCTGAACACAGGTTGGATGGAGATGCAAAAGGATTTGGCGGCGCTTTCGACTAATTCAGAACATCTTATCAGTCAAAATAGCTCCCACCGATTCAATCGAGAAAATCCCGATTTGATCGTACTGGGAATCAAATTGTTGATAGTTAAGATCAAAAAAGGCGGACCGACAAATTCCGGCGGTCGGTAAAACATCTCAAGAGCTCTCGTGGATTTCAGCGGCGAAAAAAATATGCAAGATCCGTAGGCTTTAGCTGTTCCGATGGAATATGGCAATTTGGAGGTTGAAAACGGATGGATGGACGTCGATTACTAACCAATACTTTAAGGACAAACGCTGCATTCTCATTGCTTGCCGGCTTGGATTTTGTGGTCTATGACAAGAATATTGCCGATATTTTATCGGACATGGATGTTGGGAGTTTGATGCCGACCGGAATTTCATTGATTGGTTTTTCAATTTTTGTTTTTATTGTATCGAAAAACATCAATAAATATTTGGTGGGTGTCATTATCTTTATGGATGCGCTTTGGGTTCTAGGCAGCATTTTTCTGATGTTCGCGTCGGCAGTTGCTTTCACAAAAATAGGCTTGGCATTGATCTCAATCACTGCTGCCATTATCGCGATGTTTGCAATTTTTCAATCCTTTGGCTTAGTGAAGCACTTGGAAGCTCAGACTCGCCTTTCCCAAGCGGCTGGAGATGCCGGTTCGAAGTATCGTTAGAGTATTTGCAAAAGAAATGTTCGGAAAAAGGTCATTGCTCTTTATAAGGTCTGAAGCCGCCCTGTTGCAAAAATCTGTGGAGTAGACCAAATTCTGGATCTACTGACCAGCAGTTTTATCAGCCTCTCCACGGACGCTGCTTTTTACATTTCTCGATCCACGCAAATTCCGATTCAAGAGAACTCCTCGCTTCAATTCTGTTGGTCACCTAACTGTCGCCTAACTGTCGAGGATCTACTGAAGATTCGCCTGAAACACCAAAGCCTCGTGGTCCTGGCTTCCCGCAACACGAGCAATGTTCTCGACGGCGAGGGCTTGTCAGTATCGCCTGGGAATGCTTGGTTCCGGCAGCTCCTCAGTTATCTCAGCCCAATGGGAGGCTGATGATCGCTCAACGCAAATGTTTGCCGAGCAATTTTATCTGGAATATCTCAAAGGCGTATCGGTTTCCAAGGCCATGCAGGCAGCCTATTGCGATGCTCAGAAACAAATCATCATAAACCCACGAACCGTACTATTGGGCCGCCTTCACACTCTGCTCGGCGATTTTCGATAGAGGGGCGTTAGTTGGCGCCGGAGACGCCACTGAATCTCGTCGCAGTGCGAGGCGAACTTAACTTCGATAGCCGAAACGTGATTCCGATAGTTACTGCCACGCTAAGAGTTTCACATTGCATTGTGTTGAGAAGATTCTCACGTTAGTCGCACTGCAGAATGCCCATGAATCACTGGTGGAAAACCTTTCCATCAGTAGAAAGCTTTTCGACGTGAAGATGCCTGGAAAGATTGAGGCATTTGTGCGACAAAGTGCGGCATGAGATGCTTTTGAAGTGCACAAACTGTGGAGCCGATCAGATGGCTCACAACGCTCCATGGACTATCAGTCGACAAAACAACTTAGGTCATCATGGGAATTCTCGAAGGGTGCCCTGCAAGCTTTTCTGGAATGGCTTGATGACGGCACCGAGTCCGCCGGCAATTCGTACATCGCGATGCAGCAGCGTTTGAGCGGGTATTTTGACAGGAAAGGTTGCATGACCCCAGTTGACCTTGCCGACGAAACTATGAGCCGCGTGGCTAGGCGGCTTGAGGAAGAAGGGCGGATCGAAACCGAAACTCCCGCTAAATACTGTTACGTCGTTGCCCGATTCGTTTTTCTGGAGCATATTCGCGACAGTTCCCGCCGAGGCGAAGTGCAGTTTGATGAGGTGAACGAAAATCGAAGAAATACGGGTAAAGATACAGACACCGAAGAGTCAGAGCTTAAAGAAAGGATGTTGAAATGTCTTGACGTTTGCTCCGAGAAGCTCATTTCTGCTGATCGTTCAATGATCTTTCGCTACTACATTGGAGTCGAGCGAAAAAAAATAGAAAACCGGCAGCGTATGGCCCATGAACTGGGAATTTCGGCGAATGCACTTAGTATTCGAGCCTGCCGCATCAGGAGTAAGCTTGAAGGATGTGTCAAGAAATGCGCGGATGCAATGGAAATATAATCGGCATTTTGTCTTATGGTGGTGGGCTAAAGTATCGCCCTGATATTTAATGAGTTGGGATCAATACAATACCGAAAGTCTTCGATCGTATTTGGTGGGCAACGCTTCTTTAGAAGAGACGGAGCGTATGGATGAGTTGAGCATCGCCGAAAGCGAGTTCGCAGAGCTACTTGACGCTGCGGAAAAAGATCTGGTCGATGCATATGTCGAAGGAGAACTCTATGGAGACGAGCTCTCGCGTTTCGAAAGTCACTATCTGGCTTCGCCGTTTAGGAAGGAAAAGGTTCGGTTTGCCCGAGCCTTTAGGGAATATGCTGTTGAAAAGACGGTGGCAAACGCCGAGTCACAAACATTCGAACATAAGCCGGATGGCGGAGCCGGGACATTTTGGACGTCCCTGCTGCCGTTTGCCACAAGGCGCTTCACTTACGGATTTGCTATCTCGGCCGCCTCGGTCGTCGTCATCGGGATACTCGGCTGGTTAGCGGTCAAATATACGAGCGACAAAGGTGTTGAAGTCGTAACTAATATCAACAGCAAATTCGATGAGCGAACTATTACTCCAACGCCGGCGACACAAGTATTGCCAACACCATCAATCGTTTCTCCAACTGGTAAACAACCGCCGGACGAGCGGCCGACCCCCACGCCTCCAAGGCCGCCAACCAAGGTGCCTCCTCCGACGGTGATCGCGAGTTTTGTCCTTTCTCCACCGTTGCGCGGAAATCAGGTGCCGAGCGTGTCGATTCCCGCAGGTGCTGAACGGGCGTCGATACGTTTGGAACTGGAATCGGACGAACATCGTTTTTACGCAGTTGAGCTTAAAAATAGTGCTGACGGCCGAATTGTGTGGAGCCGTAGCCGATTGATCGCGACTGGATCGGCAAATGCCCGGTCCCTTAATTTTGTCCTGCCGCTCAAGTTGCTCGAAACCTCCACGTACATATTCACTGTCTCCGGTTTGGTGACGGGCCAGCGTGTCGAAATAATTGGTGACTATCCATTCCGCGTTGTGCGATAATCAACTCAGATCGATTCATATACATTCTCTGCGGTGCATTTATGATTTTGAGAATCATGCGTCCGATGGGTACGATTATCTTGCTTAATAGGCAGCTTGCAAGATTCTTTGCGGTGCTCGTTTTTGCGTCTCCATGCATCGTCTGGGGTCAATCTGCACTCACAAATCCAGAGATCGACACAAAGGTCCTCGCACCGGGAACTCGCACGACGCGAGAGATCGCCGGTGGGCAATTGCACCGCTATGAGATCGTTCTTACGCAGGACCAATTAGCAAAGGTCGTCGTAAAACAGTTAGGAATAGATGTCGGTTTGCGCGTTATTGGCCCGGACGGCGTGACGGTCGCAGAAGCCAGTTTCGATAGCTCCCGCGAAGGGACTGAAGCTGCAACAATGGCCGCGGAGTCAACCGGCCCGCATTCGCTCGAAATATTTCCGATCGCAGTCAAATCAGGCAGCGGCTCGTATTCAATAGAGCTTTCCGATCTGCGGCCCGCCACTTCGAATGAGAAGGAGTTATACAAAGCGTTTAAGGATTATTTTAGGGCGAGAAAGCTCGACGCCGCGGGCAATGCCGCGGAGGGTCTGTACGCCGCCAAATCTTCACTCGAAATCAGGGAACGAATACTTGGCCCACTGGATAAGGATGTAGCATATTCGCTGCTTGTGGTTGGATCGATATACATAACCCAGAACGATATTGCACAGGCTGAACCAACCATCAGGCGGGCACTTGATCTAATCGAAAAATCAATTGGTGCGGGGTCTACCGCGTATGCGGATGGTGCATATGCATTGAGTCGGGCAGTGTTTAACAGGGGCGACTTCAAGGCTGCTGAAACCCTACTGCTTCAAGCATTGCGCATTAGAGAAAAAACCGCCGGTCCTATCAGTATGCCTGTCGCGACTACGCTCAATCTTTTGGGACTTACTTATCGGGCGCTTACTGATTTCACCAAGGCTGAGCAGGCCTTTCGCAAAGGTATGGAGATTTGTGAGAAAACGGTTGGCGACGATCACACCGAAACATTCCGAATGCTCAACAACCTCGGATTAACGTATTACGGTGCCGGCGACTACCTGAATGCTGGAACAGCTCTGTCCCGTTCGGTCCAAATCGGCGAAAAGTTGTTTGGCGAATCCCGACAACTTGGTTTAGCGTTGAACAATCTGGGACTTGTTGAGTGGAAAAAAGGGGAGTATATGAAGGCGGAGGCCGCGTGGCTGCGTGCTCTTGCGATCTTCGAGAAGATAATTGGGCCGGAGAGCGAAGGGGTGGCGAACGTCAGCGGAAATTTAGGGATAATTTACAAGGAGTATTACCGAGATTACGCTAAAGCTGAGGGTTATTACAAGCGTTCGCTCGCGATCATTGAGAAAGTTTCGGGCGAATTCTCGCAACCGGCCGGAGTCGCCAATGCAAGTCTTGCGATTCTTTATCGAGGAATGGGCGATTATTCTCGGGCGGAAGAACGAGCTTTGCGGGCCTTGACCATCTACGACAAGGTCGTCGGCCCAACTCACCAAAATACAGTACTCGCGCTTTCGGTAATGTTTCAGCTTTCCGCGATCAAAGGTGACATTGCCAGTTCCATGGAATACCAAAAACGGATCGAGGCAATTGACAGCGCAAATATCCAGTTGAATGTAATAAATGGTTCCGAACGGCAGAAGATCGCTTTTTTCTCTCGTTTAAGAAACACCGATAGAAATGTTACTTTTCTCGTAAACTTGGCACCTGAAAACGCCGAATCGCGCGATCTCGTTGTGACCCAAATCCTCCAACGAAAGGGGCGGATCCTAGACGCCATTGCACAGAATATTTTGGGTTTCAGACGACGGGCAACTCCGGAAGACGAAGTTCTTTTGAGAAAACTGAGTAGCTTAAGTTCCGATATTTCAAGGTTTAGCACGGAGCACCGCAAAACGCTTACGAATCAAGAATTCGACGCGCGGCGGCAAGAAATGCTTTCAGAGCGGGATAAGATCGAGGCAGAGATCAGCCGTCGGACGCTCGGATCGTATGAGCCTTCAAAAGCAGTAACTCTCGCAGAGGTACAGGCGGTGGTTCCGGATGATACCGCTCTTATCGAGTACGCCGTTTACCGTCCGTATGATTGGGGACATAAAGAAGGGGCGGAGCCATATGGTGAGCCGCGGTATATAGTTTTTGTAATCAGGAAAAACGGCAAGGTTCAATGGCGGGAACTTGGTGCCGCCAAGGATATAGATGATGCGATTGCATCACTGCGGGCAGCTTTGCGTGACCCGAAGCGTTCCGACGTACAGCGGCTCGCGCGATATGTTGACCAAAAAGTCGCTGAACCCGTGCGCGCATTAACCGGCGATGCCAAACAGCTGCTGATCTCGCCTGATGGTGAACTGAATATGCTGCCGTTCGAAGCTTTAATCGACGAAAGCAACCGTTACTTGATCCAGAGCCACTCAATTAACTACGTCACAAGCGGACGAGATCTGCTGCGGATGAAGGTGAAACGGGAGAGCAAGGAAGCTCCTCTGGTAATCGCAAACCCGGATTTCGATGAAGCTGGGGATCCCTTCGATACGGAAAGAAAGAGTGCCGGAAGAAACACGAACCGGCCCGGTACGACCACCAAGAGAAAATTTTCCGATAGCTATTTCGCTCCCTTGAGCGGCACTGCCCGCGAGGCGAATTCGATAAAGGATCTATTTCCGGATGCGACGATCTTCACCGGCACAGGAGCAACCGAGACCCTATTGAAAAAAGCCGAAGCGCCAAAGATCTTGCACATTGCCACACACGGATTCTTTCTGCGCGACGACGCTCCGGCCGCATCAACGGCAACGCCCGCCCCGAACATCGACAACCCGCTTCTTCGATCCGGACTTGCCTTTGCCGGAGCGAATCGTAGAGGCGACGGTAGCGACGACGGCATTTTGACGGCGCTCGAAGCGTCGGGGCTGAATCTTTGGGGAACAAAGCTCGTCGTTTTGTCAGCCTGCGATACCGGTGTCGGCGAAGTGCGGAACGGCGAAGGTGTTTATGGTTTACGCCGGGCCTTCCAGATCGCTGGTGCCGAATCGCTTGTAATGAGTCTGTGGCCAATAAGCGATCTTGTCACACGCGAGCTAATGACGGGCTACTACACAAACCTTAAGCAAGGCATGGGCCGGGGCGAATCGCTCCGACGGATACAACTCGAAATGCTCAAACGCCCTAACCGCCGCCATCCCTTCTACTGGGCAAGCTTTATTCAATCCGGCGAATGGGCAAACCTTGACGGAAAGCGTTAAATTTCTACCCGCCAGCGACAGTCCACCATATCCTATCTCTCGCAAAATTCTCCCCTTGATCAACGGTTGATCCTCGTTCCCTGCTCCTTTGTGGCAGATAAATGAAAAATCAGTGAAATGTTTTTCGCCTTTTGTCTAATCAGTATGTCCGCAAGGAAATTGAACTGAAGGAGACAAAAAAGATGAACGCGAGATCGGCGATCGTAATAACATTTGGGGCTTTGCTGCTACTCGGTACTGGGGCAATCTCAGCACAATTCCCGATAAAATTACCAAAAATAAAAGTAGAAAAGCCAAAAACGGAACAGCCGAAAACAGACGGCAGCCAGCCTGGCAATATTCCTTCGACATCGTCATCAGAAGCAACAAGCTCAACCTATTCTGCACCTAGCGGAAAAAGCCAGTACGACTTTGTCAGGCCGACCGCCAAACCGCTGCTCGTTCGGGATTCCGTTTACATTCAGGCGGTAACAGGTAGTGACTACTGGAAAACGCCGAACGTGAAGCAAACCAGTTGGGTGCCACACGTTCGCTTTACGGTATTTTATGACTGGAAGGAAAGCCTGAATTACACAGCCGAGTATTTTAATCCCGACGGCTCACCTTGGTTCAGCGAGCCGCTGGAGCAGGGCAGACCGGCGGCCGACTTGACCGTTACCTCCCAAAGCACGCGTGACAGACCGGATACAATTCTCAACACAAAATCAACTATCGCAACCGGCCTTTTCGGCATTAAGATCACCAATACGGCTACGGGCGAGATTGCTTTTCAGGGGAAATTTAAAGTTGGAAAATATCCCATCCAATTCAGCCGCGAAACGAAAAACGAATACTACGTCGATCATGACTGGCTGATGCCGATCGGCACGGTGTCTTTTCACTTCAGCAACTTTACAAGCTCGGATATCGGCGTAAATTTCCCGGTGGAAGTGAGCATGTGGTTCAAGAAATCTCTGGGCGACACGGATCATGGTTTGGAAGGCCGACTATTCTACAAAGGCCAGCAGATCGCGACGACCAAACCAAATGGCAGGGAAGACCGCGCAAGCGCATTCGGAAATCTATCAGGCGAGCTTCATCATTGGCGGCGGTGGGAATTTCAATGGAGCGACCGTTCTGATAGAGAGATCAACGTGGACAATGGCGGAAGCTATCACCGGGACAATATGCCCAAAGCTTTTTTTGTTGATAAGAATCCCGGCGAATATACAGTCAAGGTTTTTCAAAAGGGCGTGCAGGTTCGCGAGGCAAAATTCACCGTCGGCACCGATGGAAGGGTCGTGGACGGAGGCTATCAAAAGCCCGGATATCTAACGTACCACAAGGTACTAATCCCGGTAACAGTGATCGGGGCTTCAGAGAAATGGAACTCAGCGGCGTGGAAGACAGAAGCTTTTTACGGCAATCCGATGGTCGGGTTTCCTGTTCCCTAAATCTGTCCTCGACCGTTTGGAATAAAAGAAGTTGCGACAACCCGGCCCGAGCATCGGCATGGCCCCTTGGCAACATTCACAACACGATCCGTTGACTTGGGATTGAGTTCCCGGAAGGAGAAAATTAATGAGTGCTTCAAAGTTTTACTATTATGCGGATTTCAGTAACGGATCCGAGACCGTTCGTAGCGTTCCGGTTCTTGGTATCCATGTTGGTGACAACGACTCGGAACCTTGGCACAGCGGTGATATTACCAGCGGAATCCAGTTTACAAACGTGTTTGAGCGAATACATCAGCAAGCGCCCGCGTTCTTAGCAATTCCACAGGTCTTCTCGATGTTAGTGCCAAATGGTCGGGAATGGGAACGGATCTCGATAACAGGATTTGAACCGAAGCCTGGCATGGGAATAATGTCGGGGCCAACAATAAATCTCACGTTGCGCGGGGCGAAGGTTATTGGGAAAACGATCGTGAACGGGGGCAGTGTGCCGAGGCAGCCGCCTGTTCAACATCAGGAACTCGTACGGAAATGGGGAGTCGGAGCCCTTGCAACGGTGATCGAAGTAGGGTTGTCGGTCAGCGACGCCGCCGAGGTAACGATTTAGCACGTTCGAAACAGCATTTTGCGTACGGACGTTACCCGATACGAGTCGGGAACCGTCGAAAATGAGATGCCGTTTTCGAGCTGGTACATGATTACCAAAGGCGGCTTGAATGGGACACGCTTTTACAGGAAGCATATCTTGAAGCCGAGTACAGCGAAGCGAAGCTAGGCGCGATTTCGGTTTGTCGGGATCGTCATCATTGCGATATCAGCGATCGTTTTGATCAAAAATAAACGTTCTAAATGAAATCAAGATAAGGAGAAGATTATATGAAGCGAATTTTGATCGCATTTTCGGGATCGTTGTTTTTGTTGCTTTCGATGGTAGCCTGCGGCGGCGGGAACGTCACGGCAAAATTCCCCGGAACAACGGAAGGGGCGAAAGCTCTGATCGAAGAATTTTTGAAGGCGGATACTGACCGCAAGAAGCTGACGATGGAACTCCGTCCGACGAAAGAGGATTACAAGGCATTTTATGCCGAGGAGAGCGAAGCCGTACGGGCCGAGGCCTTTTACGACAAGCTCTGGTCGAGCGGCCAAGCCGTGATCGCCCCGAAGGAAGGCCAAACGGAGATCAAACTGTTCTCGGCGACGCCAAAACAATTGATGGACTTCGATGGCGAATACGCTGAGTTCCCCACCGCGATGATATCCCTCTCCGAGAAACTCAAGCCCGATCTCACAATCTACGCATTTAAATTCGTCAAGCCGGGCGAAACAACAGGGATGGCTTATGAGGGCCTTACGCACATCAACGGCAAATGGCGTCTGTTCCCGAAACCGTGGAGATATTTGGATTCAAAATAAGTTGTAAGACTATCTGGGACTTTGCATTCCGGCGACGTGTTATTCGGTTGCCAAATACGCCAAATGATCCTGGAAGCGATTTTGAACTTTATGGCAGTGGCTGAAATACGAGAGATCATTCCCGCATCGGCAGTTGCCGTTTTCGAGTTGATTCATGATTACCCGAGGCGGCTTGAATGGGACACGCTTCTACAGGAAGCGTATCTTGAAACCGAATTCAGCGAAGCGCGTCTAGGCGCGATCTCGGTCTGTCGGGGTCGGACGCTATTGGGAGGATTCGCTTTGCGGACTGAATATGTGTCATTCGAAAAAGGTAAGGTGGCCGCGGTCAAGATGCTTAATCAACCACCTTTTTTCGAATCGTTCGCCGCCAGCATACGACATTTAACAGTTGATGACGGGCACTCGGAAGTCATATACAAGCTCAATTTCAACGCCAAACCACGCTGGATGCGCGGGATTCTTGAACCGTTGATGCGTATCGTCCTGGTTTGGGAAACACGAAAGCGTTTGAGAGCACTGAAAAGTTTTTTTGAAATGACCCCGCCTCTGGGAGGGGTGACAGTTGAAGTTTGACGGGATAAATGGAAAAAGATTCGACAAGACCGAAGAGTTTTATTCAAAGGGCGTTTGTGTTCGTCTTGCCGCGATCTTGGGCGGAATCAATGAAGAAAGAGTCGCTCCAATGGTTTATGAAATGCTTGGAGTGTGAATTTGATGAGTCATATTGGGATCTTGGTGGCATTAGGTGGAAGGCGAAGGGCGATCCAAAAATTAGGAAGAAATGCCCAAACTGCGGGAAAAAGTCTTGGCATCAGACTTACAAAAAAGAGAAGGAAAATCAGTGACCCGTTTGGCGATTCGTGAGTTATTCGAATGAGAAAGCAATTATCAACAAAGCTGACCATTCTGACGAAGATCATTTTGCCCGGCCTCTGGATATGTATGATCGGTCTAATAACCCTGATGGCGTTTCTCGGCTTGGAACCAAAGAGCACCAGTCAGCCGCTGCCAAAGTTTATTCTCCTCAGCATGCTCATTTTCGGGGCGGCGATTTTTTACTTTACAACGGGGAAATTTATGGTCGTCGCCGTTGATGGCCGTTTTTTATATGTCTCGAATTTTCTGAAAGAAATTTCGATTTCCTTTTCGAACGTACGGGACGTAACGGAGATCGTCTGGCTCAAAGGCAATCCGGTGACCGTTCATCTGCGAACGCCTTCAGAGTTCGGAACGAAAATCACGTTCATGCCGAGATCAAAGGGCATTGCCAGGTCGTTTCAGTCGCATCCGGTCGTCGCCGAATTAAAGGAAATGGT
>JBGTJP010000072.1:0-27079 GCA_041745075.1 Pyrinomonadaceae bacterium | reverse complement strand
TGGGAAAAAGACATCGAGGAAACACAGGGCATTGCGGTCAATTTCCCGATGATCGCGGACGCGGATAAGAAGGTGTCCGATCTGTATGACATGATCCACCCGAACGCGAGCGATACTTTCACCGTCCGGTCGGTTTATGTTGTCGGCCCGGACAAGAAAGTGAAACTTATGATCACTTATCCGGCCAGTACCGGACGCAACTTTGACGAACTGCTCCGCGTGATCGATTCGCTCCAATTGACGGCGGATTACAGCGTTGCGACGCCCGTCAACTGGAAGGACGGCGATGACTGCATTATCGTTCCTTCACTTTCAAACGAAGACGCGAAAGGAAAATTTCCCGCCGGCTGGAAGGAAGTTAAACCGTATCTGCGCATAACACCGCAGCCGAATAGGGTAAAAGGCGAATCACAGACCGCTTAGCCCTAATGTTGTTAATTGCCGTAAGAAGGCGCAAAACGCTCAAGATATTTATTTCTGCGTATTTTGTGCCTTTTTGCGGCCAAATATTATGAAGCTCCATGCCGAACTCGGCGACAAAAAACACGAGGTCGAACTTTTGCAGGCCGACGGCAAGGTTTTTGCATCGGTAGATGAACGTGAATATGAGCTTGAGGTTTCACGGCCGGAGCCGAATGTTTTTCTGCTGAAAGATCGGGGCAGGATCTTTGAGGCTTTTGTCTCGCCGCGGCAAAAAGCGGGCGAAGCGGTCAATGTAAAGATTGCCGGCCATTCGGTGGATATTTCGGTGATCGATCCAAAGCGGCTTCGCGGGGCGGGGCGCGATTCCGAGCACGGCGACGGAGCGGCGGAGATCCGCACCGCAATGCCGGGAAAGGTGGTGCGGATAATAGTTGAGGTCGGTGCTACGGTCGAAAAGGGCGATGGCGTGCTGGTTGTCGAGGCAATGAAAATGCAGAACGAACTTAGATCGCCAAAATCCGGCATGGTCAAGGATATCAAGGTCGATGAAGGCGCAACGGTCGCGGCAGGCGATGTTCTTGCCGTGATCGAGTAGGCCGCATTTTCAAGAGTTTGGCTCCCCATCCCGGACCATTTTTTCCTCACACGCCGTGCGCTGAATACGACGCGATTCTTCCAGGATCGGACGAAAAATAGACTCGACGGTATCCGCCCGCATCCGCCCGTCGTTCATCTTCGACACCCGGTTCAAAATGCGTATCGCGTTGCCGACATCTACTACTGCAACTCCGGCCTCAGCCTTTAGTCCCCCGATTTCTGCAGCAAGCTCGGCCCGGCTATTCAGCAAGGCCATCAGTTCCGCATCTATTTCATCAATTCGAACTCTAATATCTTCCAGCGTCATTGTTGCTCCGTAGAATTGAAAAAGCCGTGAATTTTTCAGTTTCACGGCTTGATTCAGGTTCGTATCCGGGACTTATCTATAAATGCAAACCATGCGTCAGCCGTTCCACCGAATAGGTGAAATAATAGCGGGAATAAGTATAAACAAACAGGTTACGCATATCGGAAGTCCTCTTCCGCTTCTCACGATACGGAAATAAACCTGCCCCGTCAAGGCTTTTTGCCGGCAAAAGGAGTAAAGTTAACCAGAGTACATTTGATATGTCGCATTTCTGCGATCAATCTGGAAGGAGACACTATGCCGTTATCACAAGAAAAAAGAGACGAGATCAAAGCCATGGTTCTCATTGAATTAGAGAACATGTTCACCGGGATTACCAACAAATTTAACTCGGAAGAGAATCACGACATGATGCTGTATCTTCTCGATGTTGAAAGCCGCGTAAAACGTGCACTCATGGACGTTGACGCAAAAAGCGCCTAAAGTCCGTTTTACATCCGGTCAGCTAATTTGAAACGCGGGTTCCGCGAAGGCTGAGCATGTTCGCCAGCAGGCGATATGCTCCCGGTACGCCCGCGGGAAGTTGCCGGAAAAGCGAGTAGCTGCAGTAGATATACTTCCCTTTTCCGATATCCGCAATGACGAGGCCGCCTTTGTTCTCGGGCTCGTTTGCGTCATGCGATTCGAGCAAACCCGTGTACTTCCCGTCCATGGTCGAGAAGTTGTAAAGATTCCGCTCCTGCACCCAGCCCGCAAAATCCGCATCCGTGATCTTGTTCGGCGAATTAAAGATCGGATGCTTCGGTTCAAGAATGGTGACCTTCGCGTTCTCGTCCGTGACACGCGGCCCAAGTTGGGCGGGAAACGGGAAAACAGACTGCACCGCGGCAGACGGACGCTGGTACTGCACGATCAAGTTTCCGCCATTCCTCATAAAATCGAAAAGCCTTTGAAAGTTTGAGACAAGATCGGGCCGAGTTTCCGTCGCCCGAATGCCGGCTACGATCGTATCGAATTTCGACAGGTCTCCCGACGTGAGGTCTTTTTCGTCAAGCATCGTGACCGCAAAGCCCATCTGACGTATCGCTTCGGGAATACGGTCGCCGCTTCCTTCAATATATCCGATTCTCGTTGGAGCTGCCTTTAAGTCGAATAGCCTTACGGTCGTCGCCGCAGGGCGGTATATTCGATGCGTTTGAATATGCGGATACTGGATGGCACGCATGGTCGAGGAGAAAATGTTTCCGTTAACCAAGGCGTTTCCACCGATCTCGTAAGCTCCGGGCTTTGTGCCCGCGGGGATCAAAACGTCGAAAGTGGCCGTAGATTTAGCGCCTTTCTTACCAAGTTCAAACGCCTGCGAGGCGGCAGAAACCTTCCATGCGGGCGTCGCATTGACACTTAAAGAAACTTCACCCCTTACGGATCTACCGGATTGATTCGTCACGCTCACCGCGACCTGCCTGGTTTGCGGCTTGGTACTGAACGGCACGACCATCAGGGTTTGATCGAGATCCACGGAAACAGCCGGCACGACATCGACGTTACGCCGAAGTTCACCGCGCGTATCGTCGGCATAACGGTATTCAAACGGCTGGCGAAAAACGACCTCGGTTCCCAGGACATCTATAGCAACCCGGGCGAAGGGCTCGCTGGCATGAAGCGGCAGGCCGCGTTGGTCGTCGTTGTCGCTAAAGGAAAAAATGTCCCCGATGCGAGGCCGGAGGAGCCAGTAAGGCTGCGTCGGCATCGCGTCCGCCGCAACTCCGATATTGAAATAAGCGGCATGGTCGCCGGTTTCGCGCCTGAAGAAGCCCTGTGTGTTTTCCGTCGGGGCCTCTCCATCGTTAACGCTCCAGTTCGCGGGCACGATCACTTCAACATCCTTTACACTTGTTCGATCCTTAAGGGCAAAAAACGTCTTGACTCTGACCGGAAACGTTTCCCCTGGAACGACGGTCTCGCGGTCAGCCAGGGCATCGATCTGGATCCCGGCCGACAACCTTATCGCGGACGCGAACTCTTTTAGTTTTTCGTCAAAAAACTGTTTCGCAGCCGCCGTACCCGATTCACTGCCTTGGGCGGCGATCGCGTAGCCTTTCAATAGATGAGGAAGGATCTTCTCCGGCGAAATCGATTCATATTCACTCAACGCGGCTCCGGCGATCTGCTTGAGTTCGACCAATTTTTGACGATCCGCTTCGTCCAAGTTTTCCGTGTTTGCCGCGACGCCGGTCAGCGTCGTATCCAGGCCGTTGAAGATACCGTTCTCTTTTTCATCGCTTCCGGCCAGATTCAAACCGGAGTATTGCACGCCTTTCAACTCGAGAACCCCCTGTTCCTGCGAGCGATGCTGGCTGCGGGCTTCCATCGCCACTTCGAAGTAGGAGCGTCCGAGAAGCGGATCGTATCGGCCGGTATTGATCCGCAGCTTCGGTTCGCCGCTTCCGCGATGCCGATAGTAGAATTTTTTTACTTTCCATGCCGGCCCGGCATTAGAGCACTGGGCCGCGTCCGCCGCCGCCTTCACAGCTAGAGGGGAAATATATCCGGCGTATTGATGCTGACCGTGCCCATCGGCGGGTGTTCCCGAAAACTGAGAGACGACAACCAGCGGCCTGAACCGTCGGATCATCCGGACGGCATCGCATAAGATCACCTTTTCGTCCCACTTTTCCTTTGCTTCGGCGAGTGTTTTTGAGAATCCGAAATCATATGCCCGAGTAAAATATTGCTCGGCACCGTCAAGTTTGCGGGCCTGAAGAAGCTCCTCCGTTCGGATCACGCCGAGCGCTTCGCCAAGTTCCGGGCCGATTATGTTCTGCCCGCCGTCGCCTCGCGTAAGAGAAAGATAGGCAGTCCGCGCATTCTCACCTCGGGCGAGATATGAGAGCAACGCTGTATCTTCGTCATCGGGGTGGGCACCGATCATCATCACGCTTGCCGAAGTGTTCAAACGTTTCAGAAGCCGTCCAAGCCCGAGCGCGCCTTGATCGTAAACGGGGCGGATCTGCGCAACTGTCGAACCCGGCAACGTGAAAAGAAGGCAGGAAACCAGCCACAGATGCACACAGATAAACGCCGATAAGCTTCGCCGCGTTCTTCTCAAAAAGATGTCCGGCCCGAAGAGCCGAACCTTGGACATAATCGATCGCGATCTGTTTTTACCTGGGTTCATCTGTGGTTAAACTCTCTCCTCTCTTACCGTCAAACTGATCAAGTATCCAGCAATCACTGTAACGACACACCCGATAACATTAAACCAAAGAAATTCAATGTTCGTGTACCAGCTCGCAACCCATACCGATGCGATCCCAAACAACAATCCAAAAAACGCGCCGCGGGACCGTGCACGCTTTACGACAAACGCAAGCACAAAAACGCCGAGCAGCGATCCGTAAAAAAATGACCCGAATTTGTTGACGACCTCGATCAACGAGCCGAGGTTCGCCGCAAATATGGCCACAATACAGGCAAATACGCCCCAAATAAATGTCGAGAAACGTCCGACTGCTACATAGTGGGCGTCGGTCGCCTCGGGTTTAAATAGGCGTCGGTAGAAATCGATCGTCGTCGCCGTCGCAAGAGCATTTAGTTCCGCCGCGATCGATGACATTGCGGCGGCAAATATCGCGGCTATCAACAGTCCGATCACACCCATCGGCATGTTTTGGAGAACGAACGTGGGAAACACGTAATTTACGTCGTTAAATCCACTGTTACTCGTCGCCTTGATGAAATTGACGGCTTCCTTTCGGCTGTCGTTGAACTTTTTGTCGGCGTTGAGAAACGTCTGTTTGCCATCCGGCCCGCCGGTTGAAAACTTGATCGCGGCGTCGCGGCGTTCACTATGAGCGTCGGCAAAGCGTTTTTGTATCGCTTGAAATTCAACGCTTTGTTCGGCCTTGGCAACTTCGGCCGCATTAAAGGCGATCGGCGGCGCCGTGAACTGGTAAAAGACAAATACCAAGACGCCGATCAGCAAAATACAAAACTGTATTGGTATTTTTAGGAAGGCGCTCATCAGCAGCGAGGTCCGGCCTTCATCAACCGATTTGGCGGTCAGGAACCGCTGAACCTGGCTTTGGTCGCATCCGAAATAGCCGAGCATCAAAAACAGCCCGCCGATCAGCCCCGACCAGATAGTGTATTTTTCCTGAAGATCAAAGCTAGTATCGACGGTGTTCAGTTTGCCGAGGGCCCCCGCAAGATGCAGTCCGTCCACCAATGTGACACCCGGCGGGAAACTCCAGAGTATTACGATCAAACAAATCCCCATCCCAAAAAATATGATGAACATTTGCTTTACGTCGGTCCATGTCACTGCTTGAACGCCGCCGAAAACGGTATAAATGGTCGTTGACAGCCCGATGGCGAAGATCGTCGCGATCAGGTTCCAGCCAAATACGATGGAAAGCACGATCGACGGAGCGGAGATTATCGTTCCGACTCCGAGCCCGCGTGAGATCAAAAAGAAAAAGCTGGTCAGTGTCCTGACTTTTACATCGAAGCGCTTCTCAAGATATTCGTAGGCGGTAAAGACCTGTGCCCGGTGAAAAAATGGAACGACCGTAACGCAAAGAATTATCATCGCAAACGGCAGCCCGTAGTAAAACTGGATGAACCGCATCCCGTCGCTGTACGCCTGTCCTGTCGTTCCGACGAGCGTTATCGCCGAGAGCTGCGTTGCCATTACAGACAGTCCGACCGCCCACCACGGCAGGCTGCGGTTGGCAAGGAAATACCCCTCCTTGCTGCCGCTGTGCTTTGTCATGCGGATGCCGTCCCAGATCACGTAGATCAGATATGTGACGACTATCGCCCAATCGAGAAATCTCATTTATTACAATGATTACGCCGAGAAATAACGTGAAAACGCCCAAAGAAGCGTGACAACAATAAAAGTAAAAACAATGACCGCAATATACACGCGACGCCAGAATTCATCGGGTTTGCCTGGAGCCCGTTGGTCGATGTCAGGTTTTTCTTTTATCGCTTCCATGTTTAGGTCCGATGAAATCCCCGCTCGATGTCCTTCATCGTGAGCCGCAATATTACGGGCCGCCCGTGCGGGCAGGTCGTCGGCGAAGATGTGAGCAGGAGCCGGTCGATCAGCCAATGCATCTTTTCCGGGGTCAACTTCATATTTATTTTGACGGCGGCCTTACAGGCCAGGCTAGCCGCAATATTGTCACGAAGCGTCGCCTTTGCACCGCCGCGCTTTTCAAGCTCGATCGCGTCGAGGATCTCGGCGAACAAATTGCGGGCTTCGGCCGGCGGCAGATCGGTTGGGATCGACTTAATCGCAACGGTGCGGCCCGAAAGCTGCATCAGCCCAAAGCCAAGGTCGGCAAGGTCATCTTCGACCAACCGAAAAGCCTCGGCCTGTGCCGGTGTAAGATCGACGGTTTCCGGAAGCAGCAAATTTTGCGATTCGATCGGACGGTCCGTTTCCTTTTGGCGAAACTTATCGAAAAGTATTCGTTCGTGGGCAACGTGTTGGTCGATCAGGAGTATTCCCTCGTCGTCCACCGCAATAATAAAACTCTCGTGAAGCTGAGCAATCGGCATGATCTTCGACGAGACAAGGCTTTCCACCTCGACTGCGCGGACCAGCTTTGCGGCGGAGTTCACAGGAGGCATCTCGATAGCGGTCTGTTCACTGGAAATCGCTCTTTCTGGCCCCTTTCCGACCTGGGTTAAACGTGTGTTGGCGGCACCTTCGAACTCGGCCGAAAAGTCACCGTAAAACAGTTCGGCGGACGCTTGACTTCGATCACCTCCCGAGCGGTCCCCTTGCACACCTGAGCCACCGATTCCGGCACCTGCCTGAAAGCTTTGCTCACCTTGTTTGGGATCGACGGGTTGAAAAGCGATCGGAAGTTGGGGACTGGAATCAAAATCTACAGCGGTTTCGGCGGATTTCCAGGTAAGTTCCTCGGCTACAGGCTCAGCATCCGGCACGTTCGCGTCGGGCAAAATACCTGCCTTTGCGAGTGAATTTCTGATAGCCTCGGCGATAACATCTTTAACTGCTTCATTTCGCCGAAACCGGATCTCGGTCTTTGCGGGATGCACATTAACATCGATCTCCTCTACCGGAACATCGACAAACAGGAAAGCCACCGGATAGACGCCGTGGGGCAAAACCGATCTAAAACCCTCAAGCAGGCCGCCGGCTATAGTCTTATCGCGGACGTATCGATTATTTACAAAAAAATACTGCGAATCGCGCGTCGTCCTCCGTTCACGCGGAGCGGAAACGTAGCCTGAGACCTTTGCGACGAATTCACGCCCACCCGAAACCGGCAGCAAACTTTCGAGCATCCCGGCACCGAATATTTGAAACGCGCGCTCTCTCAGATCCTTTGCGGGCGAAACCCGCAACACTTCGCGGCCGTTGTTTGTCATCGTGAACGCGATCTCGGGGTGGGCCAGGGCGTAATGCGTCACGATCCCGGCAAGGTGATAATTCTCGGTCGCCTCCGAGCGCATGAATTTGCGGCGTGCAGGCGTATTGAAAAAGAGATCGCGGACCGAAATGGTCGTCCCCGTATCACGTGCCGCGTCCTTGACGTCGATCAGCCTTCCGCCTTCGATCACGACACAGGTCGCCGTTGTCTCAGATTCGATCTTGGTGATCAGCTCCACCTTTGCAACCGATGCGATCGAGGCCAAGGCTTCGCCCCGGAATCCGAGGGTTGCGATCATCGCCAGATCTTCCAGCGTCCTTATCTTCGAGGTAGCGTGGCGTTCGAACGACAGGATCGCGTCATCGCGTAGCATTCCTGAACCATTGTCGCTGACGCGCATCAACCGCCGTCCGCCCAACTCGATCTCGATCTGCACCCGCACCGCACCGGCATCTATGGCATTTTCGACCAGCTCTTTTATCACGGACGCCGGGCGCTCGACCACCTCGCCCGCGGCGATCTGGTTTGCCAAATTGTCCGACAGAATTCTGATCTTATTCATGAACTACAAATTCGCAATAAAATCTTCCAGGCCTACGCCAGTTTGCCGAAGGATTGCCCGCAAGGTTCCCCGGTCGAGTTCCTTGTGCATGGGAACTGTTGTTTGATCAGGTGGGTTTTTACGAACAGCGTAACGTGGCTTCCCCGTTGCCGGTAAACTTCAAAGCCGAATTTTTGAAGAACCTTAATGCATTTTTTGCCCGAAACCGATGGGAGCCTCGTCATGCCGCAATTTCCACCAACTCAGTTTCGTCATTCGGAACCGGGAGACCCCGCTCCATCATAACTTCAACGTGGAGCGAAACAGCTTCCTTAATATTTTTTAGAGCTTCCAGGCGGGTCTTTCCTTGGGATATGCAGCCCTGTAGGCTAGGCACCTCAGCCACGATAAATCCGTCCTCTCCGCGATACAGCACAACTTTTCTGTTCATAACTTCCCTCTCAGAAATATATTACACGATGTCCGCTATCATCGAGATCGATGGAATCGTAAACAATATCGATAAAACTCGGGCCAAACCGGTCGAGAAAAGAAACAACGTTCAAGGTGCGCTCCTGCAAATGGCCGTTTGGCAAGAGGGCGACGAACGCGTCCCGTACGCGCCGATCTATGATTTCATCGATCTCGACCCGGCGAAACTGATATTTTTTCCGCAGGGCGGCGATGTGATAAATGATCTTGCGCCGCCGCGTCGCGAGGTTTTCGGCAAGCGTAACATCGATCGCCGACAATGCCTGATCGAGCCGGTTCAACTCGGTGTTTATCTTTTCTTCCGAGTCGGCGAAAAGTTTCGACGTTGCCGGGTCGATAAATCCGTCAACGATCGCCGGGATCAGTTCCGCTTCGCCGCGAAAAAGATCGGAAAACTCCAAGCCGTATTTTTCAAGCGTCCGGGCGTGTTTTCTCTCGACGATAGTAAAGCTTTGACGATGCAGGACCGGCGTCACGGGCCGTTCGAGACTGCGGTAAACCTCACTGTTCTGGGCAAAATAAGCGATCTCGGCCCCGCCGCCAAAATAGCAGATCGTCGGGAAAAGATAGTCCTGCACGACCGGCCGGAGCATTACGCCGGGGCTGAACCGGGCGGGTTCCGTCTCGGACATTTCGGCAAGTTCTTCTTTGGCAAACGTCCTTCGCTCACCCTTGAGCTGAAGCGAGCCGTCCGCTGTCCGCCGCAAAGCGACACGCCGCCCATCGTCGGTGTGCCAGAATAGAGGAAAATAATCTTTCTCTACTAGGACCTGAGCGTGGTAGCCATCGGAAACAAGTTCGTCACTCCGTGCTCTTAGGGCACTTACGATCTCTTCGCTCTTTAGGACTGCTTTGCTGTAGATCGGGGCCGCCAGCCTTTTGAGCTCCTGATCCAGCGGATCGGCGACGATCAACCCGAACTTGCCAAGCATCTCCGTCAGCATTGAGCCAAACGCCGCTCCGAAATCCGTTCCAGGACGCCAGAATGTAGTAATTTTCTGTCGAAGGTCACAGGTAAATTCGGTTTGAGGCAAAGAATCGAAAAGACTCCCAACCGCCTCATTTACCGAACCGTCCAGAACAACACTGCCGACCGCTTTGTCCTTGTCCGAGTCTTTCGGGGTGATGCTTGCTTTGACCAGTTCGCTGCCGCCGCCGATCACGAAGGCGTTTGAAACTTCGTCCAGGTCGTGGTCCTCGGTGGCCATCCAAAACACGGGAACGGCCTTAACACCCTGACCGCGAAGGCATTCGGCCATTTTGACGGCCGACAAGGCCTTGTAAATAGAATAAATCGGGCCGGTCAAAAACCCGGTTTGCTGGCCCGTGAGAACCGCGACGGTTTGCGGATCACGCAGCAAATCAATATTCGCCGCGGTTTCGGGGGTGGCCTTTAGGACCGTATTGATCCGCAAAAGGGTGTCGCACAGACGGTTTCTGTCGGTCTCGTAATGCGACAGAACATCGGTGACTTGCCCGGCCAACTTGTCACATGACGCGACCGCCGACGGGTAAAAACGTGTTAACGACAGCGGGTCATTTTGATATTCGGTGAATAGCTGGCTTTGATCGGGAAGGGATGAGAACGAAAGGCTGTCGATACGCGTTTCGCGAACGCTGACGGGTTTTGTACAGCCGCTTTTCTCCATCTAATCATCGCTCCCGGATGGTTAGATTATAAGGGGCGAAGCACCAACTTCCAAACCGGCGGCAAAAAGACGGTGCCGAAGCACCGCCCGGGTCTAAAACCATTGATCGGAACTATTTATCATTCGCGGAAATTGTTGTCGCGGCGCGGTCCGAATCGGCCCGATCGGTATTGCGGTCGATGAGATAAACCCCTGAAGAATGTGTCCCGGCGTAAATGCGGTCCGGATTCGCGGGATCGAACGCCATCATCCAAACCCGGCGGCTCGGCAGCTTAAGGTCCTTTGAATCGACTCGTTTCCAGTTCATTCCGGCATCCTTCGAATAAAAAACTCCGCCGTCGTTCTCCAGCGCGCTTGAAACAAGCACTTCGTCAGAATTCCGCGGGTCGATCAAAATGCTCGTATAATTACCCAGCGGCAGATTTCCACCGCGGCGAACCCACGTGCGACCGCCATCGCGGCTCAAATAAAGCGAGTGGATCGAACCGACATAGATATAATTCGGCCGTTTGGGGTCGATAACGATCGAGCTGATCGGAACACCGTCCGGCGCACCGCCGACCTTGGACCAGGTCTCGCCGTCATCCCGCGATACGATCACGCCGGAAGTTGCCGTGCCGATCCAAATGGTTCCGGGAATCAGCGACGAAGCTGTTATTGCATAAACTCCGGTGCTTACACCCTCGCCAAACGATATCTTTTCCCAGCCTTTCGCCAGGTCATAAGTGCGGTACAGGCCCTGGTCCGTGCCGGCAAGCAGGCCGTTCTTATCATCCTCGGTATAGGCCAGAACGCTGATCTTTTCGTTAAGCACAGGCATCAGTTCCTGACCCGATCTATCCAGCACCGTTCCGGGTGAGGCCGCCGGTTTTACCGCCTGTTTAGCCCCTTTTCTTGTCCGTGACCTTCTGACCGGGGCTTTCTTTACAGGTTTGGGGGCCGTAACCGCCGTCCACGAAATGCCACGGTTGACTGAAAGGAACATTCCAGTGTTGGTCCCAAGATAGAGTTTGTTCGGATCGACGCGGTCCTGAAGGAAAGCATAGAGCGAGTCACGATTAACATCCAAACCCTTTGCCTGCGTCCAATTTGCGCCGCCGTCTTTACTTGAGAAAAAGAACCCGCCGCTGTGGCTGGTGTTCTGCGTCAGCGCGTATAGCGTATCCGGCTCGACATTGTCCGGCGTGACCGAATAGATAAGCCGGCTCGTAAAATTATCGTTGGTGGGAACAAAATTCTTTCCGCCGTCATTCGATACGAGCACGCCAAAATCATTAGTACCGATAAAAACGCGGTTCGGTGCATCGGGGTGCACGGCGACAGAGTTCACCTCCATCGTCCGCGACGTGGTCATTATCCACGATCTTCCGCCGTTTGTGGACATCCATAAGCCCTGGGTGGTTCCGGCATAGATCGTTCCCGGGATCGAGGGATGCTGAACAATATCACGGGTCCGCCGCGATGTTGAGGGAATGCCCTGTATCTTTTTCCAGTTATCGCCGCCATTCAGCGATTCGTAAATGCCGCTGCAGGCCGACGCGATCAGATGGTCATTGTCCTTTGAGTTGATCGTGATCGCAAAAACGTCCGAATCGTCGATCATACCGTTCTTTATCAGGCGCCAGCTTTTTCCGCTGTCGGTCGATTTATACGGCCGGTATGTCGTGCCCGCATAGATCGTGGAGGTATTTCGCGGATCGACCGCCATCGAATTAACGTCCATCGGCATCGAGGCCGAGTCGATCTTTTTCCAATCGTCGCCCGAGTCTTTTGACATAAAGATGCCGTTCTTTGTCCCGACAAACAGCATGTTCGGATCCAAAGCCGATTGCGTCATAGCGTGGATCGCCTCGTTACGAAGGTCTTTCGATTCCTTCCAGGTCTTCCCTGCGTCTTTCGACTTAAAGAATCCGCCCGGCAGTTTGCCGCGATGGCCGGATGTGAAGATCACATTTGAATCGCGACTGTCCACCAGCAATTGATCGAGTGTGAGCAACGGTATGTCGAAACTGACCAGCATCCGCCAGCTTTTGCCGGCGTCGTGCGAGACATGGACCTGCCCGTCCATCGTACCTATGTAGATAGTATCCTTATCGCGCGGATCGATCTCGACCGAGCGAACATCGCCGCCGCTTGGCCCGATCACAGACCATTGGGTCGAACTCGACGCGTCGTTGAAAATATTGCCGTCATCAAAAAGCGATGCGTTGCCTGTAAGAGCAAACGCGCAAACAAGGCCGTAACTTATTAATAACTGCGAAAAACGGCGGGTAATATGCATAAGATCAAATCTCGGGTTTATTCTGTGGCCAAAAAACAATGGACAAAATCGTCCAAATGTTCAGATGAAGAAGAGTGCCGGCGGTTTGCATATACAATGCACATCCGGAGGCTGTTCCAAATTGTCAGGGAAGAAAGAGGCGGCTAACGCTCACAATACGATAATCGTACACAATCCCGCGTACAATGTAAAACCTTTTATTTGCAAACAAGAAGCGGTAGTTTGTCCCAAACCTGACTTTGTGCTTTGCTTTGCGTTTCTTGGCGACCCTTGCGACTCTGCGTGGAATCGGCTGTTTATCCCGCTGAGTCGCAAAGCACGCAAAGTCCTCAAGTTCGTTGCTTAAACCCTAAATGAACAATAGACGGCAACGAACGCACAAACTTCGTGACTATTGGTGCAATTTGGTGGTTCGATCTTCTCTTATTGAGCCACCCTCCATTGAAAAAGGCCGCCCGTTCGGACAGCCTTTTTCATTGTTTATGTTCACATCCTTATAAGATGCGAAGCTATGCCTTAGGTTTACGGAGCCGGATTCTCGGCACCAGGCGGTACACGCCACAGCTTGGTGTAGATGGTTCCGGTATCATGCGTTCCGCCCCTGATAAGCGTAATACGCGACCTGTCAACGTTACGGAATTCAATGTGGTTCCTGATGAGCCGCTCACGAGCCGCGACTTCCCTGTCCGTACCATAGTTGATGATGTAACCCTGATTGTTCGGGTTATTCGCCAACTCGGCAAAGAAGGTATCAAGTCTTGTCCTGATATCGTCGTTCGCTTGTTTACCAAACTCATCGATCAGAAGCGGTTCCGGACGCGGGGCAATACCACCCGACTCATTTGCGGTCTTTCCGCAGGAGTCGCTGCATTGTCCGCCGACCTCAACCGTGGCCGTTACGTTCGAGTTCGCCATCTCAAGCGTCGTTGCGACGGTGATGCTCGGCGTTCCCTGGCCGGACGTTATCTCACCGGCCGAAACTGACCAGGTGTACGTCAGGTTCGAGGCAGTTCCGCCGCTGGCATTTGCCGTAAAGGTCATCGACTGACCCGGCTGAGTTATGCCCGCGGGTCCGGTAACCGAAATAACCGCACATTCGCAAGGATCCTCACAGTTCGGACACTCGACAATACGGACCGTTTCGGTCTTGGGCTGGCCGCAAAGTCCGCAGCCATCGTCAACAGCCGCGGTTATCGTGTATGAACCCGGCTGGAGGCCGCTGAGGTCCCACTGAACATTAGCACCCGAACCGACAATGCGTCCGCCCGAAACTGTGTAGTTATAGGTAAGAACATCATTCTCGACGTCGCTTGCCTTGGTCGCTACATCGATCGTCGTATTGTCGTTACACTGTCCCTCAGCCGCTCTCTTGCCTGCTGGACAGGGAAGAACGATCTCCGAATCGCTAAGCGTGACCGAATCAACATTGGCCGGAATATTGATCTTAGCTTCTACACGCTTGTTGCGGCGGCCAACCCATGCCTGAATGATCGCGCCATGCGGATTGTCGGAAAACAGGTACCCTGCCGGTGCACCGGTGATCGAGGTCGATCTGACCGGTACGCAGCCGGATGTCGCCGTTCCGCAAGGAACGATCGCCGTTGCGGTCCGGGTCTCGTTCTCATCGAAGGAATCGCGATCCTGCTGGTTCGTGTGATACCGATAAGCAAAGCTAAACCCCGCAAACCTGGTCGCGAAAACTCTGACACCCGCGATGAAGTCTTGCGGACTGTTCTCAAACGCGTTCGGCGTTCGGCCGCCTACATAATTAAGCGTGCGGTATTCAACGATCGGCTGAAAGTATTTGTTGACCGGAAAATCGACGCCGCCAGAGATCAAAAGCTCGTCTGGACGGTCAAGTAGTGTGAACGTTCCGCCTGGGAAGTCACCCTTTATGCTTGAGTTCCAGTTGTAGCCAACGTTACCCGAAACGTTCATCCATTTTGCGACGCGGGCATCCAGGAAGAACGCACCGCCGATATCGCCGCGGTTTCCGCCCGGGCTGGCGCCACGCTGAAGCTGGTTAAAGCCCTGAGCGTCACTGGCATTGTCGTTGTAATACTTATAGTAAGCAACGATACCAAAGCCGACCGGGTTGTTAACGTTTGTAAAGCGGATCTTCCCGCCCACGGTAAATGTACTAAACGACGACTCGCCGTAAGTCCGGTTCAGAAGCGGTGCTTCCGGTAAATAGGAAGGTGCACTCGCAAACACCGTAGGTGTTGTCGCGATCTGAGGACAGGTTGCGGCACCGCTTGTGCAGGCCGTTTGGAATACGATACCCGGCAGAATGCTGCCGAACGGCGATCCTATGCCCGGGAAGTTGTCAGCACCGTTACCGCCAACAGTCGGCGGTCCCATGGTTGCGTTAGTGTTGGCCGGAAAGCCGAACGCGGGCCCCGAAAACTGCAGGCCGAAATTTCCCGACGAAAAGCCGACATATGGAAACGAAGCAAATGGCTGCGAACCCGGCGGCCGATATATCGGAAGCCCCTCAAACGGTCCCGTGCCGGGGCCCGAAGGCGCAAGAATAATGGCCGGTCCACTCTGAAGAAGGCCGTTAAACCGGACACGTGAATTCGGAAGATAGAACCCTGAAAGGTTTCCAGGAGAATTCACCTTTAACGCCCGATAAGCGTCAGTATTAAAGAAAAGCTCAAAGTTGTCAGTAATACCAACTTGAAAACTAATCGGCAATTCCGTGATATCGACATTACCGGGGTCGCGGTCATAATTACTGTATGCACCGCTAAACGTGAACTCGCCCCTCCGCAGGACTTGTCCGTCATAAACCGTAAACAGACCCGTAGGGCCTCCAATAGGCCCGCCAGTCCCAACGGTCGGTGCCGTGTTTCTGGAATCATCAGCCGATCTCGGGTTTTTCATGTCCTGGGCCGAAGCCGTTAACACGAAAGCCAGCAAGACCAACGTCGCAATATACACTCTATAAGCGAGTTTCATCATTATCCTCCGCCGTGAAAAAAATTTCAGTTTCGTAGCTGCTGTTCAAAATATACTTTACTCTACTCTCGAAGCTACGCAATTATTACATATGCCAAAATTCCCACCAACCCCGTACGGGCAATAGACGGCATACACTCAAAAAAGTTCAATATTTGCAGTTTTTAACGGCAAAACGGGCGCAATACCTCAAACTTCTACTGCACTGCCCCTTTCGCCTCTCTAAGACCTTAACTTAACTAAACCGCAAAATCAAGCGTTTTTAACACATTAGCCGATTTTTTTAAGCATAGATGCCGCGCATCCGGGTATCGTATGCCACGCGGTCGATCGCCAGCATATAGGCGGCGGTGCGGGTGTCAACCTCGTGCTTAGACGCAAAATGCGACAATTCATTAAAGCTGGCGACCATTTTTTCCTCAAGCCGACTGTTGACTTGGCTTTCCGGCCAGAAATATCCCATCCGGTCCTGTACCCATTCAAAGTATGAAACGGTGACCCCGCCGGCGTTCGCAAGTATGTCCGGGATAACGAAGATCCCCTTGTCGTGGAGTATCTGATCGGCCTTAGGCGTTGTTGGGCCGTTTGCCCCTTCCGCCAGGATCTTACATTTAATGCGATCGGCGTTCTCCGACGTGATCTGGTTCTCGGTCGCACACGGTGTGAGGACATCGCAGGGTATTTCAAGCAGATCCTTGTTCGATACCTGATCGGCACCCGGATATTGCTCCAGGGTGCGGTTTTTTTGAAGATAGTCGAGCACTTCCGGAATATTCAACCCGTTCGGATTATGAATTCCGCCGCCGATATCCGAAATGGCAACTACCTTATAACCCTGCTCGTGCATCAGCTCGGCCCCTATGCCGCCCACGTTCCCCGACCCCTGAACCACCACCGAAGTCTTGTCAGGGGTAAGATCGTAGCGTTTGATCGCTTCGTTTACGCAGAACAGAACGCCGCGGCCGGTTGCCTCGCGACGGCCGAGCGACCCGCCTAGTGCCACAGGTTTGCCGGTCACGACCGCCGTCACGGTATGACGGGCATGCATGGAGAAGGTATCCATTATCCACGCCATCGTCTGCTCGTTGGTGTTCATGTCAGGTGCCGGGACGTCCTTATCAGGGCCAATAAAGTCGATCAATTCGGCAGTATAACGCCGCGTCAGGCGTTCAAGCTCGCCCAGGGACATTTGCTGCGGGTTACAAATGATGCCTCCCTTGGCTCCCCCAAAAGGGACATTCACAACCGCGCATTTCCAGGTCATCCATGCAGAAAGGGCCTTTACCTCATCCAACGTCACGTCGGGAGCGTAGCGGATCCCGCCTTTCGCGGGTCCGCGGGCAAAGTTGTGCTGGACACGAAAGCCTTCGAACACCTGAATATGCCCGGTGTCGAGTCTAACCGGAACATAGACCTTGATCTCACGGCTTGGGACCCGCATCACTCGATAGAGATCGTCGTCCAGGCCCAATAGCCGAGCGGCCCGGTCGAATCGTTCACTCATCGCCTCAAAAGGGTTCTTTTCGTCGCTTCCCTTAAATCGCCGCATTTCATCGGCCATCGGATTTGCCATCGTTGTGTCTTCTCCACTTTACCTACTTGTGACTTTCGCTATTGCCTTTGCAGGAACTTTCCCATTCGTCGATCCGGAACGGAAGCCCTCTAGGTCCATAGTTACATATTTAAACCCAAGCGCTTTGAAACTCTGTTTAATCCTATCTATCAGCTCTATATCCAGTGCCCGCGCCAATTCTTCTCTACTGATCTCTATTCGGGCAAGTTCGTCGTGGACGCGGACGCGAAATTCCCTAAATCCTTCGGCTCGCAAGACGCGTTCTCCCTGCTCGACTTGAGACAGCCGTGCGATCGTGACCGGCACGCCGTGAGCTATCCGTGATGAAAGACACGGGCTGGCGGGCTTATCCCAGGACTTAAGGTTGTGAAATCTGCTTTGTAAACGGATGTCATTCTTCGAAAAACCAAGTTCTGCCAACGGACTTCGTACCAACCGCTCTTCAGCGGCTTTCCGTCCGGGCCGATGATCCCTCAGATCATCCGCGTTTGTGCCATCCAGGACCCATGCCATTCCCTCGTCGACCGCAAGTTTCGAAAGCCGACCGTAAAGTTCCGACTTGCAAAAATAACAGCGATCGGCGGGATTGGCCGTGTAGTTTTTGTCGGCGAATTCAAAAGTATCCAATTTTCGAAACTTAAATCCGCCGGATCTGGCCGCTTCGACCGCCTCAATTCTTTGAAATTCAGAAACGCTTGGCGAGATGCCCATAACCGGCACTGCTTGCCCCGCAAGTTCGTTATTTGCGATAAACGCCAAATAAGTGCTGTCCACGCCGCCTGAGTATGCGACCAACACCGAGCGCATTTCACGCATCAAAGCGCGCAGCTTTGACTCCTTTTCCGCGGCTGAGATCTCAGTTGGCTTGTCTTGTTTTATTTGCGGTCTTGCGATCATTGTCCGCTCGGAACACCGTGAACTTTTGGGTTTCGCACAATTGGGAAATATTATCTCAGCGTTTCAAAGGACGCAAACCAACTGAATGGAAATTCGTAACGACCGCCTTTCTTTTCGGTTCGCTCTGATCTGGGGACAGATGGTACGATTGGACTTAACTTCATAATGGTAATTTCTAAAGCGAACTCGTTTTTCAGGCGGATGGTTCCAGGCGTGCTCAGGTCTTCTGTTTTGATCGTATTGGGTGCCATGCTTTTCTCGGCCACGTTTGCACAGGACGAGAACGGTGACGCGTCCGCTGATGCCATCGAACTCTTCCAAAAGGCCCAGGACGCTCATGAAAAAGGACAGTTTCAAGCTGCCATCGATCTTTACGAAAAGGCAATCGCCGCCGTTGCCGAATTTCCCGAGGCTGAGTTTCAGCGGGGCAGTGCCCTGTTGTCTCTCGGAAGAAAGGATGATGCGGAGAAAGCCTTTCGCAGGTCACTTGAAATTCGGCCGGAGTGGACGCTGGCCCTGGCTAATCTCGGTTCGCTTCTTGTAGGAAAGGGAGCGTACCCGGAAGCCGAAAAATTACTACGAAAAGCAGTAGCTCTCGATCCTCAAAACTCGCTCGCATATTCGGCCTTGACCGAACTCCGACTGCGCTCGAATGCCCCGCCAGGCGAACTGAAAGATCTGTTGGCCCGTTTGACCTTACTCACCGGTGGTGTGAAATCGACAGCGGCAGCATGGGCGGCGAAGGCAGCGCTTGAGGTTGCTCTTGACGAAAAAGCGGCGGCAAGGGCAAGTTTTGACAAGGCCCTTGAGCTTGAGCCGAAAAATCAGTTCGCTCTTATGTCAAAGGCCGGGGCCATGTTGGACGAAGGCGATACAGCAGGAGCCGAGGCCGTCATCCGCACGCTCGAAGCCGAGACAAAGTCGAGTGGAGGAGTAAAGGCTCTAAGGGCACGGCTGTTGTTCGCGAACGGCAAGGCAGATGACGCGATCGCCCTGCTAAACGCGATCGAAGATCCTTCGCCGGACGCAGTTGTCCTTCGTGATAGAATATTAGCAGGAAAAACTGAAAATCCGGCGGAACTTGAAAAGCAGCTTGAGAGAAATCCCCGGGAGCCTTTTGTCCTGGGAAACCTTTGTTACGCGTACCGGACAACGGATCCGGCAAAAGCATTAGGCTATTGCCGCCGTGCCTCTGAAGCCGAACCAGATAACATTAATTATGCCGTTGGGTTTGGCGCCGCCCTTGTTCAGGGAAAAATGTATGACGAGGCTGTCGAACTGTTACGCCGGCTTCAGAAACTTTCACCGGACAACGTCACGATCAGGGCAAACCTTGCAACGGCGCTTTTCCAGCTAAAAAGGTACGCGGAAGCAAAGGCCGAATACCAATGGATCACCGAAAAGCAGCCATCATCTGCTGTTGCGTACTATTTTCTGGCGATCGTGCACGACCATTTGCTTGAATATCCGGACGCCATGGCGAATTATCAACTTTTTCTTCGCCATGCCGATGCCGAAAAGAACAAACTTGAGATCGAGAAGGTGAACCTTCGATTGCCCGGCCTTCAGAAGCAGATAAAGGAAAAAAAGGGCAAGCGGACATAGTGTAAAGAGGTAATGCGCAAGATTGCAATGAACAGATCCCTAACATGGGACATTAAGATTCTGACCGGCGTCGCCGCGAACCTAGTTTTGCTGACGCTTTTCGTTTCAGACATCAATGGCCAGGTTCCCTTTGACACAGTTCCGCCGCCGCTAAAGGTCGTATCGAAAGAAGAGCTGGGCCGGCTGGAGTCCTCAAAAGACGTTAAGAAACGCACCCAAACTGCACTTGAACTTATGGCGGACCGGCTGAAACAGGCCGAATTTCTCGTCGCTCAAGAACAGTTGGATGATATGTATAAGGAATTGGGCGGCTTTCACGGCCTTATGGACAACACAATGGCTTTCCTGAACAGCAGCGACAGAGACAATAAAAAAATACTTAATAATTTTAAGCGGTTTGAGATCGGCCTGCGACAATTTCGTCCGCGGCTTGAACTGATCAGACGCGGCATTCCGTCAACCTACGAACCTTATGTTAGAAATCTGATCCAATACGTTCGCGATGCGAGAGCAAAAGCGGTCGAACCCCTTTTCGGCGACAGCGTGGTGCCGAGAACACGAACATGAATCACCTTGTTTCCAGACGCTTTTTTTTATTTGTAATGGCGGCGATATGCCTTGTCGTATGTTCGGCCGCGATCTCCGCCCAACGTCGCGATTTCATGACCGAACAGGAGGTCGAGCTAATCCGCGACGCACAGGACATTGACGACCGTGTCGAAGCGATCACGCGAATGATCGACCGGCGTTTCTTTGTACTCAGTGTAAATGTAAATGGCTGGAAAGATGCGGCGAAGATCTCGGATGCATTGGGTGAACTTCCGAAAGGTTCTCGTGCCGAACTTTTTAACGATATCAAGCGGCTGCTGCAAAAGGCAGTTGACGACATCGACAATTTGGCCGCAAATCCATCCGCGGCCCCGATCCGGGATAAAGGAGATAAGCGAGCGAAAAAAGACCCGCAGCGATTTCCCGCGGCTGTGCGGAATTTGGCGAACGCGGCCGGACGCTATCTCGGGCCCCTTAAGGCAGAGATGGACAGATCTACAAACGACATTGAGAAAGGGTCGATGATAGATTCGATCGATCTGTGTGACCAGATCATTGAGGCTGTGGGCAAGCTGCCGCCCGAAGCAAAAAAGAACAAAAACTAAACGCGTCCTTTTTGACCCCAGCGCTTGAGCGCGGCCCTTTACTAATTTACATTTAGTAGGTCAGGACCAAAGCCGTGAAGACGGAGAATTTAATTGGTTAACAGGTTCCAGAGTCTTTGAAAAACCTGTACTCAGACGAATTCCTTGATCGAATGTCTTTTTCCTTCTCGTTCATCTTATTCCGTGGTTTCGCCTTTTAACCACCGAAAAAGAAGAACAAGCAGGAATAAGATGAACAAAACAAGAATTTTTGATACTCCAATTTTCGTTCAACAAAGGAAAATCATAGATAGGTTTTTCAAAAGAAATTTCGTCGGGTAATTTTACGTCTCCCGTCCGACAGGACTTTACGTAATTCGGGATAAGCTAATGGATGCAAAACTAATGGCCGAGGTCGAACTAAAAACAACGCCTTTGAACAAAGCCCACCGCGAGCTTGGCGGTAAAATGGTCGATTTCGGCGGCTGGGACATGCCTGTTCAATACACTGCCGGCGTGATCGAAGAGCATATGCGGACACGAACGGCCGCGGGATTGTTCGACGTATCACACATGGGCGAAATTTGGGTGGAAGGTGTCGATGCGATCGCCTTTGTCAACGGCCTTACCACCAACGATGCAACCAAATTGGCCGACGGCCAGGCCCACTACTCCGCTCTGACAAACGAGAACGGCGGCGTCGTTGACGATCTGCTCGTATATCGTTTCGGGGCGGAAAAACTTTTGCTTGTGGTAAATGCGGCCACGACCGAAAAAGATTGGGATTGGATAACGTCACATACTAATAACGAGGCCGTCACCCTGACCAACGCAAGCGCGGATTACTGCCAGATCGCGGTCCAGGGCCCGAAAGCACTCGGCATTCTGCAGCAGTTAACCGAAACGCCGCTGGATGAGATCAAATATTATTGGTTCACGACCGGCAAGGTTGACGGCGTCGAATCGATTATCTCCCGCACCGGATACACCGGTGAGGACGGTTTCGAGGTATATGCCAACGCGGAATTTGCCGAACAATTGTGGAACAAAATTCTCGACACAGGAAACTTTGGTGAACCGGACGGCATTTTGCCCGCCGGGCTTGCGGCGAGAAATACGCTTCGGCTCGAATCGGCAATGTCGCTTTATGGCCACGAACTTGCCGATGATATTTCGCCCCTGGAAGCCGGACTCGGCTGGATAACAAAACTCCAGAAAGGTGATTTTATCGGCCGGGATGCACTGATCACACAAAAGGAAGCGGGGCCTTCACGAAAACTCGTCGGGTTTGAAATGACCGACCGGGGAATCGCCCGCGACGGGTTCGACGTTTATATCAGCGACAAAAAGGTCGGCGTCGTCACTTCCGGCAGCCCGGCACCGTTCCTAAAGAAAAACATCGGACTTGCTTTTTTGCCGCCTCAGTTTGCAAATATCGGCCAGGAAATTAAAATTGACATCAGAGGTAAGCATTTGGCCGCAGTAGTTGTCGAAACGCCGTTTTACAGGCGTCAAAAATAGAATTGTACAAGCTCATCAATTAGAACATGGCAAATATCCCTGAGAACTTACGTTACAGTAAAGACCACGAATGGGTTTTAGTAAGCGGCGATGTCGCGAGTATCGGAATCACCGATTATGCCCAAAGCTCGCTTGGAGATGTGGTTTATGTTGACCTTCCCCGAGCCGGGGACAAATTCGGCACGCACGAGGCATTTGGCTCGGTCGAATCCGTCAAAGCCGTGTCCGAGATCTTCACACCCGTCGCCGGTGAGGTGGTTGAGGTCAATGACGGACTGAACGACACGCCTGAAAAGGTAAACAACGATCCATATGGAGACGCGTGGTTTATTAAGGTAAAGATGGAGAACCCGGGCGAAGCGGACGCGATGCTTTCCTCGGAAGAATACGACGAGTATTTAAGTTCCAACGCTTAGCGATCCCTGGTCTTCGGTTTTAGGTCTTTGAGCCGGGTCAGTTTACGGTTTTGTTGAAAGAGTCAAAGGCCCACAACGAAAAACCAAATGCGCTATATTCCAAATTCGCCCGAGGAACGCTCAACAATGCTTGAGTCCATCGGGCTTTCTAATGCCGACGAGCTGTTTCGCTCGATACCAAAGGACGTCCAGCTTGGACGAAAACTCGAAGTAACAGACCCGCTCGCCGAGCCCGAAGTGATCGCCGCTCTCGAGGAAATGGCCGCCCGGAACACTGCGGCGTCGAAGCCGTCTTTTCTCGGTGCGGGCGTTTATTCGCACTTCTCGCCGACGATAGTCGATCACCTTATCCAGCGGTCCGAGTTTTTCACATCGTACACGCCATACCAGCCTGAGATTTCACAGGGCACGCTCCAGTACATCTTTGAGTTCCAGACGCTGATCTGCCAATTGACCGGAATGGAGGTCGCGAACGCATCGATGTACGACGGTTCGACCTCCATGGCCGAGGCCTATGTTATGGCCCAGCGGGTAACGAAACGGAACAAGATCGTCGTTGCCGATTCGGTCCATCCAGAATATCGCGAGGTTGCTCGTACCTATACACAGCATGGCGATGCCCAAATAGTAATCGCCGCATTCGACGAAAAAACAGGGCGTTTGGCTGACCTGTCGGCCCTTGACGATCAAACCGCCGCCCTCGTGGTTCAGTCGCCTAATTTTTTTGGGTGTATCGAAAATCTCGACCGGCTGGCCGCCGCGGCTCACGCGGTGGGAGCTCTTCTTATCGTCGTCGTTACCGAAGCGATCTCGCTGGGCCTTCTAAAGTCACCGGGCGAATGCGGCGCCGACATCGTCGTTGGCGAAGGACAGTCTTTCGGCGTCCCGATGAGTTTTGGCGGCCCGCACGTCGGCCTGTTTGCGACCCAGGAAAAATATGTCAGACAGATGCCGGGCCGTTTGTGCGGCATCGCCTATGACAAGGATGGGAACCGGGGATTCGTCCTGACCCTGTCCACTCGCGAACAGCACATCCGCCGCGAGAAAGCGACATCGAATATTTGCACGAATCAGGGCCTGATCGCGCTTGCCGCAACCATCTATATGGAAGCAATGGGAAAACAAGGCTTGCAGGAGGTTGCCGTCCAAAACGCGCAAAAGGCTGCGTACGCGGCAAAGGCAATATCAAAGCTCGATGACTACGAAATTGCGTTTACCGCTCCAATATTCAATGAATTTGTAGTGCGGGGGCCGAGGCCGGCGGCTGAGATTCTGGAAGAAGTGAGGGTCGGCGACGGCATTGTCGGCGGCCTGGAGCTGTCCAAATATTATTCGGACCGGCCAAATGAGTTTCTCGTCTGCGTAACGGAAACGATGAAGCGGGAAAATATAGATAAGCTGGTCGACGCCCTTAGATAAGACAAGGCGGTTTTGAGCGAATGTTTTTTAGCCCGCTCGATATATTTCTTTGTTTGGCACCTTTCATGCTGATCATGTTGACGATCGGCGTTGGCTTGTACGCCCAGAACGTGGCACTGGCCAGGAAAGAACGCGAACGGAACACACGAGCATGTCCGCATTGCCAGGGGCTGCTAAACCCAGAGGCCTACGTTTGCCGTTTTTGTTCCCGCGAATTGGTTGAGGAGACCCGATAGAGAAACCGACCGAAGTCGTCCGCCTAAGTCCGATAAGGAGAGGAAATGATGGTTACAAGAAAGCTTTCCGCTGACATCGACCGCAGGTCATTTCTTTCGTCGATCGGAAAAGGAGCGGGATTGATGGCACTTTCGTCGGCGACCGTCGCATCACTTTTGCAGGATGTAAAAGGTGCAGGAAAAGCGGTTGAACATCTTTCCGCGTTTGATGTCGCCTCGGCAGAAGATTATTGGACGGCAATTCAGCAGGCGTTTTCGGTAACTCGCGGCATCGTCAATCTAAACAACGGCGGCGTCAGCCCTAGTCCGCGGATCGTTACCGAAGCTTTCGTCCGCTACACCTGGCAGCAGGAGGACGCGACCGCCTACACGATGTGGCAATTGCTTGAGCCGCAGTCGGAAACGATCCGCACAGGTCTCGCCGAGATCTTCGGCTGCGATCCGGAAGAGATCGCGATCACGCGAAACGCAAGCGAGTCGCTCGAAATTCTCCTGATGGGAATGGATCTCAGATCCGGCGACGAGATATTGACGACCACGCAGGATTATCCGCGAATGCTGACGACGCTGAAGCAGCGTGAACTCCGCGAGGGCTTGAAACTAAAGCTCATAAAGATACCGATCGCTCCAAAGAACGTAAACGATATCGCCGCCGTCTATGAACAGGCGATCACGCCGCGAACAAAGCTCATACTTATATCGCACCAGATAAATCTGACCGGCCAGATCAATCCCGTAAAAAAGGTCTGCGAACTCGCCCGGTCAAAAGGTATCGAAACCATTGTTGACGGTGCGCATTCGTTCGCCCAGTTCGATTTCAAGCGGGAAGATCTGCAGTGTGATTACTTCGGCACTTCCCTTCACAAGTGGTTATTTTCCCCTAAAGGCACGGGAATGCTCTATGTCCGTAAGGAAAAGATCCCAAAGATCTGGGCCTTGATGGCTTCCGAAGACAAGAACAAAAACGATATTCGAAAGTTTGAAGAGATCGGAACACATTCGGCCGCGATGCGGTTAGCGATCGGCGAATCGATCCTCTTTCACAACGCTATCGGCGGCAGGCGGAAAGAAGAAAGGCTTCGCTACCTCTCTCGTTATTGGATGAACAAATTAAAGGACATCCCCAAAGTCGGATTCAATACCTCGTTCGATCCGATGCAGTCCTGCGCGATCGCAAATTTCAAGGTGGATGGCATCGATCCGCGCGAACTGGGAAGTTATTTGATGTCGAAACACAAAATATTTACAACCCCGATCGTTCACGAAGAATTCACAGGCATCCGCATAACGCCGAATGTTTACACGACGCTTTGGGAACTCGACCGGTTCTGCAGCATAGTCGCTGACGTGGCGCAAAAAGGGTTGCCAAAGGGCTAAAAGTGGCCGAACGACTTCGATGTCGAATGTATCTCCCGGATCGCTCCTTCATCAACTATATCGATGGACATTGCGGGAAAATTAACCCGTCGTAAGCTTCTCGCTTCCGCCGGCAAAGGTCTTGGTTTGATGGCCCTTTTGTCGCCGGCGGTCGCGTCTCTGCTTGAGACGGTTCAGGACGCCGGACGGAGCGTCGCCCATCTTTCACCGCTCGAAGCCGCGACCAATGAAAAATATTGGGGTGAAATATCCCAGGCGTTTGCCATTTCGCGGAGCAACATCAACCTCAACAGTGGATGGACAAGCCCCAGTCCCCGGATTGTGACCGAAGCCTTTGCCCGGTACAAACATCAGGAAGACGCCACCGCTTACACGATGTGGCAAACGCTTGAACCGCAGGCTGAAACGATCCGTGCCGGTCTCGCTAAATTGTTCGGCTGTGAAACTGACGAGATCGCCATTACCCGCAATGCGTCGGAGTCGCTTCAAATACTTCTCTTTGGGATCGACCTTCGATCGGGTGACGAGGTCCTGACCACAACGCAGGATTATCCGCGAATGCTGGCCGCCCTGAGGCAGCGGGAGATGCGCGGCGGACCAAAACTCAGCCTCGTCAAGATCCCCGTCGCGCCGCGGGATACAGACGAGATCGTAGCGGCGCTTGAAGCCGCGATCACGCCTAAGACGAAACTCATACTTGTTTCACATCAGATCAATATCACGGGGCAGATAATGCCCGTCCGCAAGATCTGCGACATGGCACGGGCACGTGGTATTGAGACTGTCGTTGACGGCGCTCATTCGTTCGCACAGCTCGAATTCACTCGTGATGATCTGCAATGCGACTATTTCGGCAGCTCGCTGCACAAATGGCTATATGCTCCGAAAGGTGCGGGTCTGCTTTATGTGCGCAAGGACAAAATTCCTAACGTATGGCCGTTGATGGCCGCGGAAGATACGAACAAGGCCGACATACGCAAATTTGAGGAGATCGGGACGCATTCCTCCGCGACCAGGCTATCGGTTGGCGAAGCATTGCTATTCCACGACGCGATCGGCACAAAGCGGAAGGAAGAGCGCCTTCGTTTCCTTTCGAGATTCTGGATGGAGCGGCTAAGCAGTTTGCCCGGCATCGGGTACAATACTTCTTTCGACCCGAAACAATTTTGTGCGATCGGAAATTTTTGGATCGAGGGATTCGACCCGGTAAAGGTCACCGACTATCTGATGGCAAAACA